>JADJWI010000003.1:660115-990172 GCA_016716435.1 Acidobacteriota bacterium | reverse complement strand
TGTCAACGCCCGGAGCGACGCTCGAAGGAGCGATGATGCACATGGCGTTCACGATGAGCGTCCGCGGCATCCCGCAGATCTATTACGGCGATGAGCTCGCGATGACCGGCGGCCACGATCCGGACAACAGAAAGGACTTCCCCGGCGGCTTTCGCGGCGACCAGCGAAGCGCCTTTTCACGGGAAGGCCGGACCGCAGAAGAACAGCGGATGTTCGAATGGACACGCAAGTGGATGAACGCGCGCCGGGCAAGCATCGCGATGGCGAACGGAACGACTACCGATCTCTTTTACGACAAGGACGCCTATGTTTTTGAGCGGCGTGTTCAACTTGTTGATTGGACCGCGACCAATGTGATCGCCTTCAACTCGGGCGATCAGGAAAAGGTAATCGAGCTAGATTACGCAGTTCCCAGTAGACTGGCTTTGCACGAAGTCGAGTTTGCACCGGTCATCAGCGACCGTGAAAAAATCAAGAGCGACGGAAAGCGGCTGCGGATCACGATGGCTCCGCGAAGTGCTTTCGTTTATGAGATAAAGCCCGCGCTATAGCTTAGGCCGCGGGCGGATTTTCAGGCGGGGACGCCTGCAGTCCAGTCGGGGTATTTGCTCGACGCTAAGCAAGTTTTTTAACTAATGAAATTTCCAAGAGCATCGGGGATATTGCTTCATCCGACGAGCCTGCCGGGCGATTACGGCATCGGCGATCTCGGGCCGGAGGCGTATTCTTTCGTAAATTTTCTTGAGGCCGCCGGGCAGACGTATTGGCAGATCCTGCCGCTTGGGCCGACCGGGTATGGCGATTCGCCGTATCAATGCTTTTCGGCATTTGCCGGCAATCCGCTTTTGATCTCGCCGGAGATGCTAGTCGAGGACGAATTCCTTACGGCCGAGCAGGTCGCCGACCGGCCCGAGTTCCCTGCTCATCGCGTAGATTTCGGCTCGGTCTATGAATGGAAATCGCACTTGCTCCCGCTCGCCTATGAAGGCTTTCAGCACACGACAAGCACGGACATCCGCGGCAAGTTCGAAAAGTTTCAGCACGAGAACGATTGGTGGCTGGAAGACTACGCGACCTACAAAGCGGTCAAAACTTCGCAGAGCCAAAGGCCGTGGTACGAATGGCCGACGCCTCTCAAGCTCCGCGAACCCGGGGCGATGGCCGCCATCCGCGAGCAACTTTTTGACGAGACACAGGCCGAGAAGTTTTATCAATTTCTTTTCTTTCGCCAGTGGGGTTTGCTCAAGGAATATGCGAATAAACATGGTGTGAAGATCATCGGTGATGTGCCGATCTTTGTCGCACTCGATTCGGCCGACGTTTGGTGCAATCAGTCGAAATTTAAGCTGAACCCGGACGGCAGCCCACGGGTCGTCGCCGGTGTACCGCCGGATTATTTTTCCGAGACAGGCCAGCTCTGGGGCAACCCGATCTACGATTGGGAGCAGATGCGTGCCGATGGGTTCAAATGGTGGGTCGCTCGGGTCGAGTTCACGCTCCGAACCGTCGACGTTGTCCGCGTCGATCACTTCCGCGGGTTTGCCGCTTCGTGGGAAGTGCCGGGCAGCGACAAGACGGCTGAAAATGGCCGCTGGGTCGATGTTCCGGGCAAGGAGCTTTTCCAGACTCTTCGCGAGAGCCTCGTCCGCCTGCCGGTGATCGCCGAGGACCTTGGTGTGATCACGCCGGACGTCGAAGAGCTTCGGGACATGTACAGCTTCCCGGGAATGAAGATCCTTCAGTTCGCCTTTGGCGGCGATGCGAAGAACCACGACCTTCCGCACAACTACACGCAAAACTGCGTTGCGTATACCGGCACACACGACAACGACACGACCGTCGGCTGGTGGCTCTCGCAGGCCGGTGCGGGCTCGACCCGCGACGCGGAGGACATCACCCGCGAACACGATTACAGCCTCAAATATCTTTGCACCGAAGGGAGCGAGATACATTGGGACTTTATCCGGGCCGTTTGGGCGAGCGTTGCGGACACGGCGATCACGCCGGTGCAGGACCTGCTCGGCATCGGGACCGAAGGGCGGATGAACCTGCCGGCTTCCGAGTCCGGCAACTGGTTCTGGCGCTTCGAACGCGGCGCGCTGACCGACGAGATCACCGCCCGGCTGCGGGAATTGACGGAAACGTACGGACGGACGGTTTAGACACGGAGACACGGAGAATGAGAGAGAACATGTTTGTAAAAGTTGCAGCGATCAAGCGAGCGCATGCGTTAGAAATTCGGAACAAAAGCTTCTTTTTCGCTGCGTCTTTGCGTCTCTGCGGTTTAATCCTTCTTTTCGCGGTTGCGGCGGCGGCGGCGCAGGCTCCGGCTTTTGAGAAGATCGATCCGCCGAGTTGGTGGGTCGGGAGCACGATCAACCCCGTCCGCGTTCTTATCAAGGGCAAGAACCTCGGCGGTGCGAGGATCGAATCGGCGACGGCGGGAATCACCGCCAGTAACTTCATGTCGAGCGCGAACGGCAACTATCTTTTTGCCGACGTGCGTCTGGCGGAGACCGTTCGGCCGGGAAATTACCAGCTTCGAATTGTTACATCCGCCGGTTCGACGATGGCTCCTTTCGAGGTCTTCACGCCGCAGCAGCGGTTGGGCAACTACAACGGCTTTGCGGTCGATGATGTCATCTATTTCGTCTTCACCGATCGCTTTGCAGATGGTGACCAGGCCAACAACGACCCGCCGAAGTCGAAAGGGCTTTACGACCGAAAAAAGGGCCGACATTATCACGGCGGCGACCTGCAGGGCATCATCGATAAGCTTCCGTATATCAAGTCGCTCGGGGCTACCGCTCTCTGGACGACGCCCGTTTACGATAACGCCGACCGCGAGGACACGCTCGAGGTTTATCCGCCCGAAATGCCGACGACGACCGGATTTCATGGTTACGGAGCGATCGACTTTTACGCCGTTGACGAGCATCTCGGCGATATGGCGAAGCTCAAGGAGTTTGTCCGAAAGGCGCATTTGGCTGGCTTTGTGGTCTTGCAGGATCAGGTCGTAAACCACACCGGGCCGTATCACCCCTGGGCAAACGACCCGCCGACACCGAACTGGTTCAACGGTACCCTTGAAAAGCACGACTCGAACAACTGGCAGAAATGGACGGCGATGAACCCGCGGGCGACCTATCAAACACAGCGGCGGAATATCGACGGCTGGTTCATCGACATACTTCCGGACCTGAACCAGAACAACCCCGAGGTCGAGAAGTACCTTATCCAGAACTCGCTCTGGTGGATCGCCCAGGTTGGCTTTGATTCCATTAGGATGGACACGCTGCCGCACGTGCCGCGAAGCTTCTGGGCAAAATGGGGAGCGGCCGTGCATCGCGAATTTCCGAAAGTGAATATCCTCGGCGAACTTTATGACAGCGATCCGGTTCTGCTTTCGTTCTTCCAGAAAGGCCGCAGGGGCTGGGACGGACTCGACCCCGAGATCGACACGCTTTACGACTTCGGACTTTTCTACCCGATCCGAAATGCCTTCGCCCAAGGTAAGCCGATCCGCGAAGTGCACCAGATGTTTGCCCGCGACTGGATCTATCCGCGATCGGACGTTTTGGTTACCTTCCTCGGACTTCACGATATGCCGCGGTTCATGAATGAGCCGGGTGCGACGACTACGGGGCTAAAACTCGCCCAAACACTGATAATGACCTCCCGCGGAACGCCGCTGCTTTATTACGGCGACGAGATCGCGATGCCCGGCGGAGCCGACCCGGACAACCGGCGAGATTTCCCGGGCGGATTTCCGGGCGACCCGCGAAATGCCTTCACCGCTGCGGGCCGCACCGCCGAGGAAAACGACGTTTGGAATCATCTTGCAAAGCTCGGTGCTCTGAGGAAAGAGCTTGAGCCGCTCCGCCGCGGCCGCTCGCTTGACCTGCTTGATGAAGAGCAGCAATACGCCTATGCCCGGCTGACGGACAAGGCCGCCGTCGTCGTTATCTTTAACAACGACACCAAACCGGCCGAGGTCAGCTTCGACATCACATTCATCAGCAAACAGATACCGGTTGACGGGGTGCTAAAGGACGCTCTCGGCAATCTTGCCGATATAAAAGTGAACGACGGCAAAGTCAAAGCAAAGATCCCGGCCCGGTCGGCAGGAATTTACGTAACGAAATAGCGGCTGGAGAAATTTATGGAAAACAAACCACGGCTGACATTTTGGCAGATCTGGAACATGAGTTTCGGATTTCTCGGCATTCAATTCGGTTGGGGCTTGCAGATGGCGAATATGTCGCCGATCTACACATACCTCGGTGCCGATGCGGCCAATCTACCGTATCTCTGGCTCGCCGGGCCGCTGACCGGATTGCTGGTACAGCCGATCGTTGGCGCGATGAGCGACCGCACATGGACGCGGCTGGGGCGGCGGCGGCCGTTCTTCCTCGTCGGCGCGATCATTGCCAGCATCTGCCTGGTGCTGATGCCGAACTCGAGCACGCTTTGGATGGCGGCGGGATTGCTTTGGGTGATGGACGCCTCGATAAACATCACGATGGAGCCTTTCCGTGCATTCGTCGGCGACAAGCTTGCCGAGGAACAGCGGACGCTCGGTTTCGTGATGCAGTCGTTTTTCATTGGCATCGGCTCGACGCTCGCCAACGCATTGCCTTACATCCTCACATGGGCCGGAGTCGTCGGCATAATGAAAAGCGGTATTCCGTACTCGACGCTGATCGCCTTTATCGTCGGTGCCGCGGCATTTCTCGGTGCGGTGCTTTGGACCGTCTTCACGACCGATGAAACACCGCCGGAAGACATCGAGGCCTTCCGGAAAAAGAACGCCGAGGGCAGCATTGTCGGCAATATTTTCAAAGAGATCTCGGGCGCCATCGGCGATATGCCGACGACGATGAAGCAGCTCGCGGTCGTGCAATTTTTCACTTGGTTCGCATTGCCATTCATGTGGCAGTTTTACGGCATTACGGTCGCCCGCCATGTTTTCGGAGCGGCCGATGAGACATCCGCGGCGTTCAAGGAAGGAACAGAATGGGGCGGCGTCTGCTTTGCGGTCTATAACTTTGTGTGTTTTCTCGTCGCCTTTGGCATTCCGCCGCTTGCTAACAGGATCGGCCGAAAAGGCGTGCATATTGTTTGTCTCTTGCTCGGAGGCCTTGGGCTGATCTCTACCTATTTTGCGACCGGCCCGTATTTTCTTTTCATAGGGATGGCCGGCGTCGGCATCGCTTGGGCGTCGATCCTTTCAATGCCTTACGTGATCCTGGCCGGTGCGATCAACCCGGCACGCATGGGTGTTTACATGGGCGTCTTTAATCTTTTCATCGTAATTCCGCAGATAGTGCAGAGCTTCCTGACGCCGCAGATCTACAAACCACTTCTCGGCGACAACCCGCTTAACGCCGTAATGCTCGGCGGAGCGTCGCTCATCGTCGCCGCACTGCTTGTGTTCATCGTAAAGGACGTCGGAGCGGCGAAGATCGAAGGCGTTGCGGCCGGCGGTGGGCACTAATGACGAGATAATTACTAATTAGTAATTACTAATTATTAATTAATTTCGGTAAAGAGGGGCTAGATCATGACACATAACAGGGTACCGTTTCTATTCATCACAGTCGTACTGCTTTCAGCACTCACGCTCGCGCAAGTGCAGCCGGTGAGGGATTTTTCAAAGCAGAATGCTCGGCCTTCGCAGGACTGGGTAAAAGATGCGGTGATCTATCAGATATTTCCGCGGCAATACTCGGCCGATGGGAATTTCAACGGCATTACGCGTGACCTCGATCGGCTCAAGACGCTCGGCGTCGATGTGCTCTGGCTGATGCCCATCCATCCGATCGGCGAGGCGAAGCGGAAAGGCACGGTCGGCTCGCCCTATTCGGTCAAAGACTTTTACGCGATCAATCCGGACTACGGCACGCCCGAAGACCTCAAACGCCTCGTTGCCGAATCGCACCGCCGCGGGATGAAGGTGATCATCGACATCGTCGCCAACCACACGGCGTGGGACAGCGTGATGATGAAAACGCCGGCATTTTACACGCGCAACGCGCAAGGCGAGATCGTCGCTCCGGTGCCGGACTGGGCAGACGTCGCGGACCTGAACTACGACAATCCCGAGCTTCGCAAATACATGATCGAGATGCTGAAGTTCTGGGTGCGGGAGTATGACCTTGACGGCTTTCGCTGCGACGTCGCCGGATTTGTCCCGACCGATTTTTGGGAAACGGCCCGTGCCGAGGTCGATAAGGTCAAGGCCGATACGCTCTGGCTCGCCGAGTGGGAATCGCCGGACCTGATGGCCAACGCCTTTAACCTCGACTACTCGTGGGCGATGCACGCAATGCTCGACAAGATGCTCCACGGCCAGATGCCGGCCTACGAGCTCCGGAAGGTTTGGGAAGACCAGGCGGCGAAGTTCCCTCGCGGCAGCCTACGAATGCGGTTCTCTGATAACCACGATGAGCGTCGAGCGATCGCCCGCTTTGGCGAGAAAGGAGCGCTTGCCGCACAGGCACTTGTCTTTACGCTCGATGGAATTCCGCTCATCTATAACGGAATGGAGGCGGGCGACACCACCGAATCGGGTGCTCCGGCACTCTTTGAAAAGCGGCCGATCTTTTGGCAATTTGCCGAGCGGCGGCCGGATATGGTCAAGTTTTATCCGGCGATGATCGCTTTGCGAAAGTCGTCTAACGCTCTCCGCCGCGGTGAGTTGCGGTGGATGAAGAATTCGGACGAGGCTCGAATCGTAACCTTCGCCCGCCGTACCGGTACGGAAGAGATCGTGGTCGCGATAAATATGGCGAGCACGCCTTTCGTGGGGACACTTGAAGCGAGCGGCACCTTTGAAGAGTTGACGCCAAATGCACCGGAGAGGACCGTTGCACTCCCGGCCATCAGCCTTGAGGGTCACGGGTTCAGGATCTTCCGGCGGAAGAGCTAGGCACGCGGACAAGGCGACGCGGGGACGCGAAACTTGTGTCTTGAAATTGCATCCTGTTTGAAACGCCTTTGGGTTACAATTCATCGCGAAGGAGTCAACCAACAATATGAAGCTCGCGATAACGCTTTTCTTCTCCCTTAGCTCGATATTTTCGTGCGGGGGCGCCGCACCGACGGCGAACAATGCCGCCCCGGCAGCAACGCCTGCTGCTGAGGCAAAGACCGGCGAGGCCGGCGATGCGACCTCTGCGGATCCGCCCCAAACCGGCCCGCGGACGGTGATGGATTTCTTTGCCCTTCTTCCGGACGAATACTTCACGCTTGAAGGCTGCGACCGGGCGAAGGACAAAGGCTGCAAAAAAGCTCGTGCCGAATATCTAAAGACGTTCACCGAGGTCGAAGACATAAAGAACGGCTATTTCAAGGGCGGCTGCGACGGCGCCCAGAGCTGCATCGAGATGGCCATCTTCAAAAAGCCGGACGGCACCTATCTGGTCGGAGTCGCGACCTTTGCCGAGATGATGAGCGATTTTCATTTCCTCGAGTACCGCGGCGGGAAATGGGAGGACGTCTCGCTCGTCGCCGTGCCGGACTATAACAAAAAGCATTGGTACGAACTTCCCCGCGTCGGCACGACGATGAAGGTCTTCGCGAAAAAGATCGTTGAAGAAACCACCGATTTCGAGATCAGCGAAAAGGGAAAACTGCTCTACGAACTCGCATGGCGGGAAGGAAAGTTCGAGAGAAAGTAAGACGCGGAGACAAGGGGGAGGTTTTACAGGATGGATAGGATAGACATGATTTTTGGAACGCTCAACAGTAGTAGGATCTTTCGATCAGCATCCTTTTTATCCTGTATATCCTGTTTGCGAAATAGTTTCCTTCTCTCGGTCGCGGCGGTGATCTTCGCCGTGGCGGTTTCGGGGCAGACGGTCGCTCCGGGTGGCCCGGGCAAAGATGCCCAGTGGGCGACCGCCGCGAAGCAGGGCGTCGGGACATCGGCGACCACCGAGAGCAAGGTCTGGTTCACACTCGCACAGGGCGTGATGACCGAGGTCTATTACCCGGACGTAACGGTCGCCAATGTGCATTTGCTCCAGTTCGTCGTCGTCAATCCAAAAACAAAAAAGGTCGAGACCGAGCAGGACGACGCCTTCCACCAGATCCGCGTAACCCGGCCGGATTCGCTGACCTTTCAGCAGATCAATACGGCGAAGTCCGGCGAGTGGAAGATAACGAAGACGTACGTGACCAATCCGGAGAACGATTCGGTGCTGATCGACGTCAAATTCGAGCCGAGAAATAGGGAACTTAGAATTTATCTGTACTATGACCCATCTATCGGGAATTCGGGAATGGGTGACTCTGCTTCAAATACCATGGTCGGACATTTCGGTTCAGATAAATCCTATCCGTTAGCTTTACTGGCTGAAGACAAACAAATTGCTTCGGCCATCGTTTTTGACGGGGAAATGACTGGACTTGATGAAATATCAAACGGCTTTCTCGACACCAGCGATGGTTTGATGGAACTAAAGAAAGACGGAAAGTTATCAAATGGATTTAATACAAGAGCGGTCAACGGGAATATTGTTCAGGTCGCAAAAGTACCGATATTCAGCGGCTCAAAGAATTTTACCGTCGTTTTGGGTTTCGGAAAAGATACAAAAGAGGCTTTAGCAATCGCTAATGAGTCCGAAGAAAAAGGTTTTGTAAGATGTCTCGCCGAGTATGAAAAAGGCTGGGCGGATTATGTGAAGACGCTGCCGAAGGTCGATGCGAAGTATCAGGCGCAGTTCAACATGGCGGCGATGCAGCTTAAGGCGCATGAGGACAAGGCGAATCCGGGAGCGAATATTGCCTCGATGAGCGTGCCGTGGGGCGGCGGGGCGAACGCGAACGAGCCGAACATCGGCGGCTATCATCTCGTTTGGTCGCGGGATCTTTATCAGGTATTTACGGCATTTATGGCGATCGGCGACCGTCCCGCGGCAGAGCGTGCCCTCGATTTTCTCTTTAAGGTACAGCAAAAACCGGACGGCAGTTTCCCTCAAAATTCGTGGCTCGACGGGCGGCCGTTCTGGGGTTCGCTGCAGATGGACGAGGTCGCCTATCCGCTAATAATGGCCTATGAGCTGAAGCGGTTCGATAAGGCAACGTGGGAAAACCACGTCAAAAAAGCGGCCGATTTCATCGTCAAGAACGGCCCCGCGACGCCGCAGGAACGCTGGGAAGAAGAGGCAGGCTATTCGCCCTCGACCATCGCGGCCGAGATCGCGGGCCTCGCCTGCGCGGCCGAGATTGCCCGGCGAAATGGCGACACGGCCTCGGCCGAGCTTTATCTAAAGACCGCCGACGAATGGGAAGCGAACATCGAGAAATGGACCGCGACAACGACCGGCAAATACGGCGACGGCAACTACTACCTCCGCATAACGCAGAACGGCAAACCCGACGCCGGCGATAAGATCGAGCTCAACAACGGTGCCGGCACGTTTGATGAACGCGACATCGTCGATGCCGGTTTCCTCGAACTCGTCCGGCTTGGCATCCGCCGTGCGGACGACCCGCTGATAATGAAATCGCTGAAGGTGATCGACGAGGTCATCAAGGTCGATACGCCGAACGGCCCGGCGTTCTATCGCTACAATAACGACGGCTACGGCGAAATGCCGGACGGCCGCCGCTGGAACTGGGATGGGAAATACACGGGCAAGGGCAGGCTCTGGGTTCTGCTTTCAGGCGAACGCGCGCAGTATGAGTTGGCTCTTCATCTCCGGTATCTACAGTTGTATAACGAACGCGACATGCGACCGCTTGACAAGCGTGAAACGCCGCAGCCACCTGCCAAGCCATCGATCAAATATCTGCAGTTGGCTCAGTCCCGGCTAGACAACATGCTCGCTTTCGCGAATGAAGGCCTGATGATCCCCGAGCAGGTTTGGGACAAGAAAGAGACGCCGAAGAACATCGACAAGCAGTTCATTCCCGAGCTGAAATTTGGCGAAGGAACGGGCTCGGCGACGCCGCTTGCTTGGTCGATGGCGCAGTTCATTCGGCTCGCGACCAACCTGAAAGCCGGCCGAAACCTCGACACGCCCGACGTCGTCTATCAGCGCTACGCCGGCCGGCGGCGGTGATCATGCCCGGAGCATCTCTCGCCAGCCTTCGTAGATCATCACCATCGCGAAGGTATCGAGCTCGCAATATTTGAGCAACGCCCTGATGATCTCACCGCGTTCGTATTCGGTCATGTCCTCAAATTGCAGACGTGCATAGGCCGTCATCGCCGCTCCGCCTTCGTTGAGCATATCGCTCTCGCTCAAAAGTTCCAGATCATCCTCGGGAACGTCCGCGAACATCCGCGGCAGCCGCTGATAAGGGTCGATGACGACGCCCTCTTCGTGTACGATCCATGCCCACCGCTCGAAGTTTCGGCTCGGGATATGATCATCGTCGCCATAGATCGGCAGCGCGTATTTCTCCTGCAGAAACTCGGAGGCGTTCAGGATCGCCGGCAGCACCTTCTTGATCGAGTTAGAACCGCCCGTATAGGGGTCGTAGAAGTACCGTTTTACGAGCTCGAGCTGATCGACCATCTTCCGCTCGCCTTCCCACGTCTCGGCCGAGTCCTTCCCGGAAACGGTTATCGAGCGGATGAACTCGCAAAGCTCTTCGCGGTCAGGGACGTCGCTCGGGTCCTCGCGAAGCTGGCGATAGATCATGTTCAGGTAGCTGTTCTCATGTGCGGCATAGCGGAAAATTGTGCCCGAGTCGCCTTCGAGCGCGGCCTTCAGTTCCCTGGCGAAAGCGTAGTTCGGAAACGTCCCGCGATCGGTGTTGACGTATTCACCGGCGTGGCGAATGCTGCCGTCGGCTTCGACCACGTGGTGAGAGAATTGGAAGGCGATGCCCTCATATGGCCGGCGGCCTTTGTTGAACGGGATCGCCGGGGTCGCCGTCTCAAAGTCGATGAAGTGGAGCGGAAACTTCCACGACTCCATCTCGCGGGCGAGGTTATCGGCGTCGATGTAGAACGAGCCGTCGCCGCTTACGGCCCTGCTCACCTGCAGCCATTGCCTCTCGTTGCGGGAAAGCCCCGGGCGGTCGTCGGCCTTCGAGCCGATGTCGTCCTCGGTGATCGCCGCGAGCTTGATCTTGCCCGCCGCGATCATCTTGTCCTTTTGCCGGTAATCCCAGATGTCGAGCACGGTTGGCTCTTCGAAGTCGGCATCCGTCCAGCCGAGTTGCGCACGCCAGCACTCCTTAAAGCCGCTCTTCAGGCCCTCGGCCTCGTCCTCGGGCGTCGCAATGAACTCACACCCTTTGCACTTTTGCCCGATCGGCGAAGGGATCTTCTCATCGCGTTCGTAGCTCGCAGCAAATAGCGAAACCCGCTCGGCAAACGAAAGCGGGTCAGCCGGCCTCGTGTCCTCGTTGGCAAAAATGCGTTCGCATTCCTCATCGACCGGGACAAGGCAGAGGAGCTTCGTTTCGAGCTCGGCTTCGCTAAGCGGCTCGACCAGCTTTGCCGACTTTCGCTCGCCTTCCCTCGCGATGCGTATCTTCTGGTTAAGCCCGTCGGTCGGGCAAACGGCCGCCTTGTCCGTCATCATCAAAAACGCCGCGACCTCGTAGCCGGGGAACGCATTCTGAACGACGTATTTCTGAAAAGCTATGTCGTAAAGATACGGCTTCCACGCCGAACTTATCCCGCCGCGCTTGCCGAAAAAGGCATCGCCCTCTTTGTCGTAAGACTTCGACTTTACCTCGATCACCTCGATGCGGTTGCCCGAGAGCCGAAGGATATCGACGCGAATGAAGAGATTTTCGAAGCGGACGGCGGCCTCAAAGATGGTCGCCTCGCCGGTCGCAAGGAGTTCATTGGTCGCGGCAAGAGCTTCCTCATAACCGAGCGCCTTGATATCGACGCCATCGGGGTAATAGGCCTTTGCCAGCTCGCCGATCTGAAAGCCGCCCTCGGCAAGGGCTAGCAGAAACGGGTCGTCGATGTTCTGGTTCGCGTACTCGTCTTCCTTGCCCGTGTAAAAGAGCTTCGTCGGGCAATCGACTGCGAGCTTAAATCTTGATTTCGTGAGATATCGCGGCTTTGTCATAGGGATGGTCGGGAACGCAGTTGCTCCCGCCCGAAGAGTATATTCCGCCCGGCCGGGAATAATAAAGCAGACGGGCGGAATTTAACCCTCGCTAGATGATTTAATGCGGAGTTCAACCGGCGGTAACCGCCCGTTCACCTCCGTGAAAGATGATAGCGGGGTGATGACCGGAGCGATCAGAGCACGAATACGAAAACCATTCTCGCGGACCGCGGCGATCCTAAAGCTCGTCCGGGCGGCGAGAAAATTTGCCATCACCGACGGCCGCTACACGGTTCGGCTTGCACGAACCAACGCCGAGGTGCGGTCGGCACTTGAACTACGCTATCAGGTCTTCAATGTCGAGATCGCGGGCCGGAGTCCGCAGCCGGGTGAACAGGCCATCGACTTTGATGAATACGACCACCGCTGCCGGCATCTCGTGGTCATCGAGAATGCGACCGGAAGAACGGTCGGCACCTATCGGATAAACTCGATCGAGACCGCTAAGCGGCCGTCGGGATTTTACTCTTTTGGTGAATTCACCATCGAGGACCTACCCGCCGATGTGCTCGAACGCGGGATGGAGGTCGGGCGGGCATGCATCGCTCCTGAACATCGAAACACCAAGGTCCTGTTCCTTCTCTGGAAGGGCCTTGCGACATACCTTCAGGCGACGGGCAAGCGATACCTTTTCGGCTGCTGCTCGCTTTTCACGAATGATGCGGCCGCGGGCCGTGCGGCACATCAGCAACTCGAAGCCGGAGGGCATTTTATGCCCGAGTTTCGGATGATGCCGAAAGCGAACGGCATCGAACCTGCCGCCGAGCCGACCTTCGATTCGGTCGCCGTCGAGCTTCCGCCGCTCTTCAATATGTATCTCCGGGTCGGGGCAAAGGTCTGCAGCCCGCCGATGCTCGACCGCGAGTTCGGCACGATCGATTTCTTCGTCGTCTTTGACCTCGAGAAGATGAATCCCAAATACAGGAAGATGTTCTTCGGGAGTGCCTAAACGTAAACGCGTTCAATGAGCTGCGGCGGACGATCCGCGTTGAGCCGGACAACCGTCGAACAGCGTGTTCCGTAGATCGGCGTTTCGATAAAGATCGGCGAGAGCAGCCGCTCGCGTTCGAGCCCGATACCGGTATCGGGCAGTTCATCGTCGCTCGCGAACGTTCGATCGGAAAGCAGTTCGAAGAGGGCATTGTCATCGTCGGCCGCTGCTGTGGAGAATAGTTTCCTTGCCCGCCGAACCTTCGGCCAGGGCGTATCAAGGAGATGATTGCTGAGCCCGTAAACGCCGGGCTCGAGCCGCCGGATAAGGCCTTCGCGGTTCGAGAAATACGCGGCCTCGATGCCGCCCGAACTAGCCTCGCCAACAATCAGATTGAACCCGGAGAACTCATTGGCGACGGAAGCTAATGTGTCGAGATAATCGCGGGTCGAGATTCCCGACGAAAGAAACCCGGAGACGAGTTCGCCACGCGACCGGGATCCCTTCGGAGCTTTCGGGTCGCGATAGTTCGTGACGGCCGCGAACCGCCTGCTTTGCGATATTCCTAGCCAAGTTCCGCCGCCCACCAGATCGCGGCCGGAATAAATCTCAGGAGCGTCTTCCCAAGCGGCGGCTGCCAGCGTCGGGCGGTCGTAAAACTCGTCGCGGTTGGCGGCAAGCAGCAGCCCGCGGGCCGGGTCTTCGCTTATCTCAAAAACTATCAGGCACATTGCTCGGCATTTTCCGGAGGCTTCGCGGCGGGCCGCTTGCCAAAAGCGAGGCGTATCAGCTCACCAACGCTGACGGCCGCAGCCCCATTCGCGATGTTGGCGAGACCGAGCTCGAACGCGATCCGCCACTGGCGAAAGAGTATCCGGTAAGCATCCAGCAAAGTGTATCGCGGGTCGTAGATGTTCGTCGATTCGCTCGTGACGCCGTTAAGTTCGATGATGCTGAACCGCCCGGCCATTAAAGACTCAAAGCTCTCGGCACGAAGGTCGAAGCGGCCGAAATAGAACCCTTCAAGCCCGCGGCAAATGGCGTCGATGCGTTCTTCAAGTTTCGGCGTCAGCAGGTGGCCGCCATCCAGGAAGACCGCACCTCGCGAGTGTGTGCCGATTTCGATCAGACGAAAGCTCTCGCCCGGGCCAAGCACTCGGGAAAGATCGCCGGCATTTCGTTCGAAGTACTTTTCCGCCATCGCGACCGCCCGTGAGTCTTTCAGGATAAGCGCTTCAAGCGTTGAGCGGCCATCGCCGATCACTTCCGGGAATCGCTTTTCCGTTATTGAAAAGATGTGGCCGCAATCCTCGCCCGGAGATCGGTAGTAGAAAACGCTCGCTTCGACCCCGGCGGCAAATTCTTGTACGATCACCGGCCGCTCGGCAAGCTCGAGCGCAGCCTCGAGTTCCCTGCGATTCTGCACTATTGCGACATCGGCGCCTCGTTCACCTGAATCGGGCTTTACGACGACCGGGAACTCAAGCCCGGCGGCGGACATCAAGCCCTCGGCCGCAAAAAACCGGTCGCTCACGGAAAGCTCGGACGAGACGACAAAGTGCCGGAGCAAATGTCCGGCGGCTTCTTCATTAGCAGCAAGCAGGCGATAGATATCGTTCTTCGATTCGCCCTTGAAGCCGCCCGCCGGAATGGCTGGATTGGCAGATGCGAATGCCGTCGGCCGGCGGAAACGGAGCCCAAGCCAAAGCACATACACAACGACCGGAGCGTAGAAGATCCAAAGCGGCCAGAACTCCCTGTTCGCCAACCTTCGAAAGCGTCCGACGAGCAACCGCCGGTTTCGCCACGACGAGTATTTGTGGACAAGGCGAATGGCAAAAAATAGGGCGACCAGGCCGATCAATGCATTGCTCGAAAAGAACATCGATTGGGCAAAGGCAACAGAGCCGACGAGGATCGGCGTCCAGATCGCGGCCGCGACCAGAAATAAGAATGCGAAGCGAGGAAAGCTGACCTTAAGCGCTCCGGCGAAGACGTAGGTCGGTAAGCGAAAGCCAGTTACGAATCGGCTAAGAAAGATCGCGGCGGCACCGCGTTTCCGAAGCCAGCCGGATGCCTTTGCTAAAGAGCTTTTCGACACGAATCGCCCAAAGAGCTTCGTCTCAAAAAGCCTCGTGCCAACGCCGCGGCCGAGCCAGTAAAGCCCGACATCGCCGACAAATATCCCGAGAAAGCATGCCGAAAGTGCAAGCGGAAAACTCGCCGCTCCGGAGGCGACAAGAGTTCCGGCGAGGATGCAGGCCGCATCTTCACTAACGAACGTCCCGAAAAAGAGCACAGCAAAGAGGACGGACACCGAAGCGCCCATCGCATAAAACTCAAAGAACTGCTGCACCTCGCCCATCGGCGTTTAGAGATAGCTCCCAACTACCGGCAGATCTTTTCGGTGAAGCAGCAGCGTTACGCCGCTCAGCAAAAAGACGACGATGGCAAGAATGAAGAGAAGGCCGCCGTCATCCTTAACGACGATGCCGAGCTTCGTCAGATGGCTAAAAATCGCACCCGTGATCGTGCCTAATGCGATCGCCGCCCCGATGGATGCGGTCGAAGGAACGAGCAGCAGGATCGCCGCGATCAGCTCGACGATGCCCGAGCCAATGCGGCCGATGGCCTCGTATTCCGCACCCATCACGGTCGTAAAAATGTACTTCGATTCCTCGGCACCCGTGAACTTGAAAAAGAGTGTTTGAAAAAGGATCAGTGCCACAACCACCCGGCAGATCCAGCTTATCGTCAAAGCTGTGTTGTTCATAAATGTGTTTGTTATTCCGTCTTGTTCTTGTTGTTTTCCGTTTCCCAAAAGCGTCGGGTCGCGGCAGCCACGCCGAACATCGGGTCGATGCCGACGCACATCTCACGAAGCCGCTCGGCGATCAGCGCGTGATGGTGAACCGTGTGGCTTATCGCGAATTCCAACTCGCGGCCGAAGCTTGAAGCAATATCGAGCCCGGGAATCGATTCCGAGGCGACCGTAAGTGGCAGAGAGACATCGAGCGAGGCAAACCCGCGGCCGCGTTCGATCAAGCTTTGGAATGCCCTGATCGCGGCGCTTCTATCGGTTTCTATAGTTCGGTCGCGGCTGCGGGCGGCGTAGTCGACCTTTCCGGTTTCGACGCCGTCATAAAGCGCTCTGACAAGCTCGATATTGTGCCGAAAATGTGCACTGACGCTGCCGTTGCGGACGCTCGGCTCGTTGAATATCGTATCGTCGAGCCGTTCGATCAACGCTATCGCGGCGGCCAGCTCGTTGTTGAGCTCCGCAAGCAATTGATAGGTGGCTGATATCTTTCTCTGTTCGGGTCTCATCGCAGTCTCTGCCGCTAAACAGAACTGAAATTCCAGAGGCAGGGAGTTTTATTCCCCAAATCCCCGCGATAGGCGCAAAATGAAAGCCCGGCAGTTTGCCGGGCCCCATTTTGCGTTTCGAACAGGTTAGCGGACGAATGCGTTCGGTACTGCTTCGTCGGTTACAAGGCCGAAGTTATCGACCCGCAGCGTACCGTTTCCGCTTTGGCGGATGTACCAGACGCCGTTTCGAAAGACCGCGGCATCCGCTTTACCGTCGGCATCGTAATCTGCCGGTACCGGGACGTCGGAAGATAGTCCCCAATTCAGGTAGATAGCCTGGCCGTTCGAGCTTTGCTTGATGTACCAAATACCGGCCCGGAATACAGCCGGATCCGTTTTGCCGTCGCCGTCGTAGTCCGCGGTGACGAAAGTGTCGGTCGGAAGCCCCCAACGGTCGTAGGAAACTGTTGAGGTTGCACTGCGGCGGACGTACCACGTCTGGTTCGAGGGACGAAGAACGGCCGGATCGAATTTCCCGTCGCCGTCAAAGTCACCTCGCATCGGGATATCCGCCGTCGATCCCCAGGGAAGGAATGTGATGTTCCCGCTTGGGTTGGCGTTTGAACCCCGGTAATAAAAGTAACTTTGTGAACCGACCGCGGAGTCGCGATAGACTGCCGGATCGGCCTTCCCGTCACCATCCCAGTCGCCAACGAGACGCGGGTCGTCCCCGGTCTGCCCAAAGAGCTCGATCCGTATTGTTCCCGTGCTGCTTTGGAGAATATAGAAGGCTGCAGTATCGGGCGGACCTTCCCGCCATACTGCAATGTCTGCCTTATCGTCGCCGTCAAAATCGGCCGGTACAAGGTGGTCACCTGCTAAACCGAGCTGCATCCCCGTAAAGCCCGCTGTCGACCGGTTCAGGTACCAAATGCCGGACGAAGGCCGAAACACGCTCGGGTCTGCCTTTCCGTCGCCGTCAAAATCGGCGAATCCATGATGAATGACGACCGGCTGTGATGGCTGGGCGACCGCGGATCTCGTGTAGGTCTGATCGCCATCCGTGCCGCCGTCATCGTCGGCATGCATACCCGCGGCATAGAAAGTAACGTGCCCGACATCGGTTGCTGGAGCGGTCCAGTTAAAGGTCCAGACCGAACCCCCCGCCTGTCCAGGAAACGTTCCGGCAGTCGTCTGGGTCACGTAGCTCTTTCCGTTCGCCGTGCGGATCCGTGTATTGGCAGTAGAATTTGCGAATGTACCGGCGTTCAAATTTGCACCGGTCAAGGACACCATTTCAAATCCCCATGAGAGCCGGCTTGAGTCGTTTGTGGTATTTCGGACCTCGATGGCGTAGGTCTGCCCGGGCACATAGTTCGCCGGGGCGACGATGCTGAACTGCCCTGTTGGCGTCACTTGACTGTGGCAGCTCGTACAGGACGATTCACCGGGAGCACCGGTTCGCCCAGCAGGCGCGCCGCCGCTCGACGCCGCCGTCTCAACCGGTATCGCCGGTGATAGGAAAACGATCAGTAACGCTGCCGACGCAAATGCGAGGACAACTGAGACCTTCAGAAAACGAATTGATTTGTTGCTCATAGAAACCTCCGAACTAAAATTGTGAGCAATCGGCTCTTGCGGGCGGGGGTTCGTAGACTAAAATTCGGGAGGCTTAAATCGGCCGGGTCGGCGAATCGCAGGTGCGGGGGAGCACCTCTTCGGACCATGTCGACCCGTTCAATTGGGTACATCAGCATTAGCCGTGCCAAAGAATAGGCAGGTAGGATAACTGGTTAGGTTTTCGGTCGATCGAAGCAGAAATGGCCCGACTCATAGGTATTTGGAGTGTGGAAATCCAAAATAGCTGTTACATTGCGCGGGATTTTACACGACAAGGCGCGAAGAATTAACAGCGTTTGGAAGCGTTTACTTATCGCCGGCGGTCTCTTGGAGCGGGCGAAGTCTGACCCCACGCTCTTTTCGATCAATTATTCTTCACGCCTCGAGCGGCGGCGGACCGTTTCGCGGCCTCCGCCGAAATAGGCGAGGATCAGGACGATCAGATGGGCGGCGAACCAGATATTCTCGTAGCCCATGTTCTGATAAATGTAGAGAAGGATCAGTATCCGCGGAGCGAAAACGCCGAGCAGAACGTCACCCCAGAGCGGAACGGCGTTGTCCGGATACCACCCCTGGAAATAATAAACAAGCAGAACGATCCGCGGGAAAAAGAGCGAGAAGATCAGAAAATATTCATCCATTTTGCTTTGCCTCCTTTCGTCGTGCGGCGAGCTATGGGCCTGCTATTTCAACCTTTCGAGCACGCCTTTTCGCTTTACAAGGTTTTTATAGTCCCATTGAATCTCTCGCGCTTTCTTAAGCCAGCGTTTCAGGTCTTTCATGTCGATCTCTTCGGCTGAATTATAAAGCACTGACGCATCCTTGAACTTTCCTGTCCCGGGCTTGAGCTTCGCTTCTTCAAAGCTCGCACCGCTCCAAAACATCAGCCGGATACCGGCCTTCAGCTTGCTATAGCCAACGATCGGATTGCCATCCAAAAACCAGACCGGATGCCGATGCCAGATCTTGTTTTCGGCATTCGGCAACACGCGATATCGCTTCGGCAAGTGCATTGCAGACCTCTCGTTCCGCCGGTGCTTGAGCTTGGTTGTATGCTTCGGTCTCTGCGTTCATAAACTCGCGATTCTTTCGATACGATATCAGATAACGATCGCCTTTCCGATCTCCGAATTTCCGATCAAGATGCTCAATATCATCGCCGCCCAATAGCTTGCAAAGCAAGCCCAAGTTGTTCTGGTGACCCGCTCTTGCGTAAATTTATCGTAAGCCAACAAGCTCGCCGTAAGTGCGAAAAGTATCAGATTATTTATGATCAGGCCGATGTCTGCCTCGACCAGAAAACTCACGATCCCGCTCAGCCGGGCGGTTGCGGCAAAGATAAAAACTATCCCTGCATAGAGCATAACGCGTTTGTGGATCTCAGGTTTCCGCCGTTTTAGAATGCCGATGGATATGAACGACACGAACAGGATTCCCATGAAGATATCCATCCAGAGGATCATCGCGAGGCCGGGCTCGATGTCATCGACCGATTTACCCAACTGAAACGCCAACGCCTGCATCCGGCCGGGAAACTGCAGAACGATGTAGATGGTTGACACAAGAACCCCGACGGAAAGGGCGAGGCCAACCCAGCCCGTCTTCTGGTGGAGCTTTGTTTTGCCGAACTTTATTAGGCCGGATTGAAAGACGAGGAAAATATACCAGGCAGTAAGTATTATCCCATGGACATAGAATCCCGCCGGGAGCCGCGGCATCTGCAGAACCTCCGGCTGTGGAAAGCTGCTGCGAAGGTAGAAGGTCGGAGCGAACGCTAACAGGACAATGCACAACATGGCGGTGTACATCACAAAAAAATAACTGTTCCGCTCTTTGCCTGCTGCCATCGACTATCGAAAACTAGCGCTTCCGCTTTTCGGTCACCTTGCCGTCAAATTCCTCGTCGTTGGCCTCGGCTTCTTCTCTGGTTTTGCGCACGATCCCGTCTTTGTGGTGCGGCGGCGAATAGATCGTGTAGATCTTTAGTTCATCGGTTGCCGAGGTGTTGATGACGTTATGCCGGGCTCCGGCGGGGATGACGACCGCGTCGCCGTCTTTGACGGTGTATTTGCTGTCATCGATAACGACCCGCCCGGTGCCGCCCTCGAAACGCAAAAACTGATCGTTCTCTTTATGAACCTCCGAGCCGATCTCACCCTTCGGCTTGATGCTCATTAGCACAAGCTGGCTATGCACCGAGGTGTAAAGCACCTTGCGAAAATTTTTGTTCTTGATCGTGTCTTTCTCGATGTTTGTCTTAAAGCCTTTCATTTCAATATTTAATTCCTTCCGTCAAAACGCGGTAAAGCGCTTTCGGGTCTGATTCAGCCGCTATATTTTTGCTCATATCGGCCGCAGCAATTCTAAGTTCGCCATCATTATATAGCTCATTGAGCCGATTCTCTAATTCTCGTTCATTCAGACCTCGCATCGCGATCGCCGGCGGGCCGAGGCCTTTCCGTTCAACGATCCTCGCCCACATGAATTGATCGACCGCGTGCGGGACGATCAGGCTCGGGCAGCCATATTTCGCAGCCATGTGCGTTGTGCCGGAGCCGCCGTGGTGGACGACGGCATAGACCCGCGGAAATGCCCAATCGTAGGGAATGGAATCGACAAAGAAGATGTGCTCGGGAACGCCATCGAGCCGCTGCAGCCCGCCCCAAGATGTGTTAATGATCGCCGGAATGCCGAGCTTCGTTAGGACATTAACAAAGATCCGCGTCTTCTTTTCCGGCTCAGGGTTGGTCATGCTCCCAAAGCTGATCAGTATCGGCCGGGGAAACACTTCGAGAAACCGTTGAAGCTCGGCGGGCGGCTCCCAGCCGGCCGTCTTGTCGCGTTCGAAATAGCCGACTATTCGGGCGTTCTCGGGCCACGCGGCGGGGCGGTCGAAAAGGCTCGGCGAGATAAGGTACACGGCCGGTTGGTCGCGGACAAAGGCATTGCGGATAGCAGAGAGCGAGGTATCAACGTGAGAGTAGGCCTCGGGATATTTCCGGGCGAAGCTTCGCGCCGTCGCGGCCTTGATGGTATTGACAAGCCGGTGTTCGAGCCGGTTCAGAAAGCGGCCGTGATCTTTGAAAACGGGGCCAAAATCGTCGAGCGGATGGGCGACGCCGGGCAGCGGGCTGACAAGCACGGCCCTACCGGGATTCGCCATCGCCCAGATGATGTTAAAGAGGCTCTTCGGGTGGTAAAGCAGAAGGTCGGGCGACTCCTCGGTCAGCACTCGCTGCTGCAGCTCGCCGGACTCCCTATTGAGCCGCATACCCTTGCGGGCAAGGGCGATCCAGCTTTTTATTCGGCCGGGAAAAGAACCGCCGCCGCCGATGATCCGTTGCCCGTCCTGATCTTTTAGAAGCTCAAGAAAGGCCGGGTCGAAGCCGTGGAACCGATAACCGATCGCGACGACCTCATCGCGAAACTGCTCGGGAAAAAGACAAACGACCTCCCAGCCTCTCTCACTGAGCACCTCGCCCACCGCCAAAAACGGCTCGATATCACCGCGGGTACCGAAGGATACGAGAAGCGCTTTCCTTTTTGATCGTGGATGCTCCAAACTTTCAAGCACAATTGAAATAGATCAGAAGCCCAGAACTCCGACCCCGCCCGGAAGCCTGCATGACAAAATACGCGAACTAACTATGGTAGCCTGACAAATACTCTTCCGCCCGAAGCCTCATTCGTTCGTATTCTTGGGTAATTTCCCTGCACTTCTCAATTGAATTCTTCACAGAAATGCTACGCATTCCCTTTCCTAAGAATTCGATTCTCGCATCGTTCTCGTAGAAAAGCTCCACGGGACGATCATCAAGGTAAGTAATATTCGTTTTCCCAAGAAGTACTTCAACAAACGCATAGTCCTCTAGACTGCAAAAGGCTCTGCCGATTCGTAATTTTTTAATTTTCGTATGCTTAACCAGCGACTTGAAAATTGGATATCTCGGATTCACGACCTTAACCCCAAACCCCAATGCGAGAACTTCCAGATTTGGAAGTTCACCTAGGAAATCAAAGTTCTCGACGGGTTGATTCCAATCAAAGGTTCCATTTATATAGAGATACCTCAGTCCTTGCGATCCAGCCAACCCACTGAAGTCTGTTACTTTTCTTAAATTCTCCAAATGAACCGATTTTAGTCTTTTCAGGTTACTCAAAGGCTTCAAATCTGAAAACCCGGAAACATATTCGAGTACCACTTCTTCAAGATTCGGCAAGTTGCCGATAAACTCGATGTCATTCGTTCTGCAAAACGTAATTCTCAAGCGCTTAAGGTTTTTCAACTTTTCAGCCGCATGTATCTGATCTTTGCTCGGCTCATGAAGCGTAAGTTCTTCCAGATATGGGCACTCAAAGATCTGCTCCCAATGTATCTTGTCCTGATTCTTGCTTATGGTAAGGATCTTTACCTCGTCCTTATTTGGAATAAAAGACTCAGCACCAAACGCAAACCTTTCTCTGTTCGGAACTGTCGTCCAATAGTCGCCCTCTCTGTCCAATAGGTCTATGAAGTGATGTTTCATTGTGTGCGGTTAGATCGGGTGCCTATTGCAAATAACTGCTGTTACGCTTTGCTTTCGGAGCGCTTTTCAGTGAGCAAAATATCGATAGTCAATATTTTTTTACGAACGCCCCATTTTAATCGTTGACCCGACATTCCTGCTGCAAGAACCCGGATTAACTGAGAACGACTTGAGACACGCTATCCATTCCGATCCACTTGTCTTCGAAGGCGCATTAGGATTCGTTCGAGGCCGATGACTGCGAATCATGGGATCGCAAGCAGTGATTTCTCTTCGTCGCCATTGAAGGCTGAGACCGTCTCACGCGACCGGGTTAGCAGTTGAAGGATGTGCTCCGTCCTGCAGTTCCCTAATCGTATCCAGATCACTTTCGGCGGATGGCCAAGCAGAAGGCTTTTCTGGACGAAATCGTCATCCTTAGTGACGATTGTGAATCCGTTTTCCTTTGCGTAGTTCCAAATATCACGGTCATCAGCCGCGGTCGAAAGCACGTGCTTGATATGCTTTGAATCTGGATAGGATTCGCCAAGCTCGTCTACGAGCTTCCACGAAAGGTTTTGGTCAAGCAACAACTTCATACTGCGGCATCACAGCGAGTTGGCGTTCGCGGTCCGCCGCGAATGCAAGGCAGGCTCGAATGTCCTCGCGGGTCAGTTCGGGGAAATCAGAGATTATTTCTTCCTCGGTCATGCCGCCCGCGAGATACTCCAGAACATCCTGAACCGTGATCCGCATGCCGCGAATGGTCGGTTTGCCGCTTCGCTTTCCGGGGTCGATGGTGATGATTTCCCGATAATCCATGCGTTAATGATAACAGAAAAGAGAAGCTCGAAAACTATAAATTCCAAGCCACTTGACTCCTCAGTCTCATCAGGGTTCTTTCGAGGCCGATGACCTCGAAGACCGAGAGCATTGAGGGGCCGACGGCGACACCTGTTAGGAGTGTGCGGGCACCGTTCATTATCACGCCGAGCTTGGTGCCTTTTTCTTCAGTGAAGGCTTTGACGATGGTTTCGATGTTGGGTTCATCGAATGGCAAAGAACCACCCCGTCCGCTCAAAGCAGCGTCCACCCCTACTTCGTAAGGAGGGGAGCTTGAGGCAAATTCGGCCTCGAAGCGGTCGGCGAGTTCCGGCATCCATTCTTTGAGCTCCGGGAACTTGGTCAGGTTCTTGGCGATGGCCGCTGGGTCGAAGTCAAAATCTTCGCTGAAATACGCACGGCCCTGGGCCGAGAAATCCTTGAGCGTAAAGAACCGCTGGCGGATGAGATCGATGGTGTAAAGGAACCAAGCGCTCGAATCGAGCGGTGCGTTTGCCGAATAGCTTTCAGCTATAAGCTCTAAGCCGTCAGCCGGTTCCGGAATATCGTCGGCATATTCGTCCTTCCAGAGCTTGTTCGCTTTCAGCTCTGCCTTGACGAGCGGGTAGAGGCCGTCGAGCGGCATCGTGCGGATGTATTCGGCGTTCATCCAGATGGCCTTGTCGTCGGTCCATTTTCGGGGGTCGTCAGGATGAAAATTAAAGACCGCGTTTGAGCGGTGAATGCCCTCGAGTGAAAATTTCTCGATCAGCTCTTCCAGCGAATAGATCTCCTTCTCCTCGCCGGCCGACCAGCCAAGAAGTGCGAGGAAATTTCGAAAAGCAGCGGCAATGAAACCCGCGTCGCGATAGGTCGTCATCGAAACGACCTCGCCGTGCTTGCGCTTTGAGAGCTTGCCCTTGTTCGGCGCCATGATCAGCGGCAGGTGTGCAAATATCGGCGGTGTGACACCGAGAGCTTCGTAGATCAAGACCTGTTTGTGCGTGTTCGTCAGGTGGTCTTGGCCGCGGATGACGTGCGTTATCGCCATCTCGATGTCGTCGCAAACGACGGCGAGGTTGTAGAGCGGATGCCCGTCCGAGCGGAGCAGGACGAGGTCTTCGGTGTCCGCGTAATCGCGTTCCTGCAGGCCATAAACCTGGTCTTCGAATGCCGTCTTGCCTTCGGCCCCAACCTTGAGCCGAATGGCGAAGGGCTCGCCGGCCGCGGCACGAGCGTCGCTTTCTTCCTGCGAAAGGTCGCGATAGATATTATCGCGCATGTTCTTATCGCCGCCCTGCTCGCGGGCACGCTGCTTTATCGCATCTTTTACGTTCGCGTCGGTCGGAGCCTCCTTCGGCGTAAAGTCGCGATAGGCCTTGCCTTCTTCCAATAATCTAAGCGCGGTCGCTCGGTGCTTGTCGGCATTATTTGACTGAAAAACGATCTCTTCTTCCGGTGCAAAGCCGAGCCACTCAAGCCCTTCAAGGATCGAACGGGTCGATTCCTCGGTAGAGCGGGCGAGATCCGTGTCCTCGATCCTCAAAAGGAATTTGCCGCCGGTGTTGCGAGCGTAAAGATAGTTAAAAAGAGCGGTCCTTGCGGAACCGATATGTAAATAACCCGTCGGCGACGGTGCAAATCGAACTCTGACATTCATAATAAAAAATGACCGATCGACAAAGGCCCGCGGCAGAAAGTTCTGACCACTGACCACTGACGACCGGCCTCTGGAATTTATGGCGGAGACGACAGGATTCGAACCTGTGGTACCGGGTTAGGGTACAACGATTTAGCAAACCGCCGCTTTCAGCCACTCAGCCACGTCTCCGCATGGATGCTGAAAAGCAAAGTCAATTCTAGCCCAAGGGCAAACTTTGTCAAGCTTTCGGCATCATAGACCACGCAAATAGGTTTATTTTCGGCTTGACACACAACTTGAATAACTAGAAAATACGGGGGTTGTAGTATTTCGTCCATTTTTCTCCGGTTCGACTTGATCTCCCCGGTATTGCCCGATCCTGGCGTTGAAGACCTTATATGGCTCAACTCTTTACAAAAGCGATAAATTCTCTGCTGCTTTTTGCACTGGCCATCGGCACCGCCGCGCCGGCGATTGCAGCGGAAGATACGGCAGAATTCGCCGGCACTTCGGGAAAGAGCAATCTGGGCCTGATCCGCGGCATCGTCCGCGATGAAGGCGGCAAGCCAATAGCGGACGCCGTTGTTGCGATCTTTCGCCTCGGTACCTCAAAACTGCTCCGGCAGGTTCGTTCGGCAGCCGACGGAAGCTACACGCTTCGCATCATTCCAGGTAAATACACAGTTCTTGCAGTCGCTCAGGGCTTTAACCCGGCTACCTTGCCGCAGGTTGAGATTGGACGGGCCACGGAACAGGATTTCGGATTCAAGTTGGCGCGTGCCGGAAGCGGTAATACACTTCCCGAAAAAAAACTCGACCGATCAAATCCCAAGTGGGTCATTCGGTCCTCGCAGATGGGCCGCTCGATATATTTGAACACCGAGGGCGATGTCCCGTTGGAAGAGAGTGTTAATGAGCCGGCCGAAGTTGAGGTCGCTTCGCTCGATGATGAGAGCGGATCGATCAACCTTAAGCCCGGACAGACGATCGCCGAGACCTTTGCCGCAACCACCGAGCGCGGAAATTATGTCGGCGTAAACGTTGCGACGCATATTGCGCTCAATGAGAAAACCGACCTGATCCTCGCGGGCCAGGCGGCGGCCGGAAGAAACGCACCGAAGCGGCTCGATACACAGCTTTCGTATCGCCCGAATGAATCGCACACGCTGCGGTTCGTG
Organism: Acidobacteriota bacterium; assembly: GCA_016716435.1. Lineage (NCBI taxonomy): Bacteria > Pseudomonadati > Acidobacteriota > Acidobacteriota bacterium. The sequence continues at coordinate 964,076 of JADJWI010000003.1, read as the reverse complement.
ACGTCGTTTGGCGAACTCGGCACCTTAACCTCGGGCGAACGCGAAGAATCGCTCGGCCAGTTCTCACTCAGGGCCATTGATGAATGGCGGATCCGCGAGGGCATCATTTTTGTTTACGGGATCGATTATTCGCGGTTCACCGGTGCCAGCAACGATTTTGTTATCGCTCCGCGGCTCGGCTTCCAGTACGACATCGACTCAAAAACACGTTTCCGCTCGGCCTTCACGACCCAAACCGACGAACGATCATGGGCACGCGAGATAGCCCTTGAGGACGCACAGATATCGTTCCGCGAGCCCGCCTTTATTGAGGACGTGGTCGTCGAGGACGGCGAGGCGCTGATGAACAATTCGCGGCGGCTTGAGTTTGGTATCGAGCGTGTTCTTGACAACAGCTCAAGCCTCGAGGCGACCGCATTTTTTGACGGAACCCTTGTCCGCGGAGTTCGCGTTATTGGTTTGCCGTTCGGTGCGGCTTCGATCGAAGGCAGTGACATCGCCGGCAATCAGCAAGGGAATGCAAGCGGCATCCGCGTCGTTTATGCTCGCCGGCTGAGCGGACGCTTTAACCTGACGGGCGGCTACAGCTTCGGTAGCGGGCAGCGGCTTTCGGGCGAAGGATTGCAGGACCCGGCATCGCTGTTTGAAGAGTCTGTTTTCCATACGGTCTTTGGCCAGCTTGATACCGATATTCGGCCGGGGACCAATATCCGCACGATCTTCCGGCTCTCGCCGAATGCGACGGTATTTGCCGTGGACCCATTCCGCGGCCGGCTTGCGATATACGATCCGGGCCTCAGTTTTGTCGTTACACAGTCTTTACCGACCCTTGGCCTTCCTTTCCGTGCCGAGGCGATCCTGGACGCCCGCAACATCTTTGACCTTCAGAACACGGCCACAAGTTCGGAAGGAACCCTTAGCCTGAACTCGCAACGCCGCATGGTCCGGGGCAGTATCCTCGTGCGATTCTAGAAACCTGCCAAGTTTAATTTTTCCAGTATTTTATCGGCCTTTGAAACGGGCCACGAACCGACTGACTCCGAAATATTGGATTGAAAAGCAAAAAAATGGATATCAAATGAGCAATCCTTGCAGTTCCTCTTTTTGCCCCAGCCCTAACCCGCCTGTTTTCCTGCATTTAACATTCTTCGGCCGGGGGCGAGAGTTGGAATAAGAGTTGCCTTTTTAATATAGTTAGCCAAAGCTACGGCTTCCCGATGAAGCGAAGCATCTTCACAAGTTGGAGCCTGATATGGCTGCTGGCGACGATCTTTTTCGTTGCCGGCGGAGCCCTAAACCTGTCTCAAAGGGCGACGCACCAGCTTCCGCCGACCGATGGCGTATTGTGGGTAGAAAAAGCGGACGGCATTTACGCCGAACGCGTCGAACGCGGCTTTGCCGCCTCGCGGGCCGGCATCTCACCGGGTGATAAACTCCTTTCGATCAGCCTTGACGGCACAAATTTCGACGAAGTTGTCGCTGCCGCTGACGTCCCGATGTATCTGGACGCAGCCGGAGTCGGCGGCAGCCTCACGTACTTTTTTGAAAAGAGCTCGTTCTCCTTCGCCGATAACCGCTACTTTGCGGACCTTCGAAATATTGACACGGTACCCCGCTGGCCGGCTTCGCTCATTTTTTTGATGGTCGTCGGCGTTGTGTGGCTCGGTGTCGGGGTGTTCGTTCTTTTTAAGCAGGGCAGCCAGGCCCCGTTCATACTGCACTTTGCGACCGTTTGTCTCGCGGCATTTGTTTTTCATTTTTACAGTGCCCTTGGGTTCGGGCAGGATTTCGACCTTGCCATCCAGGTCGTCGATTGGCTTGCTTTCATCGCCTTTGCTCCGCTCTTTGTTCATTTTTGTTTGCGTTATCCGGTACGGAGCGAGGTCTTTGACGAGGCTCGGTGGAAGACCATCGCCACGTATGCTCCCGCGGTCGCCATAGCGGCAGCGGTCATCGTTCTGACCTTTTCGCCATTTGTACTTCCGACCGCAACAGCCATAAGTTTTAATGCCGCGTTGGCTTCGTACAAGGCATTTCCGCTGCTCAACGCAATTCTCGTCGGCCATTTTGCCGTCGGCGTTGCCATTGGTGCAGGAATTCTTCTTTGGCGATTTTTGACGAGTACGCAGGCGGTCGTGCGACAGCGGCTAAAATGGGCGATGTGGGGCACGATCGCGTCGGTCATCCCTATCATCGGGCTGCAACTGACGCGGCAGTTCATCTACCTTCCGGAAGACATCATCACCTCGGCTCTTTCGACGCTTCCACTTGCGCTAATTCCGCTAAGCTTTGGCCATTCGGTCGTGCGGTATCGGCTGATGGACGTTGATGTCGTCGTCCGCCGGGCCCTCGTCTATGCAATGACAACGCTTGCCATTGCGATGATGATCGGAGCCGTCGCACTCGGGTTGGTATTTCTTGCGGTCGGCAGCGACCTTTCTACCACCGAGATCACGCTTCGCGCCGTAATTGCGATCGTTGCGATGGCGGCGATCGTGATGCTGAGCGAGCCGCTCAAGAATTTTCTGCAAGAGCGGGCGAACCGTTTCTTCTATGGCGAGCGCTATGACCTTCGCCGGGGATTGCTCGATTTTGGCCGAACGCTTTCAGCCTCTACGGCGCTCGAGCCGCTACTTGAATCACTCTCGCATCGGTTGGTTGAGGTGCTTGACGTTGAAAAGGTCGCGGTGTTTATTGAAGATCGCGAAGGTGAGGGCGGCTACCGTATCGGCCGTTCGATCGGGCTGACTGAAACTTACACTGTTCCTCGCGATTTCAAACAGATCATCCGACAAAAGTCGGCAGCAAACGGGATCGTCCGCGCGGACCAGATCGAGATCAACGACGACGATGCGGATACGACCAACGGCAATGGCGGCGGGCTGACCGGCGTCAGGCAGGAGCTTCATTATTTCGTGCCGTGCGTCGTTGGCAGCAAGATGGTCGCCGTGATCGGCCTCGGCCGGGCGAAGGACGGCTCGCTGCTTTCCTCTGAGGACCTTGAGATCTTGAGAACGATCTCCGGCTATATCGCCGTGGCGATCGAAAACAGTCGGCTATATCAGGAGCAAAAGCAGCAGACCGCCGAGCTTGCACTCCTCAAAGAATTCAACGAGTCGATAGTCGAATCGGTCAACGTCGGCCTTCTTGCCGTAAATGAGGATGGGCTGATCACACGCTGCAACACTACCTTTGAAGAGATGATGAACCGCTCACGTTCGGAGGTTATCGGCAAGAGCGTTGATGACATCTTTGACCCGGCATTTGCGGCAAATCTCAATAGCATTCTCGGCAAGAGCCGCTGGCACCTAACCGAGATCCGTAATGCCTACAAGCTTCATGCCCGCGATGCTTCGGGTAATCCGCTGATCCTCAATGTTGCGGTTGCCCCGCTCCGCTCGGTCTCGAACGAGCAGACGGGCGGCATCATTGTGCTGGAGAATGTTTCGTCGCGAGTCAAGCTCGAGGAATCGCTCCAGCAAAGCGAAAAGCTCTCAAGCATAGGCCTTCTCGCTGCCGGCGTTGCCCACGAGGTCAACACACCGCTGACGGGCGTTTCGAGCTATACGCAGATGCTGCTCGGGATGATCCCCGAAACCGACCCGAAGCACGAACTGCTCAAGAAGATGCACCGGCAGACCGAGCGGGCGGCAAACATCGTCGGCAACCTGCTCAATTTCTCGCGAACCGGAAGTGCGATCGAATGGACCGAGGTCGATGTAAACAAGCTCATCGACGATACGCTCCAATTGCTTGAACCGCAGCTCCGCCGCTCGCAGATCGAGATAGTGAAACAATATGAAGAGCGGCCGCCGCTCGTTTCCGGAAACTCCGGCAAGCTCCAGCAGGTATTGACCAACTTGATCCTCAATGCACGCGATGCGATGGCAAACGGCGGCATCATAACGCTGCGGACGATCCTTGACGGCGACCGCGTCCGCGTCGAGGTCGCAGATACCGGCGAAGGCATATCCGAGGAAGATATCTCAAAGATCTTCGATCCTTTCTTCACGACAAAAGCGGTTGGAAGTGGAACAGGCCTTGGACTCGCCGTGACCTACGGCATCGTTCAGGAGCACGGCGGATCGATCGAGGCCAAGAGCCCGAATGGAAGTGGTGCTACCTTTATCCTGACATTGCCGCTCGGTTCACCCGCTCAGCAGCGAATGGTCGGCTAAGCGGCCGTCCGGTGCATCTCACGCCGCTCACCCAGCAATCTCGAAAGATAGAAAGCAGCAACCATCGCGAGGACCATTATCCCGCTCGCAGCCCAGAATGTTCGTGTCACCGAGGCATCGTCGATGGCGTTGAAGGCGTTGTTCAGCAGCAACCCGCCGACAAACGGCCCGATAGCACGTGCAAGGCTCGCCCCCGACTGCATTATCCCGAGCATACTTCCCTGTTCATCGTCCGACGAAAGCTTTGAAGCGAGGCTCGTAAGCGCCGGTGCGGCAAGTGCGTTCCCGATCGAGAGAACCGTGCACACGCCCAAAAGATACGCGAGCCCGCCGGAGTTTGGGCCGAGAAACGGAAACGCAAAAAAGCTCGCGGCCATCAAGAGGCAGCCGATGATCGCAAGCTTTGCCTCGTGAATCCGCGATGCCAGCGTCCCGAAGATCACGCCCTGGCCAATGACCGCCATCACGCCGACGTAGGCAAAAAGATAGCCGTTTTGCTCTGCGTTATAACCGTAACGGTAGGCCGTAAAAAGCACGAACGCATAGGTCATCACGGAGAATGCCGTGACCAACAGAAAATAGACAAGATTGATGGCTCCGAAGTCGCGTTTGCCGAGGGCCGCAAGCATCTCGGCGATGCGCCCGCCCGAAGGCTTCGCGTCGGCCGTCCGCTTGACCGTTTCCGGAAGAATAAAATAGACAGCGATCGCATTTGAAAAAGCGAGAACCGCTGCCACGTAGAACGGCACACTAACGCCGTATTTGCTCAAAACTCCCGCCAGTGCTGGGCCGAGAATGAACCCAAGGCCGAACATCGCTCCGAATATCCCCATGCCTTTCGCCCGGTTCTCCCGTGAAGTGACATCGGCAATGTAAGCCTGCGCCGTCGAGATATTGCCGCCCGTTATGCCGCCGATCACGCGGCCGAGAAAAACGAGCATGAGCGTACCCGCCGCACCGATGACGAAATAGCCGGCCGCCGACCCCAAAATGCTGATGAACAAGATCGGCCGCCGGCCGTACTTGTCTGAGAGCCTTCCCAAAAGCGGCGAGAAGATGAACTGCATTATCGAATAGATACCGAGCAGAAGCCCGATCTCAAAGGGCGTCGCGTTAAAAGGGTCGGTATTCGCGTAGAAAGGCAGGATCGGGATCACCATCCCAAAGCCGATGAGGTCAATGAAAACCGTTACATATATAATGATCAGCGGTGCAGTGAAGAATCGCTCGTTCGGCGTTTCTTCGCCCGTTTCGCTTTTTTCCGGTTGGGACATCTACGGATGAAATTTTAGCAAACCGCGCGAACATAGTAGAATCGAAACTATACAAGCCTAAGGCTAGAGAGAACTTATTTGATAATGATGACTGGAAAAACTCGCTCGATCTTACTCCGTTGGCTTATTTTTTCGCTTGCTTTGGCATTTACGTTCCAGAACGTAACTGCTGAGACCGCCGCCGAACGCCGAACGCAGCAGGCCGTCCCGGAGATCAGCTACACGGTCTCGATGTCAAAGCCCTGGACGCACCTGCTTGAGGTCGAGATGCGCGTCCGCTGGTCGGCAATGCCGCAGGACCTTGACCTGAAAATGCCGGTCTGGACGCCGGGAAGTTATCTCGTACGCGAATACGCCCGACACGTGCAGGATTTTGCAGTGAAAGATGCCGCCGGAACCGCTCTCGCTTGGGAAAAGACAAGCAAGAATACCTGGCGGATCAAGACCGCAAAGGCCCGCGAGGTAGTCGCTACCTATCGCGTTTATTCAAATGAGCTGACCGTTCGAACCAATGAACTCAACGACGAGCACGCCTTTTGGAATAACGCTGCCCTGCTCTTTTTCCCTGCCGGCCAGCTAAAGGCTCCGTCAAAGGTAAAGGTCGTGCCCTACGGCAATTGGAAGGTCGCGACGGGCTTGCGGCCGGTCGCGGGCGAGGCAAACACATTCACCGCACCGGACTACGACATTCTTTACGATTCGCCGTTTCAGGTCAGCGACTTTAAAGAGAAAACATTCCAGGTCGCCGGGCGACCGCACCGGATCGTTGTAACGGGCGAAGGCAACTACGACCTCGACCAAATTGCTGTGGATACCGAAAAGATCGGCGAGGCTGGCATCGCGATCTTTGGCGAACTGCCGGTCGATGATTACCTGATAATCCTCAATCTCCGCGGCGGCGGCGGGCTTGAACATCTGAACTCGACCGCTCTGCAATGGAACCGCTTCGGCTTCCAGCCGCGTTCGCGATATTTGAGCTTTCTTCGGCTGGTCGCCCACGAATATTTCCACCTCTGGAACGTAAAGCGGATCAGGCCTGATGTCCTCGGCCCCTTCGATTACGAGAATGAGAACTATACAAAGCTCCTCTGGGTCGCGGAGGGAACGACCGCTTATTACGAGGATGTGCTTCTTCGCCGTGCGGGGCTGATCACGCCCGAACAGAATCTCGAGTCAAAGGCGGACATGATCGGTAACCTGCAGAACCGCCCCGGACGTTTTCAGACGAGCCTTGAGGAAGCGAGTTTTGACGCTTGGATCAAATATTACCGACAGGACGAGAACGCGATAAACAATCAGATCTCATACTACGATAAAGGCGAGATCGTAAGTATGCTGCTGGATATCGAGATCCGGAACGCCTCCGGTCATCAACGTTCGCTCGACGATGTGATGCGATCGCTCTACAACGAATTCTTCAAAGGAGGTCGTAATTTCACGCCTGCCGACTTTCAGCGTGCCTGTGAAGCGGCAGCTGGTCGGAGCCTCAGAGATTTTTTTGCAAAATACGTCTCGGGCCGTGAAGAGATACAGTATAATTCGATCCTTCAGGGTATCGGGCTCAGGCTTCAGGCGGGAGTTCCGAGCAGTAGACAGGCCTATATCGGTGCAAGTCTCGCCGAGACGGACGGACGGCTCATTGTGCGTTCCGTTCCGGCGGGAACACCGGCGCATGAACAGGGACTGAACTTTAACGACCAGATCGTCGCCATTGACGGGCACCGAGCTTCGAACTCTTTTCTTCAGACTTACATCGGCGAGAAGAAGCCCGGCGATAAGGTTCGAATGACGATCTTTCGGCACGACCGCCTGCGGGATATCGAATTTACGCTTGGTGTAAATGAACGCGTTGTTTATCGTTTCATCAAGGAGCCTCAACCGACCGCCGAGCAGCGTGCCGGGTATGAGCGGTATTTTGGCGTCGCTATCGATCGATAATATGTCTTCCCGATTTCGCATTTCCGCCGCGGCTTTGATCGGTTGTGTCTTGTTCGCTTCGTCGTGCGGCACCGCAACTCCGGAAGCGGGACCGGTCGCGGCCCCGACGGCGCTCAGCGACGTGCCGGCCGTCCGGCTCAACTATCGCTACGAGCCCGACATTCCGCCGCCGCCGATCAACGACCCGGCGCCAGAAGAGTTTAACGCCGCCGTCCGCGACCACTTCACAAATACGCGTCCGGACGACATTCTCGACCGTACCGTTACCTCGCCGGACAAGAACCGCATTGCGGTCGTTTATCATCGCCCCGGCGATCTCTCGGCTGAGTTTCGGCTGGACATCTATTCCGCCGATGGCAAATTGCTAAGCAAGGTGACGCCGGACAACATGGCCGTCCATTTTCCGGATACGATCGTATGGTCGCCGGACTCGGCAAACCTGGCGTTTGCGGCAATGATCCGCGGCGAGAATGGCGACGGCCCGCCCGAACCCGGAGCTTCGCCTTCGCCGACCCCTGCGCCCGTAGTAGAGGAACCGGTCGATGGCGATGCAACTGACCCAACGCCAACGCCAACACCCGAAGCGACCCCGACACCCGAAGGCGAACCGACGCCGACGCCGCCAACCGGCGTGCTCGCATTTCGGACCGAGCAGATCTATTTGTGCGATGCGAACGGCGGGCTTGTCCGGCCGCTGACGCAGAACGAGGGCTTGCTTTATTTTTATTACGCCTGGGCACCCGATAGCTCGGCACTCGTCGCACTTGCCGCAACCATTCGCGAATGGCAGTATCTCGAGAGCGTAGCAAACGGCAAGGGCGAAGCCTTCACACCGGTCGGCCGGCCGCGGATGATCGAAAAGAACGGCCGCGAACGGCGGCTTGATGATGGCCTGACCGCCGTTAAGCCGGTCTGGTCGCCGGATTCATCAAAGATCGCGGCTGCCTTCGAACATCAGATTCGTGTTTATGATGCGGACGGCTCGCCGCCGACGCAGGCTTCGATCCCGCTCCGTAACAGCCTGCTGCTCTCGTCACAGGAATTCGAACGGCGACAGAGCGGCGAAGCACCCGAGCAAAATGCGAATCAGCCGGGCCCGACAACGCTACCCGACCCGTCGAAACTTCCCTCGTTCAATCCGATAGTTTTGCTCCACTGGGAAGCGGACCAGATATTGAACTTTCAAACGGTATTCATCAAGCGGATGGCCATTCAGGCCGATAGCGTCTTCAGCTTTGCCCGCTGGCACCGCGTCATCCTCTCGCCGCAGGCTGCACCCGTAGCCCGATAACATATGAAATTCGATTCGATTGAAGACATCTACCGCACCAACGCGGGCTTCGCCTCGGAGCTTGAATCGCTTGTTGGCGAGTTAACGCGAGAGACGGCCGAAAACCGGCCCGATGGCGAGAAGTGGTCGATCGCCGAGATCGTCGAACACCTCGCAATGGTCGAGGACGGAATGTCCCGCATCTGCGCCAAGTTGATCGGAAAAGCCGAAAAAGGCGACGATCTTTCGGGCGGCACTATCGCCATCACCAGCATCTTTGAAGAACGCGGCGTCGCGATCGCAACGATCAAGGTCGAAGCTCCCGAAATGGTCCGCCCGACCGGCGGCCGAAGTATTGGCGAATCGTTCGCATCGATGGCTGAGAGCAACGAGAGACTCGAACAGATCAAGCCGCTTTTTGACCAGTTTGATGGAAATAAGCACCGCTTTCCGCATCCCTTTTTTGGCGAGCTTTCAGCGATCGAATGGCTCGTCCTCGTCGGCCAGCATAAGGCCCGCCACATCGCACAGATCCGGCGGCTGCTTTCCGCAAACTAAAAAAAGGCCCCGGCAGCGAGGAGGGCTGGCTGCCGGGGCTTTCTTACCGGTTTCGGTCCCGTCGTAAAAGTCGTCACTCCTCTACGGGACACGAACCGGGATCTTTTCGGGCAGCAGCCTCGGCCGCTGCCCTTTTCCTTTCGCTTAGTTGCCTGCGGCTGTTGGGATATCACCGCTGGTTCCGAACGGGAGTCCGAAGAACGTTCCGTCCGAACTCCGAAGGACATACCAGAAGCCGTCCGTCGGGCGGAAGACAGCTAGGTCAGCCTTTCGGTCCGAGTCGTAGTCTCCGGCGACCGGAATGTCGCCGGTCTGGCCAAACTGAATGATCGTGTAGCCGCCGTCGGAGGTTCGGAGCGTGTACCAAACGCCCGTCGAAGGACGATACACCGTTACGTCTGACCGGCCATCGCCGTCAAAGTCTCCGCTGACCGGCACATCTTCGCCAATGCCCCACTGAATAGCACCGGTCGCTCCCGTCGCGGGACGATACCAGAACCAGATTCCGCTCGAAGGACGATAGACTGCGATCTCATCGCGGCCATCTCCATCAATATCGACCGCGATCGGCTTATCGCCATTCGTGCCGTATTGGACGATCGTCACGCCGCCGCTGAGGCTATTGAGCACATACCACACGCCATTCGAGGGTCGGAAGACCGCGATGTCAGACCTGCCGTCGCCGTCAAAGTCGCCGCGGACCGGGACGTCGCCGTCGATGCCGAACTGAAGTCCGGTTGTACCGCCATCAGAGCTGTGCTTGATCTCCCAGACCGCTAGGCCATTAACGATGCGGAACACTGCGGAGTCCGTTTTGCCGTCGCCATCGTAGTCTGCCGAGACGACCCTCGAATTCGCATCGCCGAAGCTGATGATCGAGATGCCCGAACCGTTATTCGAGTACCAGGTGCCGTTCGACGGGCGATAGACAGCGAAGTCATTGGCACCATCGCCGTTGAAGTCGCCGTTGTTCGACCGCGGAGTCAGCCGGCCGCGGATCTCACCGCCCGGGTTTGCCGAGCTCGTAAGAACGACATACCAGAGGCCCGAGCGAAGCTGCTGGACGAGTGCCGGCGAGACGTCGATCGTAACCGTTGCGAAATTGCCGTTGGCACCGCCGAGAGTCGGGAACGAATAGACCGTTACGACATCGCCCGTGACGGATTCGATACGGCCGCCGGTCTGGCCGCTTCCAATGTTGTGGAACTCGCCGAGGATCGTCGCCTGGGTTTCGGCCTCGTTAAGGTTTACCTTCACTTCGCCGTTGGCTCCGGTTGTTACGGGCGGCTCCATACCGCTGCCTGTAAGGTGCGATTCGAACGAGCGTCCCATTGAGGGCGACGGCGAACCGGTCGGTGAAGGGCTCGGCGTCGGCGAAGTGAACCCGGCGAATGTGCCGCTCATAATGGTCTCACTGCCATTGAGGATCTGAATGGTCGAGCCACTGACGACCGGCGGAACCGTTTCGCCGCGGTCGCTTCTCAGCCGAAGCCGTGCTTCGCGGTCGCTCTCAAGCATCATCGAACCAACGTTGATGTTGTCAACACGAACGCCAAGCTGAGTTCCAGGTGCGAGATTGATCTGCCGGACGCGAACCTCGAGCTCTACGCGGCTGCTGTGCAGTTCAAACTCGCCGTAGCCAAGGGGAAGCGCACCGTTAATGGTCGGGCCGTTCAGGCCAGCGAAAAGATTGCCGGGGTTGGGTGAACCGGTCGGCGAAGGACTCGGGCTCGGCGATGCGGTCGGCGAAGCCGTGGGCGACGCGGTAGGCGAAGCAGTTGGCGATGCCGTCGGAGACGCGGTTGGTGAAGAGGTCGGCGACGCTGTCGGTGAAGCCGTCGGGGTCGGATTTGGCCCGCCGCCGCCAAGTACGCCGGCAACAAGGATCGTTGATCCATTTGTGACCTGCACGACGGATCCGTCGTTAGTTACCGGAACGTTCTGGCCGTCCTCAGTTCTCAGTTTGATACGTGCCCGCTGATCAACCTGCAATGCCATCTGCCCGATCGAGTTTCCGTCAACGATCGCGTTAAGCATCGTTCCGGCCGGAAGATTTACATCTTCGATCTGCACCTCGATCTCTCGGTGGCCGCTCGCATAGACCTGGTAAGCGGCCGTGCCGTGCGGGTTTACGCTGCCCGTCGGCGAAGCGAGGTTTGCGCTGCGGACCAGTATCGGAACTCCGCCGGCACCGGCCCTATCGCTCAAAAATGGGATCGAGACCCACGCGGCGATCGCTGCTACTACTACAGCAGCTCTCAAAATGTTCTTCTTGTTCTTCGTTATTTTCATTGTTCTCACCTTATTTAGAATTTTTGCCGGGTTTCCGCCGCAGATCGGATCGCGGCCTCCTCGAAATAACAGTGAGAAGAGAAAGCTGAAAAAGACAAAGGAGCCGAAAAAAATCGGCTCCCTGTTTTAATAGAAATGTCGGTAGAATTTACTCTATACAGACGGTTCGCGGCGGAGCACAGGCTTGGTTATTCGTCAGTGCACAGAGTGCATCGACCCTGGAAGTCTCCATCTTTATACTGCGCGAAGGAAGCTGACAGTCCCATTCATGCCCGGTCTCCTCAACGCGTTCGACGAGCTCTTGGAGTAATAAGGTAGGATTCGCGGACTTTATAAGAGCTGCGATACCGGCGACGATCGGCGCGGACATCGAGGTGCCGTTCCAGACGCCGTAACGGCCTCCGGGCATTGCACTTACAATGTTTTCGCCGGGAGCAACTACCCGGACCCAGCGGTCGAGCCCGCGGTCCTGCACATCGGCCATCGTCGAGAACGGTGCTAGCCGATCAAGCCGGGTGCTTGCCCCGACGCTCAGAAGGTTGTCGTCGATATCAGCATCAGGATTGTCCGGCAGGGCTCCGCGTTCGGCCGCCGGATAGATGCGTGCCGAACCATTGCCGATCTCGCCGCCGTTGCCGGCACCTGCCACTATTAGAAGCCGGCTATCGTCAAATTCCGGGAACTGCTGTTCACCAGGAACGACAACGTCATCGACGCCGTTGAAAAGATCGTGGAGAAACGTATTGCTCTGCGGTGTAAGGTCTCGCGGATAGCCGAAGCTCATGTTGATGATCGTCGCTCCGTTCTTTGCCGCCCAGAGCATCGCATCCTTTACCCGCCAGAGATCACCCTCGCCGTTCGAGTCGAGCACGCGGATCGGCATTATCTTCGCATCCGGGGCCGTTAAGGCAATGATCCCGGCAACGTGCGTTCCGTGGCCATAGACCTGGTTTACGCGGACCGTGCCGACCTCGCTCGGGTCGCTGTCGTTATCAACAAAGTCGTACCCCGGAACAAGGCGTCCCTCAAAGAGCGGATGCTCAAGATCGATGCCGGTGTCGAGAACGGCAATGATCACGCCGTTTCCGGTAGAGATCTTATGTGCTTCGGGCAGACGGATCTGGCCCGGAAAATACTGTTTGGCAAAGCCCTTCGAGCTTCCCCCGATCGCCCACGACTGGCCGATCGCCCATGACTGCCCGATGGTCCAGGAATGCCCGCGACGCTCGACGACCGTTAGGTTTCGGTTCGTCTCTTTTTGTAATATACGTGGATCGCCGGCCATCGCCTGAACTATCTCAAGCGGCGTTTGTTTGGTCTTGGTGCGGTCGATCTGCATCCGAAAGGTCGGCGGCGTTCCGACCTGGTCAAGAGGTGTAGGTATAAGGCCATATTGGGCAGCGATCGCGGGCAGATCGGCCTGATTTGTCGGTGCAAGGTCGATCAGGACATCATCCGGTGTGCAATTGCATCCGGTGCCGGCCGGCGCCTGGGCGAGCCCGATGTTCGGAAAAACCACGATCAACGCGAAAAATAAAAAGCTTATTAATGATCTACTGCTGAACATCTTCGAATCTCCGGAAACTTCTACCGATTGCCACAGTGCGGCGGAGGAAACAAAAAAGACAAAAGGCAGGCCGAAAAAATACGCTTACTGACCAATATAGCAAAATGGTGCCCAAAAGTATGGGTGCAGGCCTTCGCTTACAAGCGCTATCTGCGTCTTCTGCAATGATGCACCTGGGTCGCTGGTGCGTTGCATCTCGGAATAAAACGAACGCATCAGGTCGATCGTGTGGCGGTCGCTGACGTTCCAGAGGCTGATGATCAGGCTTCCGGCACCGGCCGAAAGAAATCCGCGGGCAAGGCCGAGCATTTCGTCGCCTCCGGCAATCTCGCTTCGGCCGGTCTCGCAGGCGCTGAGCGTTACGAGCTCCGCCTTGAGCCGCAGCTTTGCTGCATCTGCGGCGGTCAATCGCCCGTCTGCAAGCTGTAGGCTCGAGTACATCGGATTATCCGCCCGGAAAAGCCCATGGCAAGCAATGTGAAGCGAGCCCGCACCGACGGCGGCTCTAACGAAACTTTCTGTTGTGGCGGCGCGGCCGATAAGAGACTCCTTTGCATCAAGCATCTTCGCTATCTCGCGAGCCTCCTCCTCGGCAAACGGGATCGCATCGTCCGAGTAGCCGATTGCAACCGGCGGCCCCGGCTTTTTGCTCTTTCTACCTGCGAGGTCAAGCCAGATGGACGCGCTCGGTGCGATTGCGATCTGAAACCGCTCGATCAAGTGCATACCTCCGATCCGCAACGCAGCAAATGGCACACCGAACAGCGGGCCAGTCGGAACAAGCACGATCTTCCTGACGCTTTCGGCCAAACCAAGTTGGCCGAGCAGTGCCACCCCGAGCTTTCCAAGAAGCTGCTCGGTCCGCCGCTTCAGGATCGCAACAACCGGCCCTTCGATCGCTTGCCCGTGCCTAAACGTCCGGAGCTGAGAATCAAATTGTGCGAGCCAGGTTAGGATGTCGGCCGGGCGAAGTTCCGTCATTACCGAACGCAGTCCGCTTCCCTCTGCTACGAACGCTCCGATCCGGCCTTCGGACTCAAAGAACTCAACGAGGACCGCATCTTTTCCAAGCTTCCGTTGAAGTTCGCTGAATGCAAACGACTCGTTTTTTGAGACTCCGTTAGCGCGTCCTTCCTTAACAAGCTCGCGGCGTTCGAGCTTTGTAAGTTCCGCTTCAAGTCGGCGGGCCTTTGCCTCGAGTCGGCTGCGGTCCTCGAAATTGCCGCGGTCGAGCATTTGATAGGCTACATTCAATTCCTCTCGGACATGTCCTTTTCGGCTCTCGGCCGAACTGCCGCTTGTGCCTTCCGGCATCGCCGCTGGGGCGGCCGCCATCATCTCGTTCAGGGCTCGCGACCGCATTCGCTCGTGCCAACCGAACGCGAGTTCAGTTTGACCAAGCCGCAGATGGGCGTTCATCAGATTCTCAAAAGGCCGGGTCGTTTCCGAAAAGAATGCTATCCGGAATGCTTCGCCGGGAAGATTGCTTCGCATTGCCTCGACCGCCTCGACCGCATGCTCGAAATGCCCTATGGCCTTATCGACCTTTTGGCCGGACATGGCAAGCTCACCGAGCGCGTTCCGAGCGAATGAATAATACTGTGGGCGCGAATTGCGGGCGGCCGCTGTGGCAATCTCATCGAGAATTTTCTCAGCCTTTTTCGCATTGCCATCCGCGACGGCGATCTCCGCGGCCAGCCTCCGCGAGAGAAGCATCTGGTCCTGGTTTTCCGAACGCTTTGAACTTTGCTCGATCGCCGCTAGAAATTCCCGGGCTTTTGCTAAGTTTCCCGACCCGAGATGAAGTAACGCCAGCTTGGCTGTAACCGCATCGGCGGCGAGAATGTTTCCTTTTGATCTATAAAGTTCGGCCGCTTTCTCATATTGCCGCTTGGCCCTCGCGGGCTTCGACCGCTTCCGCAGAACCTCCGCAAACATTACCCGGGCACCTGCCTCTTCATAGGCCATCTTGTATTGCGCGAGCCCCGGACAAACCTTGGTTAGGAGGTCTTCGGCCTCGCTGGTAAGGTTGAGTTCCGTGTAAATGGCCGCGATCTCGTATTGGGCGATCAGGTTTTGATGCGGCATCGCGAGGCGTTCGAACCGTTCCCGCGACCGCTCGAAATGGAGCAGTGCGTCGTCAAACTCACCACGCAAGCGGAACAAATTTGCGAGACTTGCTTCGGCTTCGGCGACCGTAACTTCGCTCGCTCCGCGGGCTGCGAATTCGAGTGCCCGTTCGAACGCGGCCCGGGCATCGTCGAACCGCCCGAGCTCCGTGTAGGTTATCCCGAGCCCATTCTCGGTCATCGCGGCAAGCCGGGCGTCGCCGAGGGCCTTGAATCTTTCAAGCGCACTGAGCGCCAGCGACTCGGCATCACGATATCGCTCAAGCCGGGCGGCGATGTTGCTCAGATTTAGTTCGACCTTTCCTGCCGTAAGCTCGCTCCCGGAAGCATCAATTGCCTTGAGTGCTCTTTTGCCAAGCTTTAATGCCTCAGAGTATTGGCCGAGCATCGCAAGCGGGATCAGCGTCGCGACGATAGTTTCCGCCGAGCGAAGCTTTTCACCGATCGATCTATAGAGAGCGGAAGAATTGGAAAGCGATACGAGGGCGTTCTCAAGCCGACCCTCGGTCATTTCGGCAATGCCGTGAAGCCATTCGGCGATAGCGTTTGCCTCGCGGCCCTCGAGCCGATCGGCCATCATCTGCATTGCCAAGTCAGCATTACGCGAACGGGCGGGTTCTGATTGCCAAACCGCATAACACTCCTCACGCAAAGCCCGGGCAAGATCGATGTCAACGATATGGGAGTGTTTGCGAAGCAGGGCCGCGATCTGCCGCTTCCCTCCCGTACAGGAAAGTTGGGCTGCGAGTTCTTTTCGGCTTGGGCTGCTCATCGGCAAACAATAAAATACAGGAAAACCTCGCGGCTTTCCTGTTTCAAGTTTCTATGCGGAGTAAATGCCCCTTGATCTCTACCCTATTGAAAGCCTCTCGATCGCGAATTCACCCTCGTCGGTTCGGATCACCAATTCATAGTCGCCTTTCGCAACTTTCTCGAAACTAAAACCACCGACCTCGGAAAGCTCGCATTCAAGCTTCAATACGCCGGCAGCAAGAGTGGCGACCGAGCCCGTTTGAAACTCGCCAAGGAACTGCCCCGAAACTGCGAACGTCTTGCCCTTCGGCTCGACGTGAACCTCGATCGCGGCTTCGTCGGCTTGAAATAGGAGTTGGCGGGCCTTACCGGCTGCCGCTGAACGCTCCCCGAATGCAGGCGTCCCGGGTGCTAGTTCCGAAATAAGGGCAGCAACCCATCTACGCAGCGTGCCGGGCTCGGCGGCACGAACCGCGAAAAGGTTCTTTGCCCATCGCACGGAGTCGGCCGGGGCATCGACGGAATCATCCCGCTGCATCAAATTAACGATCTTTTCAAGTCTTTGTTCTGAATTCACTTTCGGTTCCTCACCTTTCTGACGTCAATACAGTGCTTTGCTGCGACAAGAAAAGACAGGCTCGGTCATCGGCCTAACGTAAAAATTTTTCGAGCTTCTTAAGACACCGGGCCCGCATGGGGCTGATGCTCGTTTCGCCGACGCCGATCTCGCCGGCGACCTCGGCATAGCTTGCTGCCGTGGTGCGGAGATAGATCATCGAAATTATCGTCCGGCACCGCTCATCCAGCTTTGCCACCGCAGTGCGGATCAGATGCTGCTGTTCAAGTTCGATCAAGAGCTCATCCGCTGCCGGTGAATCGTCCGCGATCGCCGCCATCATCTCGGAGTGCTCCTGGTTCTCGCCGGGTTCCGCAACCGGTTTTCTCCCCCGCACGACGGCCCATGTCTTGAATTTCGTCGTCGTAACAAGCCACGAGCGAAGCCGGTCGGGCTGTTCGAGCTCATCGAGCTTTTGCACCAGCGTCACGAAGACCTCCTGAAAGACGTCCGTCGCCTCGTCTTCGGAAAGCCCTGCACGCCGCGGGATCGCATAGATCAGCCGCTGGTATCGGCCGACGAGTTCATCCCAAGCAGCCTGCTCGCCCTTACGGCAGCGAAGTACGAGCCGTGCGTCCTCGCTGTCGAGCTGGGAACCCGGGATCTCATGCTCGGTCATTGCTTGGGTTTGGTCAGGCATTGCAGGCTTCTTAATGATTTCTAGCACGGTGTTAGCAAAACTCAAAGCAGATTTAATGCTCGACAGCGAACAGGACGGTCCGGGACACCCTGCTCGCTGTTATAAATTCTTATTGTTGATGCTATAATCCCGCCTTACGTTCTGAGGAGCGAGTATTTTCGATATGGATAAGTTTTTGATCCGCGGCGGACGTCCGCTGAGCGGTACAGTAAAGATAAGCGGCGCGAAGAACTCGGCACTTCCGTGCCTTGCGGCCACGCTTCTTACGCCGGAGACGGTGACGCTCCGCAACATCCCTTACGTTAAAGATCTGATCACGCAGCGGCGGCTGCTCGAGGACCTCGGGGCGACCGTTTTGACCCCCGAGCTTCGGACGCACGTCGTGACGGCGAAGAATGTCGATACTTACGAGGCGCCATATGAACTCGTCCGGACGATGCGAGCGAGCGTGCTAGCACTCGGGCCCTTGCTTGCTCGGTTTGGAAAGGCGAAGGTGAGCCTGCCCGGCGGGTGCGCCATCGGCACGCGGCCGATCGATCTTCATTTGCGTGCTTTTGAAGCATTGGGCGCGAACGTCTCGCTCGAATCGGGCGATGTCGTTGCGACCGCTCCGAAAGGCCGCCTCATCGGTGCCGAGATCGCGTTTGAAAAGGTCACAGTAACAGGTACTGAGAACGTGATGATGGCCGCCTCGCTCGCTGATGGTACGACCGTGATCCGCAACGCCGCCCGCGAACCCGAGATCGAGGATCTCGCCGAGCTGCTAAATAAAATGGGGGCCAAGATCGCCGGAGCCGGCACGGAGACGATGACCATTGAGGGCGTTGAGGCTCTTGGCGGGGCGGAGCATGACATCATCGCCGACCGCATCGAGACCGGCACGTTCATCGTCGCGGCGGCGATCACCGGCGGCGAGCTTGAGATAGAGAGTTGCCGCCCCGATCACCTGACGGCCGTCATCGCAAAGCTCCGCGAAGTGGGTGTTATCATCGAGCAGACATCGCCGACCTCGCTACATGTTCAGCTTGGAGTAGCTCCGCTTTCTGCCCGCGACGTCACGACCGAGCCGCACCCGGACTTCCCGACCGACATGCAGGCCCAATACATGGCGCTGATGACGCAGGCCGAAGGTGTCTCGCACGTGACCGAAACGATCTTTGAGAACCGCTTTATGCACGCCTCGGAGCTTGTCCGGATGGGTGCCGATATCCATATCACCGGCAATACCGCGACCGTCCGCGGCAAGACGACGCTCAATGGCGCGCCCGTCATCGCGTCTGACCTCAGGGCCTCTGCATCGCTTGTGCTTGCAGGGCTCTGTGCCGAGGGCGAGACGACGATCGACCGTGTTTACCACATCGACCGCGGCTACGAGACCATCGTCCGAAAGCTGAAGGCGGTCGGTGCCGATATCGAACGGATAAAGGACGAAGGTGCGTTCAATGCCGATGTCTAGCCGGCCCGCCATCGTTTCATTTACTCCGTCCCGTTGTGATTAAATAGAAAGACGATGTCGATGCCAGATTGTCTGTTCTGTAAAATAATTGCCGGGGAAATTCCGTCGGCGAGGGTCTATGAAGACGATCAGTGTATCGCCTTTGACGACATCTCGCCGCAGGCCCCGACGCATATCCTGATCGTCCCGCGGCAGCACATCGAATCTCTTGATAAAGCAGACGGAATGGACCGGAGTTCGGTCGGGCATCTGCTTCTTGCAGCGGCAAGTATTGCCCGCGATAAGGGCTTTGCCGAGTCGGGATATCGGGTCGTTATAAATACGAACGAGGATGGCGGGCAGACCGTTTTTCATCTTCACATTCACCTTTTGGCAGGCCGGCCGTTCGTATTTCCGCCGGGGTAGTTTTATGTTCAAGGTCTTGGCGTCAGTGGTTTTGGTGTTTGCGGCTGCGTTCTTCGCGGCCTGTTCCGGCGCGGGGCCGACGGCCGAGAATGCGAATGTCGCCGCCGAACCCACGCCAATGGCAAACGCCGCCGATTATACTGACGCGAACCTGGCCTTGACGGATGGCGTCAAGCAGCTTGAAACCGGCGATACTGAAAAGGCGATCGAGCTTTTGAATCGGGCGGTCGAGATAAACCCCGACCTCGCCGAGGCGTATTTCAGGCTCGGTATTGCTCATGCGTTGATCGAATTTCGCGACCAGATGGCCGCCGAGCAGCAGATCGAACCGACCGAAACTCCGGCGAATTCAAAAGGAAAACCGGCCAAACCGCAGTCCGTGCTCGCCTTTGAAAAGGCGGTCGAGGCATATAAAAAGCTGATCGACGCCAATGACGAAGACCACAACGCCTATTACAATCTCGGCCGGTCGTATAACAAACTCAATGAAGATGAAGACGCCGCTCGTGCACTGCGGCAGGCGGTAAAGCTCAACCCGGACGACACAGAATATCAGCAGGAACTGGGAGCGGTTCTCATCAAGCTCGCCAAATATTCCGAAGCGGTCGGAGTGCTCAAGAAGTCGGTCGAGCTTGACGCTGACAACATCGAGGCCCTCGAACTGCTTGAAAGAGCCGAGGCCGGCCAGAAGCGGGTCAGCTTTACCGTAATGCCCGGCGACGACAAGCGAAATGCGAATTCGAACGCAAACGCAGCGGCGAACACGGCCACGGGCTCCAACACGAAACCGCCCGCGAACACCACAAAACCGCCCGAGCCCCGGCCAACCCGACCGCCGCAAACGCCACCACCTGCGGCAAATCGACCCAGATCGAACTAGACTGTGTAGCCCTCTGACACACCGGGCAAACGTGTATCAACTTGACATCGCCACGCCGCCGTCGCAAATTACGGGTTAGGCTTTACTATGGCTTTGACCCGTATCGAACTCGACGAACCGCGAGCACTTTCGCTCGAACGCAAGATCCACATGCACGAGGCCCGCGAGGGCATCATCGAGCGGCTGGCCCGCGACCTGCCGGAGAGCATCGACCTTGAACGCTTCTTGAACGTCGTCGTTTCTGAGATCGGCCGAATGCTCGAGGCCGACCGCTGCGACGTGCTCCAACTCGTTGATGAGAAAGAGCTAAGGATCAGCCACGAGTGGCGGCGGGATACAAAGATCCCGTCGAGCAAAGGCACGGTCATCCCGGTCGATGCAAAGCGGCTCGTCACGCAATTTGATATCTCCAAACCGATCCGTATCAACGACACCGCGAAGACCAAGGACGCGACGCTCAAGTTCTTTGCAAAGGCGCTTGAGACGCGGTCGCTGCTCATCATCCCGATCAGGCTGAGCGGCGAGGTAATCGGGCTGCTCGGGCTCCACGATACTCGCAAGCCGCGCGTCTGGCTCGACGAGGAAGTGCAGTTCCTCGAATCCATCGCCCAGCAGCTCGCCATCGGCTATCAATACACCCGGCTTTACGTGACGCAGGAGCAGGAATCGCGGCGGACGACGGCACTGCTCGAGATAGCCAACACGCTCAACTCGCACTCCGATTTCAATGAGGTCTCAGACCGTGCACTCGAGCGGGCGATCAGCCTCGTCGGTGCCGATTACGGTGCGCTTGGCGTTATCGATAACGCCGGCGAACGCATTTCGCTGCAATCATTCAAGACGGCCGAGGGCATCACGCCCGGCAAGCTCCTCAAGATGGTCGAAGCACACGGCCGCTCGCTTCGGATCGATACATTTCCGGCGGTCGCCGACTTGATCCGCGACGGCAAAACGAAGTCGCTAACCGATTCGCAACTTCCGCTGCCCATCAAGATAATTTTTAACCGGACGCTCGGCGGCAAGGCGGCATTGCTGACTCCGGTCCGCGTAGGCGGAGCGACCTACGGTCTGCTCGGCTTCGTTTGGGGCGAGGTTACGTCGTTTGAGAAGCACGATGTTGCGTTGGTCGAGGGCATCGCCGACCAGATCGGCACCGCGCTCGAACGCGACCAACTCTCGGCCGAGGTGATGCGGCTCAAGGCAGAGCTCCATCAGCGGCAGAGCGAGATCATCGGCCAGGCACCCTCGATCCGGCGGGCGATCGAGCTTGCTCTCAACGTCGCCGATGCGAACGCGACCGTGCTGATCGAAGGCGAAAGCGGCACCGGCAAGGAACTGCTGGCGAACCTTATCCACTTCAATTCCGGCCGCGAAGACGGGCCATATGTGAAGATCAACTGCGGTGCGATCCCGGAAACGCTGCTCGAATCCGAGCTCTTCGGCCACGAGAAAGGTGCCTTTACCGATGCCCGGAGCGACCGCCGCGGCCGGTTTGAAGAAGCCGATGGCGGAACGCTTTTCCTCGACGAGATCGGCGAGATGCCGATGCAGGCACAGGTGAAGCTGCTCCGCGTTTTGCAGGACGGCGAGCTGACCCGCGTCGGCGGAAACAAGGTGATCAAGACCGACGTCCGCGTCGTCGCCGCGACCAACATTGACCTCGAACGGGCCGCCGAGGAAGGCCGCTTTCGCCGGGATCTTTTCTATCGGCTCTCGGTTTTTCCGATCAAATTGCCGCCGCTCCGCGAACGGGTTGAGGACATTCACCCGCTCGTTTTTCACTTCCTTGAGCGGGCAAAAGAGAAGACCGGCCGCCACATCAACGGCATCTCAAAGGAAGCCCTTCGTGCACTCGTCGCCTACGATTGGCCGGGCAACGTCCGCGAACTTGAGAACGCCATCGAGCGAGGGGTGATCATCGCCTCCGGGCGGCAGATCGAGCTCGACGACCTGCCCGACGCGATCGGCCGGACCGCCGACGACACCGAGGCCGTTAACCGCCACGAGCGGGCCGTCGCCGCCGCCGACGGAAGCGCCAAAGGCATCTTCATCGCCCTGCCCGCATCAATGGAACAAATCGAACGCCGGGCCATCGAAGCCACGCTCGAATACACCGACAACGACAAATCCCGCGCCGCCCGCCTCCTAGACATCGGCCGCAAAACCCTCTACCGAAAGCTAGACCAATACGAAACAGAAGAATAATTGTATGGAGTTCCAGCGTTAGCTGGCGTATGGATTTGATAATTTTCTATTCTGCTCTTCCCCTCAAGAATCCCTCCGCTGATCAGTTTTGTTCGTGGATTATTTGCGAGAACTATAGTTTTGTAAATTAAGGCTCGCGTGATTGTGAATTGTTCTCGTCTACGCACATTTGTCTTAAACTTTCAAAATCCAGTCTTATCGTCTCAGCCTGAGACTGATTGGACAATGGAAACTTGACTCCTGGAGACGGCCGCGAGGTTCGAACAAGCTGGTCGCCGAGGAAATACTCGACCAATGCCGATTCACCAATAAACGCAAGTTCTCTCGATGACTTGTCGTCTGATCCAGGTAACAAGGCAACTCCAGACGACCGACTAAGGTCAAAACTAATTATCTCGGTCGACTTAACGGGCGTCGTCGGCATCGCGGAAACCGTTACGATTCGAATACGACATTCCGACAATTCGACCGATGCAACACGACTCTCGACAATGGTTCCATCTGGTAACGACGAACGCCGGGAAGTACCAACCAGAGACCTTGATATTCTTTCTGCGATGTTTGTGCGATTTAACAATTTCGAACCTGACTTCTCATCATCAAAAAGCCGCCGTATCTGGGAAACTGGAGCTAAAGACATTCTCTCGTTCGAAAACGAAATCAACTGTTGAAGAAATCTCGCAGGAACCGCGAAATTAAGGTTCTGGGATTCCTTAAAAAACAAAGTGGCAACCCCTACAACTCTTCCCTGCACATCAACAACAGGACCACCGCTACTGCCAGGCGAAATCGGCGCGGTTATCTGAATAAACTCGCTTTTACCAAACGTACGCGTTTGTAAGCCGCTCACGATACCATCTGATACTGTTCCTTCGAGCCCACGCGGGTTTCCAAACGCAAATATCTTTTCACCAACAGGCAATCTAACTGCTTGCGAGAGCTTAAGAGGAGCTACATTCGCATCCTCTACCAAAAGCAACGCTAGATCGTTTACAGTGTCAATTCCAATAACTCCCGCTACCTTTAGATTTTTCTTAGTCCCCACCACCCTTACGACTGCCGAGGAGCACCGTCTAAGGATGTGTAGATTTGTGGCAACTACATCCGGCTCGACAAAAAAACCACTCCCGATCGCTACCGTCTGGTTATCATCACCCTTCGCCTCAACCATAACCACGGAAGGCATAATACGTTTCGCAAGGATCCGAACATCTTGTCCGGCTACTGCGACATTTAGCGACAAAACTGTGAGAATGTTTACCACCGACGAAAATGACACTAGTAAAAAGCGACCCATCATAACTCGAGAGACCTTCTTTTGATAGATTTGAGTAAACACCTCGGGAAACCTGCGTGTTTCAAAAGGCATAATTGGATTGCACAAGGCGCTTTCGATGCCTTTGCGATTGTTAATTGGAGTGTAAACTCCGCTCAGAAATTGATGGCGCTTATCAATGAAAATTGATAAGCGCTTTGCACAAAAGTCGAACTTTGCGTTCCCGCCGAAGCGATCGGCTGGAAAGATTATACATGGTCATCACACGTCGATTCCAAATATTTTTTACGTATCGACTTTTGCGGAAAAAAATCAGGACGTCCAATACCGGAAGCGGGAGCCAACGAGAATCTCGGTCGAATATACTCTTTGATTAATTTTTCGAGTCGAAATGCACGAGGTGTTGATTCTCATCGCTACAGGGTTGATCTAATAGCAAGATTGCTCGACAGCAAGAATGCTCGACACAGCAGTTATGGTCGCAACTCTGAAACTCTGCAACTCAAAGCCCAGGGTTGCGGCGGGTGGCGGTTTTTCGGTAATCTTTAGGTGGTTTTTGGTTTAGAGTTTTATGAGCCTGTCAGCGGTAAATGTTAGGCCACTTGCGGTGGACGTGATGTGCAGCGATGATGCGCTCAGGGTCGCGCTTGCCGATGGGCGTGCCGTTTCGGTACCGCTGACGTGGTTTCCGCGGCTTGAGAATGCGACCGAGCATGAGCGAAAGGCCTGGCAACTGATCGGCGGCGGGCTCGGCATTCGTTGGGAGGCGATCGACGAGGACGTCTCGGTCGAGAATTTGCTCCGGCTGCGATAATGTTTGCTAGAGGTTAGTTTCAATTGCCGCCCGCTTTGCCGGGCGGTTTCGAGTTTTTGGCACGAGCGAAAAGAAAGATGGACATCATCGTCGGGACAGCGGGCCACATCGACCACGGCAAAACGGCGCTCGTCCGGGCGCTGACCGGCACGGACGCCGACCGCCTGCCCGAAGAAAAACAACGCGGCATCACCATCGACATCGGCTTTGCCGAGCTTGAGCTTGAAGGCACGCACTTTGGCTTTGTCGATGTGCCCGGGCACGAGCGTTTCGTAAAAAATATGCTCGCCGGTGCGAGCGGCATCGACCTCGTCCTGCTCGTCATCGCGGCGGATGAGGGCGTGATGCCGCAGACCCGCGAGCACTTTGAGATCTGCCGCCTTCTTGGGCTCGGCCGCGGCATCGTTGTGCTGACCAAAAGCGACCTCGCTGACGAGGAAACGCTCGAGCTTGCCCGGCTTGATGCCGAGGAATTGGTTGCAGGTTCGTTTCTCGAAAGTGCGCCGGTCGTTGCCGTTAGTTCCATACGCGGCTCGGGGCTCCATGAGCTGCGAACGGCGCTTGCCGAAGCGGCTCGAGCGGCAGCGGAGTCGGAGCAGATCGATCGCCATGCCGCATTTCTCCCGATAGATCGTAGCTTTACCGTAAAGGGATTTGGCACGGTCGTCACCGGCACGCTCGCTTCGGGCGAACTTCGCGAGGGCGGCGAGGTGGAGCTTTTACCCGAGGGCCGCCGGCTGCGCATCCGCGGGCTGCAAACGCACGGCCGAACGGTCGGCTCGGCACACGCCGGACAGCGGACGGCCGTTAACCTGGCCGGTATCGACCATACCGAAGTGTCTCGCGGGATGGTGCTCGCGGCTCCGGGCGTTCTTCGGCCGACGCAGATCATCGATTCGCGGGTTGAGATGCTGGCCGGCTCGCCGCGGCCGCTTAAGAGCCGGCAGCGCGTTCGCGTCCACATCGGCACCGCCGAGGTGCTTGCCCGCGTTGCCGTTATGAACGAGGCGGGCGAGCTTCCGCCGGGAGAGCGGGGCGACGTCCAGCTGCGGCTCGAGACTCCGGTCGCATGCCGGTTCGGCGATCGCTTCATCCTCCGCAGCTATTCGCCGCAGCAGACGATCGGCGGCGGCGAGGTGCTCGACCCGCAAGCCACGCGAGCGAGAAAACGCGACTTTGAGCAGAGGGCCGAGCGAGCCGAAAACCTCGTCGCCGCGAAAGAGAAACCGGCCGAACTTGTGAGCCTTTTTGTCGGCTCGGCGGGCGAACGAGGGCGAACCGCTGAGGACGTGAACGCACGGCTTGGGCTTGCGGCTGCGGCATTTGGTGAGGCGCTCGGCTCGGCGAAAGGCATCAGATCGCTCGGCGGTGTTTTGTTTGAAACAAGCGTCGCCGAGCGGCTTTCTGCGAAGCTCCTGAAGGCCGTCACCGAGTTTCACGCCCGCGAACCGCTCGCCGCCGGAATGCCGCGAGAGACGCTCCGCGAGACCGCATTTCGCCGGCTCCCTGCCGAGGTCTTTGCGGCGGTGCTTGAGGAACTTGTCACCACCAAAAAGCTCGCCTCCGAGCGTGACCTCATCCGGCTTGCGACCCACCGGACAGAGCTTTCGCCCGAGGAACGCTCGGTAAAAGAAAAGCTCTCGGCGATCTATAAAACCGCCGGGCTTGAACCGCCGAAGCTCGATGAAGCTCTCGCCGCGGCAAGAGGCGGGCTCGCACCGCCGGCCGCACGGAAGATATTCGAGATGCTCATCCGCTCCGGCGAGGTGGCGAAGGTGACGGACGAATATTATTTCTCTGCTACTTCGCTCGAAACTCTTACTTTCGCGGTTCGCAAGTTTGCCGAGGCGGCGCCGGACAGGCTGATCGACGTCGCAAAGTTCAAGGAGATCGCCGGCATCTCGCGAAAATATGCCATCCCGCTGCTCGAACACCTCGACCGCACCCGCGTGACCCGGCGGGCCGGCGACAAGCGGTTGGTGCTGTAAAGGTTAACGCCGCGAATTAAATGGTGATAAACTTTTGGCGGTCCCCGAAATGGTTTCCCCGCTCGAAAAACACTCTGACGCGATAAGCGAGGCCGTCGGCCGCGTTGTTTCGCGTGCCGAAAATGCCCGCGGGCTGGCGGCGGATAACCTGCGGCCGCGGATCGCGGCTTCGCTCACGAAGTTTTTCGCAAAGAGCGGTGCTCAGCCTGACCGGCAGGAGATTCGCGAGTTCATCGACGAGATCCGGGCAGATGACCTTTGTTTGATAATCGCCTGCGAACGCGGCGACGAGGAGGCCTGGGAATATCTGGTCGCAAACTTTGACCCGACGGTCCGCTCGGCCGCACGCAAGATGACATCGAACGCCGAGGATGCCGAGGACCTCGCGGGCTCCATCTGGGCCGAGCTCCATGGGCTTCGCCGCGATGCCGAGGGCAAGAAGAAAGCCAAGCTAGCCTATTACTCAGGCCGCGGGTCGCTTGCCGGATGGCTTCGGGCGGTCGTATCGCAGCTTGCGGTCGATGAATTTCGCAAGCAGTCAAAGCTGGTGCAGATCGAAGAGGACCGGGAGTTTGAGAACCTGGCGAACGAGGCTTCGATGTCGGACAACGGGCTTGTTGCCCACGCGGCAAACCCGGAAGAGCAGCTTACCGAGAGCCGCACCTCGGCGGACGTCGTGGCCGCACTCGGCGAGGCCATCGCGGCGCTTGAGGACGAGGACCGGTTGCTGCTAAAGCTTTATTATTTCGATGACCTAAAGCTGAAAGATATCGCCGCGACATTCGGTTACCACGAGGCGACCGCCAGCCGAAGGCTTTCGCGGATACAGCAGGATATCCGCAAAGCGGTCGAGAAAACGCTCCGCCAGCGGCATGGCTGGACGGAAACGGAGGTGAAGCGGCACCTCGCGGAAGCTGCTGAAAAGACAGGGTTTAGCTTTGAGCGAGTGCTTGCGGGCGTGGTCATGCTCATGGCGGTGCAAGAAATGCTCCGCTGAACCGTTCCGTAAGTGCGGGGTTATTGGCAACTGGCCTGCCCGGCGGGCCCTTTGAGGCAAGAAAATGGCAATGGAATTCGATAAAGAGATGGACGCGCTCCTTAAAAGGTTGTCCGCATCCGGCGAGAGGCCGGGCGGCAGGGCGGAGCCACACCTCGATGCCGAAGAGATCGCTGCTTTTGCCGAGAACGCCGTTCCCGGTACCGCTAGGACGAAATTCATCACCCATTTTGCGGATTGCGGACGGTGCCGAACCATCCTCGCGGATACGATCGCTTTGAACGCGGCGGAACCGGTGTCGTCCGCTCTGCCTGCGACCGCATCGGCCGGAGCTGCGGTCACAGCAACGCCTTGGTACAAAAAGCTCTTCGCCCTGCAGACGCTCGCCTATGGAATGGCGGGGCTGATCGTTATTTTCGGCGGGCTCATCGCCTACACAGCTTTATTCAGTTCACGAGACGCGGGGACAAACGTTTCGCAGGCCCCGCGTGAAGAGAATGTGGCGGTCGCGGTCGCTCCTGAAACTCCATCCGTTTCAATGGCGGAATCGGCGGCCAATATAGCGGCTCCGTCGCAGGCCGGACCTGAAGAAAAGCCCGGAGGGCCGCTGACAAGCGCGCTTGATCAACCCGAACGCGAGATCGCCTCGGCGAGAAGCCAGCGTGGACCAAATGCTGACAGGCAGGACGTGCGATCGGCCGAGCCTTTTTCTGGCCTTGAGCAGCAAAAGGAATCGATTCCGACGGGCAGGGGTATCAGGCCGGCAGTGGCTCCGCCTGCGCCACCGCCGCCTTCCGCAATGCCCACAACGACGGCTGAGAGCGTTGTTGCCGAGGCCGCACCTACTTCAACTGCGGATGCGGCGACGCGCGAACAGCTTTTGGCCCGTCAGCAGGCCGCCAACGTCTCGACTAACGTGCAAAACCAAAGCGGGCCGAGCTTCCGCAATGAGCGGGCGCAGCGTGATGAGGACAGAGCGCAGGTTGGAGCCCTGAGCGAATCCCAGAAGGCTCGTATGGCCGAACGGCAAGCGGCAAAGCGATCTGCGCCGCGGGACGATGCACCCGCCCGACGCAACATCAGCGGAAAGAGCTTTGAACTCAGAGACGGCGTTTGGTTCGACTCTGCATATAGTGGCCAGGCGACAGAAAATATCCGCCGCGGCACGGAAGGCTATCGCAAGCTCGACTCGGGCCTTCGCTCGATCGCACAGCGATTCCGCGAACCGGTGGTAGCGGTCTGGAAGGGCAAAGCTTACCGAATTCAGTAGCACTTACTTCCGATATAGATTTTCGACTTCCAGCTTTGTATCTGCACCGGCCCATGCACGCCCGAACTCGCGTTCAACGAGCCTCGCCGAATCCATTTTGCCCTGTTTTCGAAGAGCTTCTGCAAGGCCAAAAAGTGCCCGGCCGCAGCGAGGGCTTCGGGCGATCTCCTCGCGAAAGATCTTCTCAGCCTCGGAAAATTGACCGTCCCTCAAATACGCACGGCCGAGCCATTCCCGGACGGGCAGGTCCCAGTCCGGCGGTTCGGCATAGTTGATCACCTTCTCGGCGGCGAGAGCCGCACGGAGAAATTCGATCGAGCGCTTCCGGTCGCCCCGCGACTCGGCGATCTGCCCGCTTAAGAGCTCATCCGCGGCCTTGAGAACCGCGCTTACTGAATTCGTAAAAAGCATCGCCTCTTTCGGTATCTTGCCGCCCACTTCCCGCATCGCGGCAAGTTCCTTTTCGGCATCAGCAGTACGCCCGGTTTCCGCATACGCCATGCCGCGGGCGAAGTGCCAATGGGCGAGAGTCGTCAGCATCTCCGCCGCCGGCCGCGGAAAGGCAACCGCTTCGTTCCACTTGTGAAAGCGGACATTGACGACGATCGGATAAGGCATGAACATCTCGACCGCCGGAACGTCCTTTACGTTCGGCCCGGCGTTCGCTGCAAGCTCATTGGCGGTTTTGATCGCCTCGGCGTAATTGCCG
Organism: Acidobacteriota bacterium; assembly: GCA_016716435.1. Taxonomy (NCBI): domain Bacteria; kingdom Pseudomonadati; phylum Acidobacteriota; species Acidobacteriota bacterium. The sequence goes on along the minus strand of JADJWI010000003.1, from coordinate 934,861 downwards.
CTCCCGGCAAACGAAGCGGCGAGCATGTGAATATTGTGGTTGTAGTACATCAGCGGATAGGCACCGCTGGCCCCGCTTCGCTCGATGTAGTTTCTGTCCGCGATTATCGCCGCCTTGTTGCTCTTGATGGATTCGTCATAGTCACCTGTCCTGAGGTAAATATGCGACGGCATATGGACCAGATGGCCGGCGTTCGGTGCCAGCGTTCTGAGGCGGTTTGCCGCGGCAATGCCGAGCTCCGGCGTCGGGCTCGCCTCGACCGCGTGGATGTAATAATGGTTCGCTCCGGTGTGGTTCGGGTTGCGGCGCATCACGCCCTCGAGCACGGCGATTATCTCCATCGTTCCCGGGGCCGGCTTGCCATCGAGCGACCAAAGCTGCCACGGCCGCAGGTTCATCATGCTTTCGGCATAGAGCGTGGCGGCATCGAGGTCGTCCGGGTAGTTCTTAACAAGCTCGGCCATCGCCGCCTTGTAATCGGCGGCCAGCTTTGCCGGATCGGCATTCGGGTCTTTCGAATAGCGCTTTGACAATGCGGCGATGTAAGCCTGCTCCACGGGCGTTGCTTTTGGAGCCAGGGCGATCGCCTTTTGAAGATAGCTATATGCCGAGGCGAAGCGCTCCGAATTTGCCGGGTCGTTATAATTCGCTCCGAGCCCGAGGGCAATGCCCCAATATGCCATCGCGAGGTCCGGGTCAAGCTCGGCGGCGTGCTTGAACGAAGCCACGCCTTCGTCGTGATTGAACGCATAGAGGTATGCGAGGCCTTGGTTAAAGTACTTTTGTGCCTCGGGATTCCGGGTCGAAACGGGATGGTCAACATCGCCGAGACCGTCATCAAGCCAGACGGTCTTCTTTTCCTCTCTTTCCTTCGAAACACCGTGCTGATGCTGGCCATAAAGGAACGAAGCTGCGACCAGTATCAAGACCAATACTTTCATCGTCATACCTCCTTCGGCTATAGATTTTGCCGATTTGTCACGTAATATATAGCGTATTGCAGTGAGAGACAAATCAATGAAGAACATACTGAAACTAACGGTCGCGTTAAGTGTTTTTTTTACCTTTGGTGCAATGGCCCAGCCGGCAGTTCCAAAGCCCGATGCCGAGATCACGAAGATGATGAATGAGATCTCGGCTGCGAGGCTCGAGGCGGATGTTCGGAAGCTTGCTTCATTCGGAACGCGCAATACGCTTTCGGCACAGGACAACCCGACAAGGGGCATCGGTGCCGCCCGCGACTGGCTCTTTGCTGAGTTTCAGAAGATCAGCCAGGCATGCGGCGGATGCCTGACGGTCGAAAAGCAATCTTTCGAACAGCCGGTCGCTCCGCGCATCCCGAAGCCGACGATCCTGACCAACGTCGTTGCCACGCTCAAGGGCACATCCGACCCCGATCGGATCTACATTGTTTCCGGGCACTACGATTCGATGTGCACTTCGCCAACCGATGGCGAATGCGACGCTCCTGGAGCAAACGACGATGCCTCGGGGACGGCCGCGGTCGTCGAGCTTGCCCGCGTGATGTCAAAGCGGAAGTTTGATGGGACCATCATCTTTATGGCTGTCGCCGGTGAAGAGCAGGGCTTGCTCGGAGCGGCCTATTTTGCCGAGCAGGCGAAGCAGAAGGGCATGAACATCGAGGCGATGATCACCAACGACATCGTCGGCGGGGTGACCACGCTCAAGAATTCGCCGCACCGTAACCGGCTTCGAATATTTGCCGAGGGTGTGCCCTCAGATGAGACGGCACAACAGGCAGCGACCCGTCGCAGCGTTGGCGGCGAGAACGATTCGCAAGCCCGCCAACTCGCGCGTTATGTAAAGGAGCAGTCCGACCGCTACATGACAGACTTTAAGGCGTGGATCATTTATCGCCGAGACCGCTTTGGCCGCGGCGGCGACCATATTCCCTTTCTCGAACGCGGTTTTGCGGCGGTCCGCTTCACCGAGCCCGATGAGGACTATACGCATCAGCACCAGAACGTAAGGACCGAGAACGGCAAGTTCTATGGCGATACGCCCGAGTTCGTCGATTACAAATACCTCGCAAACGCGACTCGGATCAACCTGATCGCTCTCGCTTCGATCGCCAATGCACCGGCAAAGCCGAAGAATGTTGGCGTCGTCACTGGCCGGCTGACCAACGACACCGACCTTCGCTGGGATGCGAATACCGATAAGGACATTGCGGGCTACGAAATAGCCTATCGCGACACATCTGCCGCGGAATGGACGAAGTTCATTCCGGCTGGAAATGTAACCTCTTACTCGGTCAAGAATATGTCGAAGGATAACTACTTTTTTGGCGTTCGTGCGGTCGATAAGGCAGGCAATCGAAGCCCTGTTGTCTATCCGCGGCCGGTAAGGTAAATTTTTTACGCAAAAACGCTAGCGGTTTTGCGTCTCTGTGGTGACCTTTAGTTAAAAGTCTCTAAGTCCAGCATTTATAGGCTTTAGAGGCAGACCGGTTCTTTTCATCGATCTTCGCGTTTTTCGGGAATGGACTCCATTTCGCGCATCGCCGGCTCGCTTGAGCCGCATTATCTGGGGCGGTGATCTAGTGCTTTCAGATCAAACAATTGGTCGATACAAAATCATCGAAAAGATCGGCTCGGGCGGCATGGGCGAGGTCTTCCTCGCCGAGGATGAAAAGCTCGGGCGAAAGGTCGCGCTCAAAACTCTCCCGGCTGAGGTCGCAACCGAATCTGAGCGAATGCGCCGCTTTGTCCTTGAAGCAAAGACCGCCTCCGGCCTCAATCACCCAAACATAATCACGATCTACGAGATCAATGACGACGCCGAAGTGCCGTACATTGCGATGGAGTACGTTAAGGGCGAAACGCTCGCCCGGACGCTTCGCAACAAGCGGCTTGAGATGTCGACCGTTGTCGATATCGCAATACAGGTCGCGGGTGCACTTGCGGCCGCACATGAAGCCGGCGTCGTCCACCGCGACGTGAAGCCGGACAACATCATCATCCGGCCGGACGGGCTCGTGAAGGTGCTCGACTTCGGGCTGGTCAAGCTGACGGAAAACGACGGCAGTTCCGACCCCGATGCCGAGACCGTTGCACACCGAACTAATCCCGGAATGATTCTCGGCACGGCCTCATTCATGTCGCCCGAGCAGTCCCGCGGCCGGATAGTTGACGGCCGCTCCGATATCTTCAGCTTCGGCACTTTGCTTTACCAGATGCTCTCAGGCCGTCTGCCCTTCTCGGGCGAGAATTACGTAGATGTAATAGCCTCGATAATTTACAAGGAGCCCGAACCGCTTTCCGCGATTGCTCCGCAGACGCCGCACGACCTTCAGGTATTGGTCCGCAAGTGCCTCAGAAAGGATCGCGACGAGCGTTACCAATCCGCCCGTGAACTGCTGGCAGATCTTAAGGACATAATGCCGTCGCTCGGCGTGACCGCTTCTTCGTCGCAGCGGCTGGCAATGATCAGCGACCCGAGCGTTGCGAAGGTTACGGGCGATACGCTTCTTCGCCCCGATACCGGCGGCCATTCACACTACGATACGAGCACCATCACCGGATTCATCGCCAATGAGGTCGCGATCCATCCGGGACGAGCGTTCGGTTCGATACTTCTTTTCGCGGCCGTGATCGGCGGGCTCTTCCTCGGCCTCCAGAACTTCGTCAGCCCCAAGCAGGCTACGCAAGCATTTGGGAATATACAGCTTGAGAAAGTGACAACAAGCGGGAATGTCATTGGTGACCAGGTCGCGGTATCACCGGACGGAAAATATATCGTTTACGCAATTTCCGAGAATGGGATGGAAAGCCTCTGGTATCGGCAGGTCGAAACAAAGGCGAACATTCAGATCACAACACCTGAACGCTTGCGGCATCGCGGCATGGCGTTTTCGAGCGACGGAAACTTCGTCTATTACACTGCGATCAACGAAAATGGCTCGAACGGCCTCTACCGCGTCCCGGTTCTCGGCGGCATATCGCAGGTAGTCGCAAATGGCGTGAGATCTCGCGTAGGATTCAGACGAGATGCGTCGATGATCGCCTACATCGACGACGATGGTTACCTTGTTACTGCTAACCCGGACGGTTCCTCAGCGGCTCGGCTTGTCCGGCCCGAGAACGGCGATCAGTGGCTATACGCCGAGTGGTTCCCAAGCGGAGATAAACTTCTTGCCGTTGCATTCGAGCGAAGTTCCGGGCTCTATTATCTCAACGAAATAACGGTAGGCGATGCGAAGATCAGCGAACTTGACCCCAGACGTTGGCTGATGATCTCAGGCTTCACCTTGAGTGCCGACGGACGCAACATCTTTATGAGCGCTCGTGATCGCGAATCCGAGATCTCACAGATCTGGCGGCTTTCGTATCGCGACCGTGAACTTCAGCGGGTAACGAACGACGCCAACGATTATTTCTCCGTCAGCGTCTCCTCCGACGGCAAAACGCTTGCGACGGTTCAGTTCCTTCGTAGGGCGAACATTTGGAAACTCGACCCTGCGAGTGGAAATGCGGCCACACAGTTGACCGCGGACGTAGGGCTTGACGAGGGAATGTCAGGGATCGCTTTCGCACCGAATGGCGACATTTTCTTTTCTGTCAGAGAGCGTGCACGTCAATCCATTTGGCGGATAAACCGGGACGGACGCGAGCGTAAGCCGGTCGTCATCGGTCCCGGTAAATACCTTTTTCCGGCCGTCTCACCGGATGGCAGCCAACTCGCATATATGTTCAACGAAGGCAAGGAACCTCAGATCGCCTTGCGAACCCTCGACAACAAAGAGACAGCCCTGTTGACACCAAACTCAGAGTGGGCAACAGATCCGCGGATCACTCCCGACGGGCGGTGGATCGTGTATGCCTCGTTCGATAAGGGTGAACGGTTTTCACTCTGGAAAGTGCCCGTCGCGGGCGGCGAACCCGTTCGCCTGACGGAGCGACAGTTCGAATGCGAGCGGCCGAGCATTTCACCTGATTCTAAGCAGATTCTAGCCGTCTGCCGGCAGGAAGAGGGTGGAACGCGAGAGCTTGCGCTCGTCGATATCAATGGTGGCGACCCGAAGTTTCTCGGTTATCCGCAGATCGCCGGAACACGGAATTTCTCTTGGTCGGCAGATGGGCAGTCGGTCATCTATATTGACCGGACCACTGCCACTCACCAACTAGCCTCGCAACCGATAGCAGGCGGGAATCCGACACAGATCTCGAGTTTCGAAAGCGATTCCATTTTCAGCCTCGCTGTTGACTATCGAACCGGGGCCATCGCATTTTCAAGAGGGCACACGATCGCGAATGTTGTCCGCGTCACCTTTTCGGAATAGACTGAGATCAAACAAATCGCTCCTTCGATTAAGAGTCCCGTCCCTGTGGCCGGACGGTAGTAACAAGACTAAAAATGACAAACGAAGAACTGGTCTCCGGATGTAGCGGAAGAAACTGCGAGTTTTCTGCATACCAAACAACGGTCATTTGCATGAACGGGAGCTCGTCATGCTTTCATGCGAAACTTGCGAAGGCTGAACATTCGGAGTTTCACGACAAACAGTTAGCCGAAGCAACCGAACAGATCACAAAGATCCTTGATTCGCTACAGGATAAAAGTGGCCGGAAGCTTTCGCTACTCGCAACCGACGCCGGAATGATGCTGGCATGGGTCGATCACGGCGCGACGGGCGACGGGTCAGAACCCGTCCGGGCCAGCGACGACCCGGAAAAGGTCCTCAAAGCCCTCCGGATCATCACTGATTGATGGGTCAATAATTTTTTCGCGTACGATGTCCATTTCGGGCGTCGCTGTTCGTTTATGTGGTGAAAGCGGGACATCCGCTCAAAGCGAAAACAACAAGGAGAACAATATGCCACACTACATGCTTTTACTTCACGAACAGCCGTCGGATTTTTCAGGGCTATCGCCCGAGGCCATTGAGGCCGTTATCAATGAATACGTCGCCTGGTCAGCAAAGCTCGCTTCCGAGAACAGGCTTGTCGGCGGCGAAAAACTCCGCGACGAAGGCGGGAAGCACCTTCGCGGTTTTGGCGAGGAGTTTCGCGTCACCGACGGCCCATACACCGAGGCCAAAGAGATCGTCGGCGGCTTTTATACAATCGACGCAGCCGACTACAGCGAAGCGGCCGAGGTCGCAAGCGGCTGCCCGCACCTGAAATATGGCGGCTGGATCGAGATGCGAGAGATCGAACAAATGTCCTGACGCGATGGACACAAACGACGCGAACGTACACGAGACGATAGACCATCTGTTTCGCCAAAGGGCCGGGCAGATGGTCTCTCTTTTGTCTCGGACATTTGGTATCGATAAGCTCGAGCTGATCGAGGACGCCGTTCAGGAAGCGATGATCGCCGCAATGCGGAAATGGCCGTTCGGCATTCCGGAGAACCCTTCGGCTTGGCTGATCCAGACGGCGCGGAACAAAGTCATCGATGATCTGCGGCGAAACAACAAAAGCGTCGGGCTCGATGCGGAAGATGGCTTCGACCTACCGGCCATAGAAGACCGGAATGCGTTCGCGGATCTTGCCGATGATGAATTGCGGATGATCTTCGCCTGCTGCAGCCCGGCGATCGCGGCGGATTCGCGGGTCGCCCTGACGCTAAAGATAGTCGGCGGCTTTAGCGTGCAGGAGATCGCCCGGGCGTTTCTCTCGAACGACGAGGCGGTCGCGAAGATGTTGACGCGGGCGAAAAAGCGGCTTCGCGAGGACGCGAGCTTTCCCGAATTGCCGTCGCCACGCGAATTGCCCGGAAGGCTCGATGCCGTGCTTCGCGTCCTGTATCTGATGTTCAATGAAGGCTTCGGAGCGACCTCGGGCGACGATCTTTTTCGCAGCGACATGTGTTTTGAGGCGATCCGGCTCGCGGAGATGCTCTTGCGTTCACCGGAGACGAGCACGCCGAAGGTCCATGCTCTTGCTGCGCTTTTTTACTTGCAGGCGGCGAGGCTACCCGCGAGAACCAACGACGCCGGCGATCTCGTGCTGCTTGAGGATCAGGACCGAAGCCGCTGGAACATGCACCTTGCCGAACATGGCGTGAAGCATCTTCACCGTTCGGCCAGCGGCGACGAGCGTACCGAATATCATCTCGAATCTGAGATCGCCGGTATCTACACGCTTGCCCCGAGCTTTGCGGAGACCGATTGGCCGCGAATTCTCGCCTGCTACGACGAGCTCCAGCGACGAAGATATTCCGACGTCGTCGAGCTCAACCGGCTGATCGTTTTGGCGAAGATCGAGGGCGCAGAACGTGCCCTCGGCGAACTCGACACTCGCTTTGCAGACGGACGGCTTGAGCGGTTCTATCTCTACCAAACAACCCGCGGACACTTCCTCGCCGCATCCGGCCGCTCGGCCGATGCCGAAGCTGCGTTCACCAAGGCCCTGGCACTCACGGATAACACCGTCATCCGCCGCTTCCTTATCGAGCGGATCGCCCGCCTTTCCGATCGACGCGACAAACCGCAAGGAAGTTAATTAGCACCTAAATCTGTTCCTTCAATAATGCTTTTCTCGTATCGGATATGCTACAAATGATTCTTGCCCCAATACTTTAAGCAAGCCTTTATTATGCGCAGTTTTCTTATCTTTGGTATTTTTGCGGCCGTTTTCGGGCTTTTTATTGCGCCCTTCGACCGGCCGCAGGCTGAATCGGTAGCAATAGCGATCTCGCCAAATCTTGTTGTCAGCCAATTTCAGGCCGGCGGCGGTTCCGCAAACGACGAGTTCATCGAGATCCACAATACAAGTTCGACGGCGGTTGACCTTATCAACTACAAGGTCGTTTACCGCTCGGCGACCGGGACGACCGATGGCTCGCCGATGGCTGAGTGGGCCAGCTCGACCATTCTGCAACCCGGACAGTTTTACTTGATCGCGGCGCAGAACAGCTACGACGGCGGCGTCGCGCCGGACAAGACCTACGACCCGACGGTCCGCTCGATGGGAGCAAATGGCGGCGGCATAGCGATTCGCCAAGGTTCCACAGACACCGGGGCGATCATCGATTCCGTCGGTTGGGGCTCGGCGACGAACATTTTCGTTGAAGGGGTCGTAACCTCGATCCCGGGAAACAACAACAGCCAGGCCCGGAAAGAGAATGGCTGCCATGACACGGACAATAACGCAAACGATTTTCTGAATGTTGTCCCTTCGGCTCCGCGGAATTCGACGACAGTTATAACTTGCGCGGGCGGTGGAACGACGCTCTTCGCGGCGATGAACGCAAACCCGACAACCGTAGCGCCCGGCGGCACGACGCTTTTGACCGTCACGGTAGTTCCGGCCACAACGCCACCGAGCACGAACATTACCGTGGCCGCAAACCTGCAGTCGATCGGCGGAGTGGCGAGCCAGACGTTTTTTGACAACGGTACGAATGGCGACCAGACCGCGGGCGACAACATTTTTTCGTTCCTAGCGACGATCGCACCCGGCACCTCCGGCGGGCCGGCACCGATCGCCGGTGCGGCGGCGGACCTTCAGGGTCGCGTTGTTCCGGTTCAAGTGATTCTTACGGTCAATGCGCCGCTGCCTAATGACGACCCGCTGCTATTCGGAAATCCGAGCAATGCAACGGCCGATGCCGCGAACCAGAACAATTACCTGATGATCAAGCCGCAGTACTCGCTCTCTTACAATCGAAGCAAGGCAACGGCAAACTGGGTCGCCTGGCGGCTGGACAGCACATGGGTCGGCACGGCCGACCGGCAGGACGATTATCGCCCAGATACGACCTTGCCCGCAGGCTGGTATCAAGTGCAGGACTTTGATTATTCAGGCTCCGGCTACGACCGCGGGCATATGTGCCCATCGGGCGACCGGACGCGGTCGGTTGCCGACAACTCGGCGACGTTCCTGATGACCAACATGGTCCCGCAGCTTGGTGCAAACAATCAGGGCCCGTGGAATGATTTTGAGATCTACACGCGTTCGCTCGCCACCCAAGGCAATGAGCTCTACATTATTTCGGGTGTTCACGGCAATATCGGCACCATCGCCTCGGGCCAGATCGTCGTGCCGCAATATACTTGGAAGGTCGTGCTTATCCTCCCGAACGGCAGCAACGATCTACAGCGGGTGAGCAAAGCGACGCGGGCATTCGGCATCATAGTCCCGAACTTCCCGCCGGTGAACCAAGGCTCGCCGTGGCGGAACTTCCGGGTCACGGTAGATGCGGTCGAGGTGATGACCGGCCACGATTTCTATAGCGCGATCCCCCGCAACACGCAGGAGATCATCGAACGACGACGCGACCGACAGTAATGAAAAGATATAATTTGCCGAAGAGCATTTTACGGGCAGCCCGCATCGTTCTAGTTGCGGGCTTTCTTTGCCTTCCTGCCATCGCACAACGCGAATATCCGATCTCGGCGGTCCAGGGCAACCGCAATATTTCGCCGCTCGAGAACCAGACCGTTCGGGTAAGCGGCATCGTTACCGCCCGCATGCGAAACGGCTTTTTTCTCCAAACGCCTGATGGACAGGCCGATAACGACCCGAACACTTCGGAAGGTATTCACGTGTTCACACGTGCCGAACCGCCGGCCGACGCCGTTCCCGGAAATGCCGTTACCGTCTCCGGCCGCGTAATGGAATACCGCCCCGGCAATCAGGCCGCGAGCCTTACCATAACGCAGATATCACATACGCAAGGCAGCGATTTCTTTGGCGTAACGGCAAAAGGCAACCCGCTGCCGAAGCCCATCGTGCTCTCGGCGGAAGACTTCAAACCCAACTCGATCGATCAGCTCGAAAAATTTGAAGGAATGCGTGTTGCCGTCGCCGCGATGACGGTTGTCGCGCCGACCGGCGGAAGGGTCGATGCAAAAACGGAAACGATCGAATCGGACGGGACTTTTTTCGGCGTACTCAAGGGTGTTCCGCGGCCCTTTCGTGAACCCGGGCTTGAGCCGCTTTTTTTTCTGACCTCGCCCGACCGAGATAAATGGAAGACCGAGTTTCCCAAGATCCCGCTTTTTGACGGCAATCTGGAATTGATCCGCATCGATACGCGCTCGCAAGTTTCCTCCCCGCTGCTGAACGTAATGGCCGGGCAGGAACTCAAAGATGTTGTCGGCGTAATGTATTACGGCTTTGGCCGGTACACGATCCTGACCGATGCCGCCGCACCGCCCGCGGTTTCCGGCGGCATTCGCCCGATAGTTTTGCCGCCGCCGACGGACCGCCAGTTCTCGATCGCCGCGATGAACATCGAGACCTTTGTTGACGACGAGGACGACCCAAAGATCCGCGAGGACGTCGCAACGAAAGAGGCATTTGAGAAACGTGTCAAAAAGGTTTCGCGGGCGATCAATGAACTCGCCAGCCGCCCGGACATCATCGCTGTTGTCGAGGCCGAGAACCTGAACGTGCTCCGCCAGCTTGCAAAGGCGGTGAATGCAGGTGCCGTTGCCGCCGACCAGCCAGACCCTAAGTACGAGGCATATCTTGAAGAAGGAAATGACGGCCGCAGCATCGACGTCGGGTTCCTGGTCAAGGGTAGCCGCGTGACGGTCCGCTCGGCAAAACAGCTTGGTAAGAATGAGCGTTTCAGCGAACCCGGCGGCAGAAGCGACGCGATCCTCCACGACCGGCCGCCGCTCGTCATCGAAGCCGAGATCCGCGATGAAAAGACCGGGACGCCGTTTCGGGTGACCGTGATGAGCAATCACCTCAAGTCACTTCGCGGCATCACAGATGAACGCGACGGTCCGCGCGTTAGGGCCAAACGGGCACTGCAGGCAGAGTACATTGCTAAATGGGTCAATGAACGGCAAAAGGCCGACCCGAACGAGCGGATCGTCATCGCCGGCGACCTTAATGCCTTTCAGTTCAACGACGGGCTGGTCGATATCATCGGCACGCTCGTCGGGAAACCGACGCCGAAAGAAGCCGTGATGGCTGCGTCACCGGACCTGATCGAACGCGACCTCATCAACCTCGTCGATCTGATTCAGCCCACCCAGAAGTATTCGTACATCTTTGACGGAAACGCCCAGTCGCTTGACCACATCATCATCAACCAGCCGCTCCGAAAGCACCTCAACGGCTTCGGCTATCTGAGAGTTAATGCGGATTTCCCGAAGGCCTATCGGGCAGATGGTGAAAGGATCGAAGGCTTTTCAGACCACGATGTTGCCGTCGCATATTTTTCGCTTGACTAGGCCGTCGCTTCGCCTTCGAGAATAACTTGGGCGATGGCGTATTCGGCCGTGTGCGAGAGCGAGAGATGTATGCGGGCCGCCCCGGCTTCGGCCGACAATCGGGCGGCCTCGCCTCTCAAGATGAGCGAAGGTGCTCCGTTTTCGTCATTTACGACCTCTATATCTTGCCAAGCGATCTTCCCTCGCCAGCCCGTCTTCAGTGCTTTAAGGAAAGCTTCCTTGGCCGCAAATCTCGCCGCATACGAAGCGGCCGCGGCCTTGCCCCGCGCATCGCAGTACTCGCGTTCGGCTGGCGTGAAAACGCGTTCGCCAAACCGCGGAGTTCTGGCGAGCGTTTCGCGTATGCGATAGACTTCAATTATGTCCAAGCCGGTTGAGATTATCATCGATGGTCGCGGCGAGGCCGAAATGCCTCCGCCAAACGAGGTTGATCTACGCGATCCCCAACGCCGAATTCTAACCGATTCCGACTTCTATTGGCGAGAACAGGGCGTGCTAAAAGTACTTGTTTGCCGCCCGCTTGAGGATGCCGGTTTCGTCAATGGTTTCTCAACGCGGCTCGGCGGCGTCTCAGATATGCGGGGCGATGGCAGCAGCGGCGACCTCAATCTTGCCGGCTATGACGAAGATCTTGCGGAAAATATCGAAGAAAATCGGCGACGTTTCCTCACGCTGTTTGAAGGCGAGCGGCGGCTTGCAACCGCTTGGCAGGTACACGGTGACGGCGTGAAAGTCGTTGACAGCCCCGAAGCGGCCGCCGCGACCGAAGATCGTTTTGATTCGCTCGTTTCCGACATGCCCGGGCTTCTCCTCGGGGTTAAGACGGCCGACTGCGTGCCGGTCTTGATCGGCGACCCGCAGACTAAAAGCTTTGCCGCCGTTCACGCCGGATGGCGCGGAACGGTGCAATCTATCGTCGTAAGAGCGGTCGAGAAGATGGTGGAGACCTTCGGTGCAAACCCGGCGGATATGATCGCCGCCATCGGCCCGGCAGCCTGCGGGCGAAACTATGAGATCGGCGAGGATGTCATCGCGGAATTTACCGAAAGCTTTGCCGACGCCGAAAAGTATTTCACGGCGAACCGGCCGGGCCACGCATTGATCGACCTACACGCGGCAAATCGCGACCAGCTCATCGCCGCCGGCCTTGCTCCCGAAAACATCTTCGCCTCATCGCTTTGCACAATGGAGCAAACCGACCTCTTCTTTTCCTACCGCGTCGAGAAAAAGAAATACGGCCGAACGGGACGCCTGATGTCCGTCATCGGCCGTAACGTGTAACCAGATCTATATGTAAGAAAGTCAGGAAATACTCAAGAGTTCCTGCGGTTTGCTTCCTCTGTGTACATTGTGAAAAACCTTTGCGGCCTTTGTGTTTAAATATTTCTAAACACAAAGTCCGCAAAGATCGGATGCACAAAGTCCACTAAGACAAAGTCCTAATCTAGAAGCTCTGATGATCAGCGGACGCGAGCCGTTAGCGTAATATTCTGCGTTCGCGGCGGGTAGCAGACGTCGTCTGTGCATGCCTGATAGCGGACCGCGGCCCGGACGGTCACCGTATTTCCGCGAAAATTCGCCGGAACGCGAACCGTAAAGGGGATCGAAACGCGGCCTTCGTAAATGTTGATGGTCCCGCCGTTAGAGAATTGAAAACTCTTGTTCTTGCCGCGCGGATAGACCGGAGCGGTCACGCGGCCACCTGTCGCTGTCAGCCGAACCGTCGTCGGAATCGCATATTCGCTGTTGGGGCGGCTTGAGTTAACATGCAGCCCGCCCGGAATATTCAGCACGACCACCCCGCGGGCAGAGCCGCCGCGGGCAACGGTCCCATTGCCGATCGAGCCGCCGACGTTGACCGTTTGGGCATTGACGGCAGCGGCCGCGAAAGCGGTAAATATAATTGCGAGAGCAGTTCCAATAAATTTCGTTTTCAGCATAAGTTTTCTATGATGTCACCCACCCGCGGCGGGATGTTTCTATTTTACGTCAAAACCGCTGATCAGGTTTTCGATCGCTTTTTCGTGCTCCGTACTAATCTCTTCGAGAACATCCGCACGAAGCTCGAATATCGCTCCATCTGATTCGGCCAGGCGAACAAAACGCCGAAGCTGAATGTCATCTTCGATCGCCGAAAGTTCAAGCCGAACGTTCCTCCGCTCCAAGGCAATAAACTTCTCATCGCTCAAAACCTCCGTCGCGGATTCTTTTATCTCAGCGGCGAGGGCATCAAGCTCTCTCCCTTCGTGGCGTTCGACCGCTATCGTCGCCTGATACTTCTCTGTCGCGTCACCGGTGCCAAAGTCCCTGCTGTTTGCCCGAAAAGTGACGCCTGAGTCGTCGTTCAGCATGTGAATAAAGCCCGCGGGCTTGGTCAAAGTAAATCCTTCGCCCTCGATCAATTCCTCATCGTAGGCCGCCGCGGCATCGCGCTTTATTTTGGTCGAGGCCCAAACCATCAGGGCGACGAGTATTGAACCGACGATCAGTATCTCCATTTCTCTTATCCGAAAAACGCCAACAAAAATTCCCTCAGGCCCCGATCTGCACAAGATTCGGCTCGTGCTTGGCCGCAAGCTGGCCACAGGCGGCATAGATGTCGCGGCCCCGCGGGGTTCGCACATATGCCGAAATGCCCCGCCATTCGAGTATCTCCTTGAATCGCCGGACCTGCTCCGGCTCGGACGGCCGATAGTCGAGCTGCTCGGCCGGGTTGTGCGGGATCAAGTTTATTTTCACCTTCCGCAGGCCGTGCCGTTCGATCAGGTCGGCGAGCTCCTCGGCCTGCCGGTCAGCATCATTCACACCACCGAGCAGAACATATTCGAACGTAAATCTTTCGCCGCGTTTCAGCGTTTTCTCGAATTCGCGAGCCGCCGCCATCAGGTCCTCGATCGGCCATTTTCGGTTGATCGGCATCAGCCGGTCGCGGAGCGTATCGCTTGCCGCCGAGAGCGAGATCGCAAGATTCGGCCGGCGTTCGAGCTTTGCAAATTCGTGGATCTTGGGCACAATGCCGGCGGTCGAGACCGTGACGCGGCCTGAGACTATGTGCAGCCCCTTTTCGTCTGCTATTATCTCGAGCGCCTTTATCAGCTCCTCAAAATTCAAAAACGGCTCGCCCTCGCCCATCGCCACCAGATTGGTCCCATGAGGTGTTTCGCCGCCGATGCCGTAAACGTCATTGAGGACGATGATGATCTGCTCGATGATCTCACCGGCGGTCAGATTCCTGAGCAGTCCGAGCTTTGCTGTAAGGCAGAAATCGCACTTGAGCGGGCAGCCCGATTGCGACGAGAAGCAGATCGTGTCGCGGCTCTCGGTCGGGATAAAGACGGTCTCGACCGGATAGCCATCGCGGGTCCGCATAAGGTAACGCCGGGTACCGTCTACCGATACGAACTTCGATTCGACCTCAAGCACGGAAACGTCTGTCTCTGCCGCAAGCCGCTCCCGAAGAGCCTTGGGCAGGTCGGTCATTTCGTCAAAAGAACGTAGACGGCGTTCGTAGAGCCCGCGGAAGACCTGATCTGCACGGTAACGCGGCTCGCCGAGCCCGGCAAAAAGCTCAGTGAGTTCATCGCGGCCAAGTCCGACAAGATGCGGGCGCGTTTCCACACCGTTGATTCTATCGCATTTGCAAACGTGTTCGCATCGCCGGGGCGAACTCGCACGCCGCGTTTGGTAAACTTGAAAACGATGCCGCCTCTCGCTCGTTTCGGAAAACCCGCCATATTTCTGATCGCCCTGCTGGCCGTTGCGACTGCGGGCTGCGAGCGGTTGAAAAGCGTGACCCAAGGCCCGGCTGAGACGCCGCCGCAGACCGCTTTGGCAGATACGGCCTTGCCGCCAGGCCCACACGCCGCATTCGGAAATCCATCAAACGCCACTGCTGACGAACGCGATCGCGATAACTTCCTGATCGTCGGCGAAGGCTCGGTTCTTTCTTATAACAACACCCGCGGAACGGCCAACTGGGTCGCCTGGCAAACGACCCGCAGCGACCTCGGCAAGTCGATCCCGCGTCCAGACTTCAGGCCCGACCCGCGGCTGCCCGATGGCTTTCGCCGCATCGGTTACTACGATTATTCAGGCAGCGGCTACAACCGCGGCCATCTCGTCCCGAGTGCGGACCGCTTTGCCAACACGCAGCTCAACGAAGAGACTTTCATGATGACCAACATCGTCCCGCAGACGGCAGATCTCAATCAGGGCCCGTGGGAGAAGCTCGAGCGGCACGCCCGGGCGCTTGCGAGGCGGCTCGGCACCGTTCAACAGATCGCCGGCTGCTACGGCGAGAAGGAGCGGATCAAGGGAAGAGTAACGGCCCCGACAAACTGCTGGAAGATCATCGTCGCTCTGCCAAGCGGCAAGAGTATCGCCGACCGCGACCGCCGAATGCAGGTCATCGCCGTCGATATGCCAAATATCGATGGGATCGAAGAAGTTCGATGGGAGACCTACCGAACCACCATTCGGGAGATCGAGCAGCGGACCGGCCTCGGCTTCTTTGACGATTTACCCGTTGAGCTCGAGACCCATCTTGAGGAACGGCTCGATGTAAAGAACCCCTGAACCCCTGAAACTTTCGGAACGACCCTTCGTAAGAATGGGAATGAAACGTTCATTTTTCATTCTTAGCACGATCTTCATTCTCAGTACCTCTATGTTTGCTCAGGGCAAAGAAGCAAAGCCCGCCGATGTCGAGTCGATCGATTCGATAATGAAGGCGGTTTATGACGTCATCTCCGGCGATGCCGGCGTCGAACGCGATTGGGACCGCTTCCGCTCGCTCTTTCACAAGGACGCAAGGCTCATCCCGACCGGCAAAAATCCGCAAACCGGCGTAACCGGGGCAACCGTGTTCACGCCCGATGGCTACATCGAACGGGTCTCACCCGTCTTTGCCAAGCAGGGTTTCCACGAACGCGAGATCGGCCGGAAGGTGGACCGCTACGGCAATATTGTCCAGGTCTTTTCGACCTACGCCGCATTCCGCAGCAAGACGGACAAGGAACCCTTCATGCGCGGCATTAATAGCTTTCAGCTCCTCTTTGACGGCAAGCGGTGGTGGGTGATGACAATCTTCTGGGAAGCCGAAACCCCGGAAAACCCGATCCCGAAAAAATACCTGAACTAACCGGTTACGCTTGGCCGTGCCTTACACCGGTGCCTTCTCGGGCCGGCTATTCAACGCCCGAAATTAAAATGAAAGAGGCGGCAAAGCGATGAACGCCTTGCCGCCGTTGAGGCCTCGAGCCCGAACCCGTGCGGGGCCGGATCGCGGCTAAAATAATCTATTTGACCGGCCAGGTTCCGCAATAAACGAACTCGGCCTTGCCTGTTAGCAGCATTTCGCCGTCGTCTCGCCAGTGCACCTCGGTCGTGCCGCCGGGGCTGATGACGGAAACCGTCCGCTCGGTTCTATCCGAAAACGCGCTGAGCACTGCTGCTGCGCTTGCGCACGTACCCGAGGCCGACGTCTCATGAGCCCCGCGCTCCCAGATGCGGATCTCGATATTCTCGCGGTCGAGCACCTTGACGAAGACGATGTTCGCCCGTTCAGGGAAAAGCGGATGCGCCTCCATTTCCGCACCGAACTTACGCCAATCGAAGTTGAAATCTTCGACGAACGAGCACGCTACTGGATTACCAACATTCACGCATGAGACCAGAAAGAACCCGTCCGAAAGGTGCACCGGCACGTCCCGAACCGAACTCATCGGCTCCTCGGAGTGGAACGGCACCTCGCGGCTTGTGAACTTCGGCTCGCCAATCTCGGCCTCGAACCAAAACTCGTGGTCGTTCTCCCGCTGGACGAGCATGAATCGCTTAACGCCGCTACGCGTCTCAAGCCGAAGCTCCGGATACGGCCAAAGGCCTTTGTGATAAAGATACGAGACCGCGCAACGGGTGCCGTTGCCGGAAAACCCGGCGATGCTCCCATCGGGGTTAACGATCTCGCAAGAATAATCGGCCGTTTCGCCGTCAAGCTTTTCTACTATCGCGATGCCGTCCGCACCGGCTCCACGGTGGCGGTCGCAGATCGCTTTTCCTAGCTCGGCGGGGTCGGTTCCCGCCGGCAACTGGGCTTTTTCAATGACTATGTAGTCGTTCCCGAAGCCATGAAACTTGCAGAAAGTTATCGTGGACATAGCAAAATTGTTCGTCTTTTTGCGGGAAACGAACGGTCAGAACAGACCCCTCTTTTTTTGACGCTAGCTTTCAAATACTTTTGCGGTATTTTTGCATATTTTCCGACATTTTTCTTTCGCCGGGCGCAATTTTTGGTAAATGTGCTAAAAATGGAGCTATGGACCACCCTGCACCGCGAACACGCCTCGACCTTCCAAAGGAGAAGCGGAGGGAGATAGAAATTGAAGAGGGCCTGGATAATTTATCCCATTATCTCGACGGACTCTTTCGAATTCCCGGGACGACATGGCGATTTGGGCTGGACTCGCTTATCGGGTTGGTACCGAATGTTGGCGATACGATCACGTCGTTCGCTTCGTTCTATATTTTGATCGCGGGTGTGCGGTACGGCGTGCCGAAGATCACGCTGCTTCGGATGGCATTCAATATCGCGTTGGACTACCTCGTCGGGTCAATACCCTTCCTGGGCGATGCTTTCGATTTCTTTTGGAAATCGAATAAGAGGAACATGGACCTGATCCGCGAACGAGCGACCGGCAAGGATCAAGGGACCAAGGCGGACTACATTTTCGTATTCGTCATCATCGGCCTGCTCGTCCTGCTCCTGCTCGGCTCGATCTTTGTGAGTTTGTATATTATCTACGGGATTCTCTGGGAGCTTTTCACGGGGAATATCTGAAGTTGACCGCAGATGAACGCAAATGAACCCAGATTTTTTGAATCTGCGTCTATTTGTGTCGATCTGCGGTCTATTATTAGGCTCCGGCGGCCTCTACCGTCGCGGGGAACATCTTGTCTAGTGCGGACTGCAGGACCGTGACGCCGAACTCGCCGGCGGCTCGCGTTTTTAGCTTCCCTTCTGCATCGAAGAGATAGTAAACCGGTACCCAGCCTTGTTCGTTCTGAAAGGACTCTCTCAGCTTGTGCAGGCTGTCGACGGCACAGACCTCATCGATCTTGTTTTCGACGATGGCCTGATTGACCGTGTCGAGATCGGTGTCGGCCTCATACCGCGGCATGTGGACGGCAATGGTCTGCAGGCCGAGCTCGCCGTATTTCTTTTTCATCTCGTTAAGTTGCGGCATCTTGTCTTTGCAGATTCCGCACGAGACTGCCCAAAAGTGAACAAGCGCGGGCTTGCCCTTTGTATCTTCAACTGTGTCTTCGAGCGAGCCGTTGAACCAAGTGGTCGCGCCATCAAGCTGAGGCATCGCATCTCCAATTCGCATTGGCATTTTCTTTGTCTCCAAAATAGTCTAGCCACAGAGAGCACAGAGAATCATTTAAAACTCTGTGCCCTCTGTGGCCAAATTTTCTATGCTTTCAGGTTCTCTTGTCCGGGTGTCCAATCTGCGGCGCAGAGTCCGCCGGTCTGGAGGCCCTGCAGAACGCGAAGCGTTTCATCGACCGAGCGTCCGATATTCAGGTCGTGGATGACCGAATACTGCAAAACGCCTTCCGGGTTGATGATAAACAGCCCCCGAAGAGCGATGTTCGCCTCTTCAACAAGGATGTTGTACTTCGCCGCAAGCTTGCCGCCTACGTCCGACGCGAGCGGGTAGTTGACGCCCTCGATGCCGTTCTTATCCTGCGGGGTCTTGAGCCACGCACGATGCGAATGGACCGAGTCGGTCGAAATTCCGATGACCTCTGCTCCGATGCCCTGGAAATCTTCCAGACGATCCGAGAAATGGATCAGCTCGGTCGGGCAAACGAAGGTGAAATCGAGCGGGTAGAATAAGAGGACGAGCCACTTGCCCTTGTAATCGGAAAGCTTGACGTTTTCGGCAAGCGTTTCCATGTTCTTGGTTGAAGGCAGATTGAAATCCGGGGCCGGCTTGCCGACCTTGGCGAAATCGACCGCCGGAAGCGGTGAAAGTGCTGGTGCTACTGCTGACATTATTACGTTATCTCCTATGAATGTATCTATGATCGAAAAAATGTGGCCACCGAGAACCGCGAGCATGCACGTCCGATAAATTTCATCGAATTATTTTGCCTTGCTCTATGTTCTCTGTGGCTACTTACCTGCACACTCGGGGCAGCGGCCCCGAAGCGTAAATTCGAGCGATTCCGGTTTGAAATGCGAAAGGCGAGCCGCCTTTTTCATCAGATCGTCCGGATAGCTCAACTCTATATCGACCAGCCGCCCGCACTCGGTGCAGATGGCGTGGTCATGGCGGTGCGTCGTCCGGTCGTACCGGCTTGCACCGTTCCCAAACTGTACCTCGGCGATGTGCCCGGCTTCTTTCAGGAAGCGAAGGCTGTTATAAACGGTCGCGAACGAAATGGTCGGAAGCTTATCCTTAGCCGCCGCAAACACATCATTTGCCGTCATATGCTCATCGGCATCAAGGATCACGCTCAGCACGACCTTGCGCTGCCGCGTTAACCCTAATTCTTCTATTGCTTTTACTTCCATTAAACTTTCGCCCGGCATACTAAAACCCAAATCGCCGAGCCACAGTTAGAATAATTCTAATTCTAACATATGTCAAGCCACGACCACCCCAAAACCCGTCCGCCCGCTGACCCCATCTTTGGGCTATGCCCACCGATGTGCGGAATGGCTCCGCCTTTCCGTCCGCCGCCCCAAATATGCCTGCGGCTACGCCGCCTGTCGGTCCCGCGTTGCAAGTACCTTTACTGTAGGCAGTATTCTTTATAGCCAGGATCCAAGACCGGTGCATCGCCGGGCACAAGATAAATGTTGGTGAATGTCCGGTTCCCGCGAAGCGTTCGGACAAATGAGCGGTTGGCCGAAAGTCTATTCAATAGGTGACCCTTGATTCGCCGCGTTCGCTCTTCCATTTGCGCCTGCGATAGTTTGTGATCAAATGTTGTTTCAATATAAACTGTCCGGCCCGGAAAACGCTTGAGCCCATCGGTGACGGCGGCATCAAGCCGGGCCTTTTCTTCTTCCCACTCCAGATCAAAGTACTGAGTCCAGAATGAGACGTCGGAACTGATGACGAGGCAAGGGTCGCAGCTCACGTGAAAGAGATCAGATGCGGTAAATGGACAGCCTTCGGGCAACCCTCTGACAGTTACCGTCGCGGTCGTGTCTGTGTTGAAATATCGCTCCGGCCGTACTTCCAAAATGTCTCTATCATTTCGGCCAACTATCTTTCCTCCGGAGACCGTCCACTCGAAACTAAGGTCTCTCGAAGGTATTTCGGGTTCGGCCGAAAAATGGAAGCGCACATTTTTGCCGGGCTCAACAATTCCTGCCGGCCCGGTGACCGACAAAGTCGGGCAAGCAGCAAGGTCAAGATCTCCAAACTCGTCAAACTTTATGGGATGGCCGCCGCCCTGAATCTCGGCGTCTTTTGTTAAGGTTCTGACGCATTCAGCAGACGGTCCTGTTATCTTCACTTCTGCTTTCAGAACTGTCCCGTTGTCCTTTTCGCTTGTTCGGACGTATATCCACGGTTTCCCTTGGCCGCTTTCTAAAGTGCCGCGGGACACGGTCCATACAAATTTATATTGATCGTAATTTTCTAATGGCGGGTTGACTGTGAAGATCGCCACCTCGCCTGGCCGCACCACGCCTGCCGGACCAACGACCGTCAAGGTCGGACATTTCTGTCCGGCTACGAAACCAGCACCTTCGAGCGTGTTCTGTGGGGATACGGATGCAGCCAGACCGAGCACAAACGCAATGACGATCGGGAGCCTAAACATAATCCAGAATAATACAACGAAAGCGGCTCAGTCAGGAAGAATTTTTTTATAGAAGCGGATGCCTTAGTGGGCGTCTTCGGGCTTTGCCCGCCGATGAGCGGAATGGCTCCGCCTTTCCGTCCGACGCCCAAATTACTTCCGCGGCTACGCCGCCCGCCCGTGAGAATATTCGGATTCGTTGTCCGATGAGTTTGGCTTATGATATTCTTCTCGCCAAGCCGCATGCGGCGACAGCAGTACCCATCTTCGTAATCCAAACCAAGACATAAGGAGCAGATCGAATGCCGGGAAAATTTGAGATCAAGACAGGTAAGAACGGAAAGTTTCACTTTAATCTGAAGGCCGCAAACAGCCAGGTCATTTTGACCAGCGAGAAGTACGAAACGCGAAAGGCGTGCGAGGGCGGCATCGCCTCGGTCCGCAAGAATGCGGCCAACGACGGCCGCTTTGAACGCAAGACCGCCAAGGACGGCTCGCCGTATTTTGTGCTGAAGGCCGCGAACGGCGAACCGCTCGGCAAAAGCGAGATGTACAAGACCAAACGCGGCATGGAAGGCGGCATCGCCTCCGTTAAAAAGAACGCCCCCGACGCATCCGTCGCCGACGCGAAATGAGTCAGAAACACGACCGTCGGACTTGTAATCCAGAATCAACGCCTCGCCCCGCGGGGCTTTTTCATTTCGGTTCTATAATAGAGAGGCATGAAAAACGTCGAAGACATTTTTGCCGAGTTCGATCTGGCCGACGACGACCAAGCCCGGCTGAGTAGCGAGGCCAAGGAGCACGCGGTCGGTTGCGGAAAGATGAATGTTTCTAAGGAGCTTTCGGAGGAAACATGGGATCTGTTTTATAAAATGTCTGAGACAGTTTGGGGTTCGTCATCGCCAACGAGTCAGAAGATAGAACTCGGGTTCAAGCTATTTGTTCTCTTCCCGGATTATTACCATTTTCTAGTTCCGTTTTACCAATTGATCAGAAGCGATGGAGCGATCGATGAAGGTCAGAAACAACTCGTCTGGAAAAAGTTCATGGAATATTTGGGAGCAGAGGATCATTATGCGGATCCAGTCGGATATGTTCTGTGGGTTGATTTCTTCGAAGACCCGGAGACTGTCGCCGAAACATGGAATGGTCTTACAAAGAATGCAACGAAGACGAGTTTATCGAAATTGCTTGAACACGCCGGCCCGGTTCCGTATGAATTGAAAGAGCCCGTCTATAATGATCTTTTAGCTGACTCGGGTAACCACGAAACCATCTTCAAAAGCATTTTCCACAGTGCCTTTGATGTATATGGGCAGCTAGATAGAGATAAGGCGTTGGGGCTGTTGTCCGAACTAAATATCGACCGCGATACGTTCGAGTACAAGCAGTTGATGCTCAAATTAAAGTAGAATTACGGTCGAATCGTGGCGTAACTTTAACCCCAGCGAAGATTGCGAAAGAGGAGGCAGGGGGAGGAGCGTCCACTGGTGAGCAAATCGCGACCCATTTGAGCAAATCATAATTCCTGACCCGTCAAAATTGAGAGGTGTAGGTATGAAATTGGCCGTTATAGGAATAGTTTTGTTCGCGTTGTTTTCGACCGGAGATAGCGACCTTCGACAAAATGAGAGTGAGGCGACCTCAAGTCCTAGTGAGGTCGTTCAACTCTATGTTAAGGCAGTTGAGAATGGCGATCGGGTACAACTAGCTGAACTAACGACTTGGGTTCCCGAAGGATATTATCTTGCGAAACAGCTGGAAGTAGAACTTTACTCACGGATGAAAGGAGAATCGGTCAGTAACTTGCGTACTACCGAGATCGATTGTAAACACAGCCCTAGGTTGGAAATCCCTGAAGGCAACCCGATTAGGTTGATCGATCATCAGGTAGACTCTATGAGAGACAATCAGGTGTACATCGAACGAATTCTTACGAGTTGGACGCATTTTGATGAAGCCAGAGTACGCGTTGAATTACGCTCTCGCAAATTTGATTCATACTTGCGAAAGACGGACTTTCTGTTAACCCGGGTCGATTCTAAATGGAAAATTTTCCTTCTCGAGTCGGAATCCATCGTCAATGTTTACGGCTTAACGACGCCGTTTATTAGCAAAAACATGCAGAATTAGATCTGCA
This sequence comes from Acidobacteriota bacterium, assembly GCA_016716435.1. NCBI lineage: Bacteria > Pseudomonadati > Acidobacteriota > Acidobacteriota bacterium. The sequence continues at coordinate 911,741 of JADJWI010000003.1, read as the reverse complement.
AAAGCATTGAGATATCACAGTTTGGGCGATAATCATTGAATTTACTGTGGCGGCACGCCTCTCAACCGTGTAGGTGTAAGTCAGTATTTCGAATAATGAGCAAAAGAGTGAAGATTGGCATTGAGCGGCTGCTTGATGAAGAGATCGGATTGTTGGCCGGGCAGCGGGTCGGGCTGGTCTGTAATCAGGCGACGGTTTTGCCTGACCTTCGCCACGCGGCGGATGTTTTTTATGAGCATCCGGCGATCAACCTGACGACGCTTTTCGGGCCGCAGCACGGCATCCGCGGCGATGTGCAGTACAACATGATCGAGACGCCGCACATGCCCGACGCGCGGACCGGCATCATGGTCTATTCGCTCTACAGCGAAACGCGCGAACCGACCGAGGCGATGCTAGCCGATGTGGATACGATCGTCGTCGATCTGCAGGATGTCGGCTGCCGCATTTATACGTTCGTTTATACGATGGCGAACTGCATGCGTGCGGCGAAAAAGTTTGGCAAGCGCGTCGTCGTCTGCGACCGCCCGAACCCGATCAATGGCAACAACATCGACGGCAACGTCACCGAAGACGCGTTCACTTCGTTCGTCGGGCAATATGCATTGCCGACGCGGCACGGGATGACGATCGGCGAGCTTGCTCAGATGTTTAACGACTACTTTGGGATCGGCTGCGATCTTGTAGTGGTAAATATGCAGGGCTGGCGGCGCGAGATGTGGGGCGACGAGACCGGGCTGCCCTGGGTGCTGCCCTCGCCGAATATTCCGGACGTGGATACCTGCGTCGTCTTTCCGGCGACCGTCCACCTTGAGGGCACCGAGCTTTCCGAAGGCCGCGGAACGACGCTGCCCTTTTTCCTGAATGGCGCGCCGTTCATTGACGCCTACGCCTGGGCCGCCGAGCTTCGCAAATTTGACCTGCCCGGCGTTGCCTTTCGCGAGGCATACTTTCAGCCGACCTTTTGCGAATTTGCGGGCCAGACCTGCGGCGGCGTGCAGATCCACATCACCGACCGCTCTGCCATCAAACCCGTCATCACCGGCATCGCCATGGTCAAAACCGCCTACGAAATGTACCCCGGCCATTTTGAGTGGCGGCAAAACGCCTACGAATACGAATTCGACAAGAACCCCTTCGACGTAGTATCCGGCACGGACAAGATCCGCAAGGCGATCGAATCCGGCGCTTCGCTTAAGGACATCGAAGCCTCCTGGGCCGCCGACCTGAAGGCTTTCGACGAAGCCCGAAAGCCATTTCTGCTTTATTGAGGGATTTACTTCGCGTGGTACCCGACAATATTTTCAGCCATGCGGCGAAAGACGAAGTAGTGGAACGGCAGGACCGAGTACCAGTAGAGCCGGCCGAGCAGGCCTTTTGGCCGAAAGGTTGCAGTCTGTTTCAGATAGTCACGCCCGTCTTTTCGCATGACCATAAATTCCAGCCAGGCTTCACCGGGCAGCTTCATTTCGGCATAAAGCAGCAAGCGTTTGTTTTCCCGATCAGCCAGTAAGACGCGCCAGAAATCGAGTGTGTCGCCGTTATTGATGATCGTGGCATTTGTCCGCCCGCGTCGCAGCCCGACGCCGCCGACCATCTTGTCCATCAGTCCTCTGATCGCCCATAGCCAATTCGCGTAGTACCAGCCGCGGCCGCCGCCGATCGCCCAGATATTATCAACCACCAGGTCGACATCCGTTGTGATCGGCACCAAACGCTCGTCCATCAGGCATCCGTTCACCGGCACCTCCAAATGCTCACGCAGCGAATTGTTCCCGAAACTCGAAACGAGCGAGTCTTTCCAGCTTGAAGCGACGCTGTTTTGTCCGATCTTTTGGAATGCCAACCTCACAGCCTCTTTGTAGGTCAAAAGGTGAATGCCAAGTTTCTCACCAAGGTCGTTCGGCTTTGCAATGACCTCCACCTTCATGCTGTCGACCAAATTTACGGCAAGCCGGTACGAGGTGCTCGTAACGAAGTAAAGCCAATACGACGAGAGTTTCGGCGTCATCACCGGCACTGTAAAGACATGACGCTTCAGGCCGCGCACTTCGGCAAACTGCAGGATCATTTCCTTGTACGTCATTACGGTCGGGCCGCCGATATCGTAAGACGCATCGTATGTGTCTTCGCGAAGAAGCACCCCTGTCAGATACTCGAGGACGTTGCGGATCGCGATCGGCTGCGTCCGCGTCTCCAGCCATCTGGGAGCGATCATTATCGGCAGCTTTTCTACAAGGTCGCGGATGATCTCAAATGATGAACTGCCCGAGCCAACAATAATTCCGGCTTTTAAGGAGGTGACCGGAACCGGGCCCGTACGAAGCACTTCATCGACCTTTTTTCTCGAGGCCAGGTGGGTCGAAAGTGCTTCTTCGTTTGTGATCCCGCCGAGATAGATTATCTGTTTTGCAGGGGTATCGCTTAAGAGCTCAACAAAATTAAGCGCGGCAGTGCTCTCGAGCTTTTCGAAACCGGAAGAGTTGTCGTCACTCATCGAATGGATCAAGTAGTAAGCCGCATCAATATCCTTCAGGTCCTTTTGGGCTGAAGCGTTTTTGAGGAAGTCGATCTCGATCACAGAAACATTCGGATCGGCATAGAATCCGTCTCGGGGAAATCGGCTTTTATCGCGCACCGCGCAGACGACCTCGCACCCCCGCTCGATCAAAAGAGGCAGAAGCCGCTTGCCGATATAGCCATTGGCTCCGGTCAGTAGAACTTTCATCATCTTTAGTTTACTACCAGACCCGTTCAAGAGGGCGGGCTTCGCATCAGTCCCACAATGCGTTCTCGTCGTATTCGATGCTGTTCTCCGTCAGAATCGAACGGTACTCGTCTTGAAATGAAGTTGTCTTATGAAACGCACGTTGATTAGCGATATACGCTTTTAGGTCGTCCGTTTCCCACCTACTGATAGTGAAAGCAGCGTATCCTTCTTGCCATTCGAAACCGGCGTACTTCTCGCCTAGCGATCGCATAAAGATTGCGCTTCGTTCTTTTACCCCGCAAATCAGCAAGTCCGGAGTAACAATGCGCGAAAGCCCGAGAAAAATGTGGACATGATCGCTTCCGCCTCCCGTTATCAAGGCAGGCGAATAGTACGGTTCCCACAGAACCCCTTCGATACACGAATAAAGCAATGGCGCTACCTTCTCATCGATAAGATGTTCCTGATTCTTTGTCGAAAATATGATGTGGAACAAGAGCGACAGCCGGTCCTTTAGCATAACTGTTCGGTCACTCCGCTCCTTCGTTTTTTTCACGCCTCTGTGTCAAAGCTTCCAGCACCTTTTCGCCTCGCGGCGAGAGGCGGTAGCCGGGGCGGAGAGATTCGGTCAGGCCGAGGGCTTTTAGTTTGCGGACCCAGGGTTTGAAGGTCGGGATGGTGAGGCCGATCTGTTCGGCGAGGATGGCGGCGTGGGTGTTGGGTTGATCGTGGATCATCTGCAGATAGTCTCTCGTCCACGGGCCGCGTTTGCTGCCTGCGTCGAGTATCTTGAGTTTGGAGATGATCTCGTCGAGTCCGGTTTTGGAGAGATCAGCATCGGCACGCAGAGCCTTTCGCGGATCCTCGCCGACCCAGTGGACGCCAATGCGATAAATGTCGGTGTCGTCGCTCGCCGGCGGCATCGAGTCGAGCAAATCTTTTCGCGAGTCGAATCCCGCGGCTTTCGCATCGGCCGTCGTGATCTTGCTCTCCTTCACGACTTCAACCGCGTCGATGCCGAGCACGCCACGCTGCGTCATCTGAGTCCCGCCCGCCTTAACGCCTACCTTCTTCCAGCGGCGAAATATCAGCGAGACCTCACCCGCCTTAACGCGTTCCAAAATTGCACTCTTGATCAACATGCTCCGGGGTATATAGTCTTGCGCCCGTTTCCTGACGTTAGGTATCTAATTTGGGGAATCATTGATCGAACGCAAAATATCGGGAACGCTGCTGTATTCAAAATACTTCGGCTCGCTTAGGATTGACTCCTTTCGAATTTTTTCGGCAATCGTTTTGCTTCCTGCCGATGTCTCCGCCCGATGATGAGCAATCAACGTAACGTATAACCTCTCTAGGTGTCGTGAATTGTAGGATTCGACTTTTTCATATCCAATCCACTCAAAATCATCGAAGTCGAAATTGTTGAAAGTGTAATACTCCTTGCCGTTAAATTTTGGAAAGCGCTTTGTAAAATCGAGTATTCGTTGGAAGTTCTTAGTAGCAAGCAACACCATAAATCTCCCGCCGCCGATTGCTTCCATGAAATTAAGATAGAAGATCGCTCTTTCGGTCTTGTCGTTGAAGCCAAGCTCATCGATCTTCAAGTCGAGTTTGCTAAGGTCGGCATCATTAAAGTGAGACGCGATACCGCCACGGATGCGGTAATAGTAGTTATCGAGTAGCCATCGAGTATCGATCTTTTTTGCGAGGGTCTCTTTGGCGACTTCATCCCCGGCACGAGGCTTCTTCGATTCGTGTGTGCGATTGTAGTGAATCTCTCTTATGACATACCAAAGATAGAGGTCATCGTCACTCGGCCGCTTCAGGTAGCGATCAGCGAGAATTCCTCCTTCACCTTTAGCCAATACGACAAGAGTATCAATCAACTGATTCAGCTTTGGTGACCGATAAGGTTTAAGTGAACTCTCGAGTCCCTCGCTGCGTAGGTTTACGTCGGCCGAGTATATTTCGCTCACCTTTACGAGATTTGCTAGGTCCTGAGATTCCAGTTGCACTTGAGCTGTGCCCCCAACAACTGCAAAAAGGATCCACAACACTAAGCTCAATTTCATACTTCCTCGCTATTAACTTCGATGCCTTCTAAAACCAACTCGATTTCTTCTTTGACGTTGATCCGCCGAAGATCCCGCCGAGGATGCCGCGGACGATCGTGTTGCCGATCTGCCGGCCGATTGAGGTCGAGGCAGAGCGGGCGGCGCTCTTTACCACCGATTCGACCAGCGTGTCCGGCCCGCGGGCGGCGGAGCGTTCGGCCTTTGCCTGCCGTTCGGCCTCCTTCTGTGCCTCGAGCTGGGCCTTCGTTTCCTCTTCTGCTGCCGCTTTTTCCTCGGCACGTTTTGAGAGCATTTCAAACGCCGACTCGCGGTCGATGGCGGTGTCATAGATGCCGGCGACTATCGAGGTGTCCACAAGCTGCTTGCGTTGCTCAGGTGTGATCGGTCCGATCTGGCTGGCGGGCGGCACGACGAACGCGCGGTCAACTACCGTCGGTACGCCCTTCGCATCAAGCAAGGAAATCAGGACCTCGCCGACGCCGAGCTCCGAGATCGTCTTGACCGTATCGACTTCCGGATTTTCGCGAAAGCTCTTCGCCGCGACCTTGACGGCCTCCTGTTCCTTCGGCGTGTAGGCGCGAAGCGCGTGCTGGACGCGGTTGCCGAGCTGGGCGAGCACCTTGTCCGGAATGTCCGCCGGGCTCTGAGTCACAAAATAAACCCCGACGCCCTTCGAGCGGATGAGCCGCACGACCTGTTCGATCTTTTCGACCAGAGCCCGCGGCGCGTCGCTGAAGAGCAGATGAGCTTCGTCAAAGAAAAATACGAGCTTCGGTTTATCGAGGTCGCCGGCCTCGGGCAGCAGCTCAAAAAGTTCGGAGAGCAGCCACAGCAGAAACGTCGAATACAGCTTCGGCGAATTTATGAGCTCGTCTGCGGCGAGAATATTTATCACGCCTTTGCCGCCGAGCGTCTGCATAAAATCTTCAAGCCGAACGGCCGGCTCGCCAAAGAATTCGTGCCCGCCCTGCTGCTCCAGTTGCAGCAAGCCGCGTTGGATCGCACCGACCGACGCCTTCGAGACGTTGCCGTATTGCGTCGTAAATTCCTTCGCATTTTCCGCGACGAAGATAAGCATTTGCTGCAGATCTTTCAGGTCGAGCAGCAGCATTCCGCCTTCATCGGCGACCTTAAATGCCAGCGTCAGCACGCCTTCCTGTGTGTCGTTGAGCTGCAAGATTCGCGACATCAGCAGCGGGCCCATCTCTGAGATCGTCGCCCGAAGCGGATGGCCCTCTTTGCCAAACACGTCCCAAAAAGTGACCGGGCTGCCTTCAAACGTCGTGTCCGCAAGCCCAAGCTGCTCGAGCCGTGCCAGGATCTTCGGGTGGTTGCCGCCCGTTTGGCTAACGCCGCTCAGGTCGCCTTTGATGTCGGCCACAAAGACCGGAACGCCGCGTTGGCTGAAGCCCTCGGCAAGCTTCTGCAGCGTCACGGTCTTACCCGTTCCGGTCGCACCGGTGACGACACCGTGCCGGTTCGCCATCTGCATCAAGAGGTTAAATTCCGCGTCGTCACGCTTCGCAACAAGTATTGGTTCAGACATATGAGCTCGGAAGTTTTTCGGTTACTCGGGCTTCGAATAACCATTGCTTTTTATAATGTACCAGTTACCTTCGATGTGGCGGTAGTAACTGCCTGTAGGGGACCGTTCGTCAAGCGAGTCCTGCAATGGCGACAGTTCTGCTTCAGAATACACGAAACCTTTACTCGATACGTACGATTCTTGTCCGTCGATCGGCCAAGAAAGGTGCGATACACAACAGAGCTCGACCCGTCCCCTGTCACGGTAAACCGAGAGCGACTCTCTCCACCCGCCAATCACCAACGGGATCGTTTCTCGCCTGTCATTTACGACTTCGTCAAAGGCCTCACGATTCGCGTAAAAGGTCGCGATCATCGCGGTGTCGCTCTCGTGCTTCGCTTCTCGGAGCATGAAATAACCCGCCGCCGTTGCGATGAGGAATATGCCGATAAGGATTAGATATTTCATTGAGCTGCCCATGCTTTGCTCGTCAGCATTTTTCGTATTTCCAATTCTTCCCTTTGCCTTCGCTCAGCCATTCAATGGCGGTGGCGGTTCGTTTTTCGCGGGTCGGTTCGGTCTTGGCTTCGTTTATCCACTCGATGTATTCCTTCCGGTGGCTGTAGCTGAATTTGTCGAACGCGGCCTTTGCCTTTTTGTTCTTGGCTAGCGCCTTTGCGAGTATTTCCGGGACGACCAACTCCGCACGTTCGGCCGGCTTTTTCTGCGGCAGCTTGATTCCCTTTTCATTAAGCTCGACGGCCTGATCGATGAGTTCGATGATGACCTTGTCTTTGGGCAGTTCCTTGAGCGAGGCGATCTTGCCAAAGCTGCTCATCGCGTTTTTTTCTACGTCGATCGCCGGATGGTCCATCAACTGCTGCTTCCAAAAACCAAACGCACAATGCTCCTTGAACGCAGCCATATGACAAAGCGGCCCCTTGAAATCAAAGTGCGGCATCCCCCACTTGATCTTCTCCTCCACATCCGGACACGCCTCGTGCACCAGCTTCCGAATATGCATCAATATCGGCCGCGCAAACTCCGCCGACTTCTCAATATATGCATCGATTCTCGGATCCGTAACGGGCATCGCTCGCGTCCTCCTCAATAAAGGCCTCGCTGCTGTTTGAAACGCTAAGGGATTATAAACGAATATCTAGGCCGAAGACCAATTTTCGCCCGCCCCAACCCGCCAAAAAGCTTACAGCTTACCGCTAAAAGCTAACGGCTAAACCCAAATCACTCCTGTGCCGGACTACTTCAACATGCGGTGTCGCCAATACAGGAAGAGGCCGAAGCCAAACAGAGAGTACATCAGCAAGTGCCGCAGGCCGGCGTCTGCCGCGGTCCAGATCTCCCGCGCCAACTCTTTCGCTGCGGGGCCGTATCGCGATACTTTTCGCTCCACACGCTGAGTGAAAGAAAGTTTCGGTGCGGGTTTCGGTGGCGGCGGGTACGCGGGGCCGCCATTAACGGTCCGCGTTGCGGGCTCCCACCCCAGCCGTGACAGTGGCCATTTGAACTTCGGAAAGCGGCCGTTGATATCTGCGTTCGTTACCAACCGAGGTCCGGCAAAAAACCCGGAGGAATAGATCTCTCGCCAGTAATAATTGAGATCCCCAAGCCGCTCGTGAGCGATCACCGCCGAAAAGAGAGCGTCCTTCGCAGCCTCGGTATTAGGGTATTTGTAAACAACTTCCAAATAGATCGGGATCGAATGCGCGAGACTTTCGTGTAGCTGTGAATGCTCGAATACCCGATTCATCTCGCCCGGAAGCCGAAGACTTTCGCCTGACTCCAGACTCGCAAGTAGATCGGATCGCTGTCCGTCCCAAGCCGCAGGATTATAGAAGGTCAGGCTGTCGGACTGATAGTAGGCGCTTGCTAACTGATAGAGAGCTTCAGCCTTCGATTCATCGTCGGCGGCCTCGGCTACTCGCTTTTCCCAGTATTGGAAAGTTTCAATTGTCTTAAGATCTCTCCGAATCCACGTGCTTCCGATCTGTATCCCGTTGTAGTTGTATTGGTAGGGATCTTTCTCGAATCTCCGTGGCGGCGGCCAACTGTAATCGTAGCTTTCGATCGGGATCTCGGAAGCAACTACCTGGTTGAGTATTCGCTGGGCCTTTTCCCATTCCTTCTCTCGCATTAGTCGGACCCCGAGGCTGTAGCGAAGGTAGCTCAGTTCGGCTGCGTTCGTTCGTGTTTCGATGAATTTCTCAAGCCGTTCGGTCGGCAAAAGTACATCAATGAAGTACGCAACATCGAACCGGTATCCGAGTGCGAGGTATTGTTCGAGCGCCCCTTCAAGATCGCCTGTATCTTCCGCGGCCAATGCCAGAAGGCGGCGAGCATGTTCGTAGTGTCTTGAGTTCGGAAAGTCACGCAACAACGTCCGGAGTGTTCGTTTCACCGCTTCATATTTTCGCTGGGCGTGCTCGCTGCTTGCCTTGATGAAAAGCGCCTCCGCCCGAAGCTCGCCCGAAACACCGAGCGATAGAGCCCTCGAAGCCGACACCTCGGACTCTGCATACTCTTCGAGTTCGATCTGGGCCTGAGCCAACCGAACGACGAATCCTCCGCTGACCCGAGCATTCGGATGACGTTTCATCATCCGGCTCGCAAAACGAGTGACCCGCTCAAGCTCGTGACGACCCTTCGCTTGCGTTTCGCTAACCTCCTTTCTTTCTTCCATCTGCTCGCGGTAGGAGCCGTAGTAACTTCTTTCCGCGTAGGTAAGGTCTACGGCGTGGTTGTATATCCGGTGGTAAGCATAAGCCATCGCCGCATTGATATCTCCGATGATCAGTTCCTCGGTCTTGTCCAGCGTCTCATCATCGTATTCGTGGCCGAGCACCTGCAGCGACTTCTTGGCCTCGAGCCTCGCATTACGATCGGTCGGATGGCCGAGCAGACGGTAATACTCAGCCAAGGCCATTTCCCGCATTCCGCCACGACGATAGAGAAAAGCCAACCAGCCCTTTGCATCATTGACATAGCGTCCGTGCGGATAGCGTTGGATCAAACGCTTCAGGTCGGTAATCGCTTGCTTCCAATTCTCATCGCGACAATTCTCCACCAGTTCCTCAACAAGCGGCTGGCCATTGTAGTCCTCGCCCTGAATTCCGCAGTCCGATTCTTTGAATGCATGGCTCAACTCGATCCTGAGCTTTGCGACCATATAAAGCACTGCTTGGTTCTTCTCGCTTGTTGGGTAAACGGATGCATGGCGAAGAAATGCCTCAAGTGCCTCGGGGAGTTTTTCGCCGCGATACAACTCCGCGGCCTGAAGATACGCCCAGTTGTCCCGGAGGTTCAAGGCAATTTTTACCGGGGGCTCAGGGGTCGCAATTGAGCGATCATAGAAAGTGCGAGCTTCCAGATACGCCTTTATTTCCCCGGCCGAAACACCGCGCCGTCGTTCGGCTAGTGCATCAAGCATATCGAACGCAGAGTTTCGGCGTTCCTGCCTCGCGGGATCTTCGTCGATCGATCGGTATTCGGTATCGTCGAGCAATTTCCTCAATAGCGTATTGACCTCGTCGAGCCGCGATTCCGATATCGCTTCACGTACCGACGCGACGATCTTATCGTTTGATTCGGCTTGATCGATAGGTTCGAGGATAGTTGGTTCTTCGTCCTCCCCGGTCACCTGATTCGCCGTTAACTCCTTTTTTGCGTTCGCATCATAGATGATCGGAAGCGGGTCCAAACGATAGAATCCACGCCCCGTACGGTAGCTGTTAAACCTTACCGAGTGATCCGTCGTGAAACTCCAGGAACATGCCCATACGACCGCAGAACCTGCGAGTAAACCGATCAGAAGGCGGACGGCAAACTTTTGTACATTTCCTTTTGTGAGTTTCAGCCTGGCTAACATCATCTTTACCTCGAGTAAGAAACCAAGTCCGGGGGACCAAACGAAAGCAGCTCAGAATGTTCGCGTCCGTCATCGAGCCGCATTAACAATTTCGCAGAAAGTTCACGAACGGGCGTTTTCTCTGGAAACTCCATCTCGATCGACGCTTTTGAACCCGGCCGCCATCGTGAACACCTCAGCCGCAGAATGTTCGCTCGCCGAACGCTGCAGGTTGTGACCGCGTTTCCGATGCTGCACATCGGTTCGATCGCATCAAAACCCGTCTGCGAGGTGACCCGTAAAACGCCGTCGTTCGCGATCGGAAGATCAAGCGTGAAGGAATCGGCAGCGATCACCGTGGCCGAGCTTCCGGTATTCTCGATGCTCAACCTGCCTCGGCCGGGTTCGATCAGCTTAAAGTCTGAAGCCGTGGCTATGTCCGACGCTCGATCATCGAGCGCCGCGGCCGCCTCTGCTAGTGAAAGCGTCGTTTGATCGCCACTCAGCGGTAAACGGAACAGACAAATTCCCAGAAGTTTTTCACCGCCCTCTTCCCTGACGGCTCTTGCAGCCCGTCGAAGAGAGGCAGAACTTGGCTGAAGAACGACCAATTGCTCACCCGCAGAAAGGCTCAAACCGTCGATCACCGTGTCAAACATGGCCACGAATCTGTAGTACTTCTCCGTGCCATCAGCGGGCGTGCCGAAACCGCCGGTCTCGGCCAACTGCAACCCTCTTGTTTTCATGGCTAAATCGGGCGGAATATTTCCGCGGATCTCGATCAGCGAACCATCCGGCGAATAATGAAGAGCCATTCCGTAGATCGAAAGCCCGGCAAAGAATGGCTTCCCCAAACGCCTTGCCTGGATCACACCGCGACGAACTCCGTCAGGCGACGAGATCGGCGAGAGCGATCCAAGGTATTGCGGAACCGTGTCGCCGTAAAATTGTGGTGCCCAAAAATCGACCTGATCCAAAACCTCGCGAATGTCAGCCGAAGACATCCAGGTGGCCAAACCCGTTATCGACAATTTCACTTCAGGCGGCATCCGGTCTCGAACGAGACGGAGCAACTCGGCATACCTTGGAAGCAGTCGGGTCGGAACATCTAGGTCAAGCTGGAGGCCGATGATCGAAGATCGATTGCTTTTGAACGAAACCTGAAAAGCGTTTGATATGAAGGCAGCTAGTTCATTCTGGTCGGTTCTTTCAAGATCACGGAGCAACGACGGCGTAGCGTTGTAAACTAGGTTAATCTTCGAGGCTGCGGTCGGTTCGCCTTTTGCGGTTCGGACCAATTGAAACCCGTTCGAGTTATCGATCTGCCCAGCATGGACGAAAAGTTCGGCCGATCCAAAAACGTCAGCGGCTGTCTCCGTCTCTTGAGCGTCCGGCATTCTGCCGCCCCACGTCCAGAGTGCTATAGCCACGTCCTTCGGCTCCCAAACACGCGTGTCATCGGTTGACGGCCGCAATAAGAAAATGCCGGCAAGGAGGGTTCCAAAAGCTAGGAGGGTCTTGAGTTTCAACGAAAATTACCACTAGAACTTCGAGTTTCGTGCTTAAAATTTTACCCCGATTCGCAAATATGTCAATAACTTTTCGCAATGAAAGCAATAAATTTTCTTGATTCCAAAAAAGCGGTTCATCCAACAGTTTTGCCCGGGCATAGATCGCCCGAAATTGCAGCGGCGGAGCCGCGTGGTTTAGGGGTAGCACCACGGAAAGGCCGAGCCTTTCCGCAAACCGGGCGGCGTAGCCGGAAAGACCCGGTTGCTACGGCTCGCGGTTCTGGCGCTTTTCTCGGGGGCCGCGGGAGACTGTTACGGTTTCGGAGAGGGTTAGGTACATGCGGCCGACGGCGTCGACTTTGGGGTTGATGAAGCGTTCGGTGGTTTTGAGCCGGATGCGGAAGTGTTTGCAGAAGGGGTTGGCGTATATGCGGCCGTCGCCGACGACTCAGGCAGGGCGGCTAAAGCTGGAACTCCAAACTTCGAAACTCCGCAACTCAGCAACTCTCAACTATCCAAATCATCCATATCTTCCATATCTCACGAATCACCGTTCACTTGCTGGCGATGGGCGGGCAGAATGGACAGCGGGGAGATAGTGAATGGTGAATAGAAGGCATAGAGCGGTGAGTAGCGGTACGAACTTTCGGTACGACAGTCGATCAATTTTGATTTTGGGAATCAGCCGATAGCTGTTAGCCATAAGCCGTTAGCCAGAGATTTTAGAACAATGTCCGATGATCAAAAGCCAGTAGTCAGTAGTCAGAGTGCGAAGATGCAAATACCCGCGAACCATATCCCAGGACCAAAGGCCCAAGACCAAAGACACAAGCCCTTGGCGGTCAACGAACTGGCCGTTCGCTCACGCAGGCTGTCTTGTCCTGAAATAGGTTTACAGGTAAAAGGGAACAGATGAAACAAGAAGAAGAGATGGGGAGAGAGGCAGTTGAGAGGTATCGGAGAGGGGGTGTGTCGATGCGGGAGCTGGCGCGGATATACCGGGTTTCGGCGTCGACTGTACATAGATGGATAAGGGGTCGTGAGGCCGGGGCCGGTTCGGCGACGGGGTCGTCTGCCGGGTCTGGGCATGGGTCGGGGTCGGCGGAGGTGAGGCGGTTGCGGAAGGAGCTTGAGGAGGCCCGGCTCTACAACGAGTTGCTGAATGCGATGATCGACATCGCGGAAGATCGATTTGAGGTACCGATCAGAAAAAAACCTGGGGCCCAAGCGGTGAGGAAAGTGGTAGAGAGCGGCAGGGGAAGAAGCCTGGGAGAGGCCTGCCGGCTGCTTGGCTATACGAGACAGGCATATTACAAGGGGAAACGGCGAGTGGAGAAGAGGGCGTTCGAAGCCGAGATCGTGCTGCAGGAGGTAGGAAGGCTGAGAAAGGAGCAAAAGCGGATCGGTGTAAGAAAGCTGCATCACATGATGAGCGGGTTTGCCCGCGAGCACTCGGTAGAGATCGGCCGCGACGCTTTGTACGACCTCTTGCGGGAGCATTCGATGCTGGTCCGAAAGAGAAGGAGGCGAAGTCCGAGGACAACGTTTTCGGGCCTCTGGATGAAGAGCTTCCCGAATCTTGCAAAGGGCTTCGAGCCGACCCGCTGCAATCAATTGTGGGTCAGCGATATCACTTATATCAGGGTCCGGGAAGGGTTTGCTTATCTGAGCCTGATCACGGACGCGTATTCACGAAAGATTGTCGGCTATTGCCTCAGCGAGGACCTGACGGCCAGAGGGCCGGCGGCGGCACTGCGGATGGCACTCAGGGACAACCCGGAACGCGAAGGCTTGATACACCACTCGGACCGTGGCCTCCAATACTACAGTTCGCGGTACATGAAGCTGATCGGGAAACAGATCCGGGTCTCGATGAGCGAAAAGAGCGACCCGCTGGAGAACGCCATTGCCGAACGCGTCAACGGCATTCTCAAACAGGAACTGCTCCGGACAAGCTTCAAAGCTTCTCCGAGGCGGCCCGGCAGATCGATCAGGCGGTCAATACCTACAACCACCTGAGGCCGCATCTGTCGATCGATATGCTCACCCCGGCCGAGGCCCATGCCAGGACCGGCGAGCTCAAGCGCTGGAAGAAATACTATCCGGCCAAAACTTTTCACTCTCAGGCCGCGGCCTGAGAGTGAAACTCAAAACCAATATAAGGAGATGCCCGTAAACCTTCTTCAGGACCAACACAAAACAGGAAACCTATACCAGGTTTACCACCAAAATGTGTCAACTTTTTTCAGGACGACACAGGCGGTTCCGACCGTCTCAGGTGTTTCAAGCGTTTCAACCGTTTCAGATGCATATACTCCCCGCAAAAAATGAAACACCCGACATCAAAGAAAACCGCGAGCCCGGAACGGACGGCTACGCGAGTTTTCGCCCGTGGTTATTTGTGAAATGCCCGCAATTGTTCGATAATTCTAAGTTTTGGTATTCAAAGGACTTTTTTAGTTCGTATCCCACTTACAGTTAGTAAAAATCTATCTTGAGAGCGTGTTTCTGCGGCCTACGGGCCGGGAACACAAGATCGAAAAAGAGTATGAACGATTACGTTATTTATCTGGTGCCCGCGTTTGGGCTTTTCGGGATCTTGGTGATGGCCTACAAGTCGGCCTGGGTCGGCAAGCAGGAGGCCGGCGACGAGAACATGCAGGAGCTCGCCGGCTATATCGCCGATGGAGCGATGGCGTTCCTGAAAGCTGAGTGGCGAGTTCTCAGCATCTTTGCATTGATAACGGCCGCTTTGCTTGCATATTCGGGAACCGTCCATGAAGTGAACGGCCGCGAGATCCACTCGCATTGGCTGATTGCCGTTGCGTTCCTGATCGGTGCCGTGCTTTCAGCGACCGCCGGATACATCGGGATGAAGGTCGCCACGAAGGCGAACGTCCGCACAACGCAGGCCGCACGGACAAGCCTGAAACAGGCTCTGGCCGTTTCATTTACTGGCGGTGCGGTAATGGGGCTTGGTGTTGCCGGCCTCGCGATCCTCGGGCTTGGCGGTTTGTTCATCGCGTTTCTGGCGATCTTCGCAGAGCTCGGAGCTAACCAAGTTCGAACGGCGATCGAAGTTCTGACAGGCTTCTCACTAGGTGCCGAGTCGATCGCCCTTTTTGCACGCGTCGGCGGCGGTATCTATACAAAAGCGGCTGACGTGGGCGCGGACCTCGTCGGAAAGGTCGAGGCGGGAATTCCGGAGGACGACGTCCGCAATCCGGCCACCATCGCCGACAACGTAGGCGATAACGTCGGCGACGTCGCGGGCATGGGCGCCGACCTTTTCGGTTCGTATGTCGCGACGATCCTGGCGACGATGGTGCTCGGGCAAGAGATAACGTCGCGGGATATGTTCGGCGGGCTCGCACCGATCCTGCTGCCGATGGTTATCGGCGGTTTGGGAATCGTTTTCTCGGTCGTCGGCATGCTCTTCGTCCGCATTAGCGACGATAAATCGAGCGTTCAGGCGGCGATGAATATCGGCAACTGGTCGGCGATGATCTTTACGGTGATCGCTTCGTTCTTTGCCGTGATGTGGATCCTGCCGGACGGCCAACTCTCGCTTCGCACGCAATCGTTCGACAAATGGGGCGTGTTTTACTCGATCGTCGTCGGCACGATCGTCGGCGCGATCATGAGCTACGCGACCGAATATTACACCGCGATGGGCAAGAAGCCCGTTAATTCGATCGTGCAGCAATCATCCACCGGCCACGCGACGAACATCATCGGCGGGTTGGCCGTCGGAATGAAGTCGACGGTGATACCGATCATCACACTGGCCGCCGGTATCATGACCTCGTATTACTTCGCCGGGCTGTACGGCGTGGCCATCGCAGCCTCTGGAATGATGGCGACAACCGCCATGCAGCTTGCCATCGACGCCTTTGGCCCTATCGCCGACAACGCCGGCGGCATCGCGGAAATGAGCCAACTGCCGCCGGAAGTTCGCGAACGGACGGACAACCTCGACGCCGTCGGAAATACGACCGCAGCAACCGGAAAAGGGTTTGCGATCGCAAGTGCGGCGCTAACTGCGCTCGCCCTTTTCGCAGCATTCGTTGGCATCGCCGGTATCGATCGGATCGACATCTACAAGGCAAACGTGCTCGGCGGGCTTTTCATCGGTGGCATGATCCCGTTCATCTTTTCCGCTCTCTGCATTCAGGCAGTTGGAAAGGCCGCGATGGAAATGGTGCACGAGGTTCGCAGGCAGTTCCGCGAGATACCCGGCATTATGGAATACAAGGCCAAGCCGGAATACGAGAAATGCGTTGAGATCTCGACCAAAGCGTCGATCCGACAAATGATGCTTCCCGGTGCCATCGCGTTGATCACGCCGGTCATTGTCGGTTTTACATTCGGTCCTGAAGTGCTCGGCGGATTGCTCGCGGGTGTGACGGTAACCGGCGTGCTGATGGGTATTTTCCAGAACAACGCCGGTGGTGCATGGGACAATGCGAAGAAGTCGTTTGAGAAAGGCGTTGAGATCAACGGCGAGATGTATTACAAGGGCTCCGAGCCGCACAAGGCGTCGGTAACGGGCGACACGGTCGGCGATCCTTTCAAAGACACGTCGGGCCCCTCGATGAACATCCTCATCAAGCTGATGTCCATCGTCTCGCTAGTCATCGCACCGTATATTTTCGGTATCGGGCAGTAGTATCGCCTAGGTTTCGCCAGATGGATCGCGATGACTCGATTGGTTCATCGCGATCTTTTTGCGCCGATTTGACTGATACCAGAGATGGGGGCAAACTATCTCCGCCGTCAAAGAGTTCGACAAGATCCTAAGCAATCGAGGCGAAGCACCCCTTTCGTCCATTTTTCCGCTCGCTCAATTAGGAAAAGCCAGAGCGATGAAAACGACAGACGAATATGAGAAATTTTTCGATTTGTGGAAAGACGCCGACCCCGATATGCCTGCCGTGATCGCTGCACGAAGCGAGGCGGAAGCTCTCACATAGTTCAGTTACACAAGTCTTAAGCGAGATTTTAACCTTCATGCCGCTCGGCTAGTTCTGTCCAGCGGGTGATGTCTGCTTCGAGTCGGGACGTCAGCATTTGTTGTTCGTTGAATAGTTCGTGAACGCGGCCGGCATCGCTGGCGGCAGCGGTGAGTTCTTTGTCGATCTCTGGAAGCCGTTTCTCGGTCTCGGCTATTCGCAATTCCACCGATTCAAACTCGCGCAATTCTTTAAAGGTGAGCTTCTTGGATTTAGGCTTTTCGGGGGCTGCGGCGGTTGTTGGTGCATTCTGCAGAATCCGGTCGCTACCGCTCGCGGTTCTGACTTGGGTTTCTTCGCGGGCATTGGCTTCGAGATAGGCGGTGTAGTTGCCGGCGTATTCGCGGACGTGGCCGCCGGGTTCGAATCGGAACACGTTCTCGATCGTGCGGTCGAGGAAGTAGCGATCGTGGCTGACGACGATCAGGGCCCCGGCGAAGTCGTCGAGATATTCTTCGAGCGCGATCAGCGTTGGTATGTCAAGATCGTTGGTCGGCTCGTCCAGCAGCAGCACATTCGCCGAACCCATCAAGATCCGAAGTAGATACAGACGACGACGTTCTCCGCCTGAGAGATTACCGATCACTGCGTACTGCTGCGCCGGCGTGAAAAGAAACCGCTCAAGCATCTTGCCCGCGGAGATCTGTACTCCTTCGTTGGTCGTCACAAACTCGGCGATATCGCGGATGTAATCGATGACACGCTGCTCGTCGTTGAGTTCCCGGCTCTCCTGATCGTAATAACCGATATGCACCGTCCTTCCGGACTCGATCTCGCCCTCGTCCGGTTCGACGCGGCCGGTGATCATATCAAGCAGCGTCGTCTTGCCGCTGCCGTTCGCTCCGATGATGCCAACTCGATCGTCGCGTTTCAGCTGGTATGTGAAATCGTCGATAAGCTTGTTCGCGCCATAAGATTTCGACACGCCATTGATCTCTATCACCTTCGACCCGAGTCGCTTCGATCCGATCGCGATATCCACCTCGCCCTTCGCCTGCTCTTTCGGCAAGGCCATCAGCGTGTGAGCGGCTTCGATACGATGTTTCGACTTCCGCGTCCGAGCCTTCGCTCCGCGGCGAAGCCATGCTAGCTCTTTCTTTATAAGCTGTTCGCGCTTATGACCCTCGACTTCTCGCAGTTCATCTTGCTCGGCTTTCTTCTCAAGGTAGTAAGCATAATTTCCGCTAAAATTCTGCACCCTTCCGCGGTCGACTTCAAAAATGCGGTCGGTCACACGGTCGAGAAAATAGCGGTCGTGCGTGACGAGAAGCAGAGCGCCGGTATAGCGTGCGAGGTATGATTCAAGCCATTCGATCGTGTCAGCGTCGAGATGATTGGTCGGCTCATCAAGGATTAGGATGTCGGGCTTAAATATCAGTTCGTGCGCCAACGCAACCCGCTTTCGCTGCCCGCCCGAGAGAGTGCCCATCTTTGCCGAAGTATCGATTATATCAAGCTTCTGCAGGACCGCTCGAGCGTTCGCCTCGATATCCCAGCCGCCGTTCATTTCGAGTTCGTGCTGAAGATCGGTCATCCGCTGAAGCGTCGCATCGTCGTGAGCACCCGCGCCGACCTCGTGACACACAGCCTCGTAATCGGCGATCGTCTGCATCACACCGCTGCTCGAAGCAAAGATCGTCTCGAGTACGGTCAGGTTTTCGTCGTACGGCGGATTCTGCGAAAGATAGGCGAGAGTCTGTCCTCTAGCACGGACGACACGACCGGTATCAGGCTCTTCCATTCCGGCGATGATCCGCAAAAGCGTCGTTTTACCTGAGCCGTTAGCCCCGATTATACCGATCTTGTCTCGGTCTTCGAGGCCCAGCGTTACATTCTCAAACAACGGCTTGAAGCCATAATTCTTCGAGACATTTTCAAGCGAAAGAATGTTCATTTAACGGTTCAAAAGGCTAAAATACGCTTCGGCTAGTCCAAAGAACTGGAGGTGGGAACCCCGGTAAGTTCCGCGTTCATCTTCCTGGAAAAGAAATGCGCGGACAAACTTTTCGTCGGTATCTTTGCTAGCATGGAGGGAAGTACTTAATTTTTCTAAGGTGCTCAGGAAGCGGCGTCGGAACGGGGAAAGTGATCGGTCTATCCATTACCAGAAGTGGTTTTCCGACATCTAGGAAATGAAAGAAGAACGCCCATCGATTTTGTTCACTATTCACGCGCTGCTCATCCCAAGGAACTTGCCATTCTAGCGGAGGCACGTCCTCCGATGGTTGGGTTATCGACTCCCAGTCGATTTCGTTATCTTCGTCGATTTCAACCTCGATCAAATAACATGGTTCGGGTGCCTCGACCGGATGAACACCTAAGACCTTCATTTATCGTCCCTATTTTCTAACATCTCCACAAACTGCCCAAAGAGATACTCGCTATCGTGCGGGCCCGGAGCGGATTCGGGGTGATATTGGACCGAGAAGACCGGAAGGGTTTTGTGGCGGAGTCCGGCGACGGTGTTGTCGTTCAGGTTGATATGCGTTACTTCGACATCCGCCGGAAGCGAATCGGGATCGACGGCAAATCCGTGGTTGTGAGAGGTAATCTCGACCTTGCCCGATTCGCGGTTCATGATCGGCTGGTTACCGCCGCGGTGGCCGAATTTCATCTTGAATGTCGTCCCGCCGAATGCCTGCCCGATCAACTGATGGCCGAGGCAGATGCCGAACATTGGCTTCTGCGATGCTGCGAGTTTCCTGATCTCGTCGATAACCTTACTCATCGAAGCCGGGTCGCCGGGGCCGTTCGAGAGAAAGATGCCGTCGGGCGCGAGGGCAAGCACGTCTTCGGCCGAAGTGTCTGCGGGGACGACCGTTACCCTGCAGCCAAACTTTGCGAATTCGCGAAGGCTGTTGGTCTTTACGCCAAAGTCGAAGGCTACAATGTGATATTTGGCATCGGCTGCTGCCGGATATTCGAATCTCGCCTCCGTGGTCACTTCCGTCGCAAGCTCGCGGCCCTTCATATCAGGTGAAGTGCGAACCTTTTCTAGAAGGCTCGCCTCGTCCAGATCGGTCGTCGAGATAACGGCACGCATCGCCCCCTTATCGCGAATGTGGCGGACAAGTGCCCGTGTATCGATCCCCTCGATCCCGACAATGTTGTTGCGTGAAAGATATGACTGCAGGGTCTCGGTCGATCGCCAGTTAGAGGCGATCCGCGATGCTTCTTTGACGACAAATCCCTCAGCCCAGGGCCGGCGGGATTCAACGTCCATCTCGTTGACGCCGTAGTTGCCGATGAGTGGATACGTCATGCAGACGATCTGTCCGGCGTAGCTCGGGTCGGTCAGGATCTCCTGATAGCCCGTCATTGACGTGTTGAAGACCATCTCGCCGAAGGCCTCGCCCTCGGCCCCAAAAGCTTTTCCGCGAAAGGAGCGCCCATCTTCGAGAACGATCATTGCCGAACTTGCGTTATTCATCTGAAAAGCAGTTTATCGCAATGCGTAGCGCCAGTTAAATTGGTGTGTGTGAGAATTTATTTCGCTAGCGGATCACTGCTGGATCGCTCTTGTATCGGAGAGGCTGTCGAGTTCCGATTCCTTGTAGTCGCCGTGTTCGACAAAGCCGATCTTATCCGGCTGCCAGTAACGGAAAAAAGCCTTGCCGTAGATGTATTTTTCCGGGACGAGGCCCCAATAGCGCGAATCGGACGAATTATCGCGGTTGTCGCCCATCACAAAATAATGGTGTGGTTCGACCTTTTTTGCCGGCCAGGTCGGCAGGCTCTGGTTATGCTCTATGTCGAGATAATCTTCCTGCAGTTCCACGCCGTTTATGTTAACGCGACCGTTCCTGACCTCGACCGTTTCGCCCGGCAGGCCGATGATCCTCTTTACGTAGCTCTTATCCGGCTCCCGCGGAAACCAGAAGACAACGATGTCACCGCGCTCAAGATGGCCCCAACTAACGCCTTGTATGTTGTAGTAAACGAGCTTGTTGACCAGCAGACGCTCGCCGTTGTGCAGGTGCGGTAGCATCGATTCGCCCTCGACCACGACCGGCTGAACCGCAAAAACTCCGAGCAAAACGAATACGACGAGGATAAGGAAAACATCGCGCGCGAGCCGAGCGCCCTCTGCCCAAAGAAACGTTCGCGACTGTCTGCGGTAATGATGTACGGCAATGTCGAGATCATCCGCCGGGTGGAGCGGGCCAAAGGGTATTGTTGGTTTTTTGCGGCGTTTGAACACTTTTCGTTTGATACACAAATGCGGTCAAAATGTTGGCCGCATTACTCTTATTTGATTCTGTGCCTCAGTGCGGATTTTGTCAACGCATTCTTTTTTTCAGTGGTTCAGAGGCTTTAATTCAGCAAAGCACGTCCTGCTGATATAGAATCTTCCAAATGACGCCTGAGATACGATCGCTTTTCGCTGCCACCGAACACTACGCCTACCTTAATTCTGCTGCGGTTTCGCCGATGCCGCGTACTGCCATCGAGGCTGTCAATTGGCAGCTTAACGATGTCGCGACACACGGCTCGGAGCACTATCCCGAATGGGTCAAGACGAAAGGCCGCTGCCGCGAACTTCTGGCCGGGATGCTGAGCGTCCGGGCTGAGCAGATCGCATTTATGCGTAACACTTCCGACGGCTTCGCGGCGGTCGCGGTGGGGCTGGAATGGAAGCCGGGCGACAACATCGTGACCTTTGGCAATGAGTTCCCCGCAAATTTTTACCCTTGGCGGCGCGTTCGCGACCGATATGGAGTTGAACTGCGTATCTGTCCCGAACGCGACGGACGATACGAGGTCGACGATCTCATCGACATGATCGATTCGAACACGCGGGTCGTCGCGGTTAGTGCCGTGCAGTTCGCTTCCGGTTATCTCGCGGACCTTGAAAGGATCGGCAGTGCGGCCCGGGCAGCCGACGCCCTTTTCGCAGTCGATGTTATTCAGGGTCTCGGGCAGATGGGTTTTGAGCTCGAAGCGGCGAAGGTTGATATCGCAGCGGGTGCAAGCCATAAATGGCTTTGTGCTCCCGAGGGCTGCGGCATTCTCTTCGTCTCCGAACGAGCACGTGAGCGGGTCGATCCGGCTTTCGTCGGCTGGATAAGCGTAGAGACGCCCTGGGACTTTGAGGACCGCGAACAGCCCTTCAAGCCAAACGCCCTTGCCTGGGAGAGCGGTACCGGGCCTTCGTCGCTTTTTTATGGCTTGGAGCAAAGCTTGACTCTTCTCAACAGCGTCGGGCTTGCCAACATTCGTAGTTACCTTACCGAGCTTTCTGGCTATCTTTGCGAACGGCTCGCAGGCAAGAATTACCGGATCATTAGTTCACGAGAGCCCTCGGAAGCAACGGCGATCGTCTGCATCGAGCATCTCGGCGGGATGCATTGCAATGAGATCGCAGAGCGGCTGCGGGCTGCGGGCGTCATCGTCTCGCCGCGGGGTGATAGGCTTCGGATCGCTCCACATTTTTACAACAACAAGGAAGATATCGATCGGCTCATCGACTCACTGCCCGAGTAATGCCTACGGTTCTAGCCTGAGCGGTTCCGAAAGGTCGTCAAGGTTTAGCCGCGTCAGCCCGCCCGCATCTGAAAATGCGACCATCTTCTCCCGTTGCCCTTCGCGGTATTTGAAGTAGGAAAATCCAACGGTTGCTCCCAGCAAGATAGCAAGTCCAAAACCCAAAACCATCCACATGATCGTCGAGTAGATGATGTCGCGCGAGGTCGTGATGAAATAGCGTTCGAGGTTCTGCAACAGGAACGGGCTCTCGCCAAGCCACTGCACGTCCTTCGCGTACGTAACCTGATCGATCAGTGCAGCTGCGGCAACGGTATCTGGCGTATCGAAAACAAAGACGGAGTAGTTCCCGACGCGGCGGTAAACCGTAGGCGGCTCGGTCGGAGTTTCGGTCAAAATACGGAGAAATTCAGCATCTGCCGAGGAGGCAAACTGCGGCGTGGGGTACTCAATAATAAGCAGCCGGCCTTCGGGATAAACGGCACTTGCGGCCTCGGTCCCGCCGATGAACTCGATCGCGGTGTTAACCGGGCGATCGCCGATCACCCGTGCAAGCTCTTCCTTTGATGCTATGAACGACGCATTTTCCCGAACTGCTTCCCAATTCGGCAGATGGGTCACGATCACCGGCACTCCGGAATCCTCGTCAATTTCCTGCGCGCGGACGCCCGTTTTAGGCTGGGCGGCGACAATGCTGCTCGCGAATATAACGAACAATGCCGCGGCGATCATTCGGCTGCAAATACCGCTGAGCCCAAGCGTTCTTGATGTGCGGAATAAACCGTTTCGCGTTTTGTATTTGTCAGTAAGTGTGGCCACGGGAAATGTATCAAAATAGATCAAGAGACAACTATACCATATCGTGCGCAGTGCAACGGAAAGCCGTCAAGTGGACGAATTGAATCCTCTCTATGATGTTCAGCGAAATCAAAGGTATGCCTCGAAAATACAGTAAAAATATGAAAGAAAAGGCCGGTACGCGGCGATTTTCGAGGTTTGGCACGCTTTTTGAAGCTTGGGATATCGGGGGAGACACGGAAATGACTACAGAAACCTTGAACTATCCTATTTGGCAGAGCGGCACGGCGGCCGCGGAGAGCGATTCGGCGAAGGCAAAATACGTTTCTCCGCTCGCAACCACGAGCGACTTCGAACTCACGCAATCTGCTGCAACGGGCGACATGGCGGCTTTTGAAGAGATCTATCAGCGGCATCACCGCAGGGTCTATTCGATCTGCCTCCGCATGCTCCAGAATGCCTATGAGGCCGAAGACCTTACGCAGGATGTATTCATCCAGCTTTATCGTAAGATCGGCAGCTTCCGCGGCGACTCGGCCTTCACAACGTGGCTGCACCGGATGACGGTCAATCAGGTCCTGATGCACTTCCGTAAGCGAAACGTGAAGTACGAAAAGGTCACCGAGGAAGGCGAAACGCCGGACCAAGTGGTCACCGGCACGACCGATCCGGAACGGATGCAGGTCGTTGACAAGATCGCCCTTGAGCACGCGATCGAGCAGCTTCCGGCTGGTTACAAGAACGTCTTTTTGCTCCACGACGTCGAAGGCTTTGAGCACGAAGAGGTCGCACGCATCCTCGGATGCTCGGTCGGCACATCGAAGTCGCAGCTCCATAAGGCACGGCTTAAGCTTCGCAAGCTTTTGCAGAAGAAGGCCAACCCGCGTCTGGTTGGTGTAAATATCTAAATTCGAAATGCGTCTCCTGTCTGAGAACGCAGGGCTCGCCGAAAGCGGCGGGCCTTTTTCGTTTTTTGCGGCCGAGTTTTCTGCCTGTTTGGTTAGATGGTATATTTCTACCATTCCCGTTACACGTTCTTTCCTTCTTATCCAAACACGATTATGAAGACGACGATCCTTCTTTTCGCCACTCTTTTGTTCACCGCATTTTCCTCGCCGGTGGTGGTTCCGGCGGAGGACGAGCCCTGGCAGCGGGTCGAGGTTATCCGTACTGAAAAAGGCGTGCCGCATATCCGGGCGAAGGATCTCTATGCGGCGGGCTACGCGCTTGCCTGGCTGCAATCCGAGGATTACGGCGACCAAACGGGTATGCGGCTGCTGGCGGCGAGCGGGCGATGGGCGTCGGTTTCGGGTTATGAGCGGATGGACTCGGACTTCGCCATCCGCCGCGTGCGGGCAAAGGCCGAGCCGAAATACGCTACGCTTTCGAAGGACGTTCGCGACGTCTATGAAGGCTTTGCTGCGGGGATCAATCGCTTTATAGAGCTGCATCCCGGCGAGTTTACGGCCGGAATGCCGAGCGACTTCACCGGCTTCGACGTACTCTCGACCGAACTCGCCCAGCCTTCGGCCCAGAAGATCCGCAACTTTCTCAACCAACGTTCCGCCCGCAGCGACGACGACCCGACGACGATGGAAGAGGAAGGCGAAGGGCCGGACGACGGCTCGAACGCCTGGGCGCTTGCCCCGAGCCGAACGAAATCCGGCAAGGCGATCCTGCTCCGCAACCCGCATCTCCGCTGGTCGGCGGGCTACTACGAAGCTCATATGACGGTGCCGGGCGTGATCGATTTTTACGGCGATTTCCGCATCGGCGGTGCGTTCGGCGTGATCGGCGGCTTTAATCGCCATCTTGGCTTTTCGACGACGAACAACTCGCAGGACCTCGATCAGATCTACACGCTCGACGCCGACCCGGCCAAGCCCGATCACTATCTTTTCGACGGTGCTTCGGTGCCGCTTATACGCGAATTGGTGACTGTTCCCTTTCGCAATGGTGACGCCGTCTCGACCGAGACCCGCGAGTTTTGGTCGACGCCGCTCGGGCCGGTGATCAAACGCGAGGACGGCAAGATCTTCGTTTTCAAGTACGCGGGCGAGGCCGAGGTCCGCGGCGGCGAGCAGTTCCTTAAGATGATGCGTGCTCGTTCGCTCACCGAGTGGAAGGACGCAATGAAGATGCGTGCCCGCACCACCTCGAACTTTACCTACGCCGACCGCGACGGCAACATCTATTATCTCTGGAACGCCGCACTGCCACTGCTGCCGCATCCGCCGGTCGATGATCTGACGGCCTTGCCGGCGAAAGGAATGAAAGACGTTTGGACCGAATACGTGCCGTTCGAATCCCTGCCGCAGGTGCTCAACCCGCCGGGCGGTTATGTCCGCAACGAGAATAGCTCGCATCATTACACCAACATCCGGACACCGGTCGTGACCAAGAATGCCTTTCCAAACTTTGAACGGCCACGGCTTTCGCTCCGCAGCCAGCTCGGGCTTCAGCTTGTCGGCGGCGATGAGAAGTTCAGCCTTGAAGACATATGGAAGC
Organism: Acidobacteriota bacterium; assembly: GCA_016716435.1. Taxonomy (NCBI): domain Bacteria; kingdom Pseudomonadati; phylum Acidobacteriota; species Acidobacteriota bacterium. The sequence continues at coordinate 886,253 of JADJWI010000003.1, read as the reverse complement.
TGAAGCACAACTATCGAGCGTTGCTCGCCGACCGCGTGAAGCCCGACCTCATCGCGGCGGTGAAAGCGGCAAAGCCCGAGGGCGATGTCGCCGCAGCGATCGGAGTGCTCGAGAAATGGGACAACACCACTTCGCCCGAGAGCCGCGGTTCGGTGCTTTTTCAGGAATGGTGGCGGCACTATTCCGGGCTTCGCGACGGCCGCGGGCAAACGCTGCCGGATGCCGAGCGTTACGCCAAACCCTGGAGCATCGACGACCCGTTCAACACGCCCCGCGGGCTTGCGGATGCAAAGCGAGCGGCCGAGTCTTTTGCCTGGACGGTTGAAGAGGTGAAAAAGCGTTACGGCAGCTTTGACGTCGCCTGGGGCGAGGTGCATCGCGTCCGCCGCGGCTCGGTTGATGTGCCCGTCGGCGGCTGCGGCAACGACCTCGGGTGCTTTCGCATAATGACCTTTGAACGCGCCGCGGACGGCAAGATGGCCGCGATCGGCGGCGATGGCTGGACGTTCGCGGTCGAATTTGGCGACGTGCCGCGAGCCTTTTCTGTGCTCGCCTATGGCCAAAGCAACCGGCCCGATTCGCCGCATCACGTCGACCAGGCTGCGATGTTCGCTGCCGGCGAAGCAAAGCGCGTCGCCTTTACCGAGGCCGACGTCGACAAGCAAGCGATAAAGCGGTACCGCCCCGGCGAAAAGGCCGTGCGTTGACAAACTCTGCTGGTCGAAGCGTTTCATTTCTACAAGGAGACCGCGCGTTTCTGAAACGATTGAAACGAATGAAAGAAACGAAATGCCTGAAACACGTGAAACGCCTGAAATGCCCTGAAGTTTTGAGTCCCGGCTTTCGAGAATTCCGGATTCCAGATTCCGAATTCCGAATTCGAAGATGAGCCCTTGCTGACGCGCGGGCCTCCGACACGACATTCCGCATTCCGATTTCTGAATTCCGCATTTCTTGGTGTTCTGTTTTTTTTGGGCATTGCGCGTTCGCGGAAACGCCGTGAACACCGTGAACATCGCGAACAACGGAAACGCCTCGAACATCGCGAACATCTGGAACGTATGGGACATCTGGAACGCCTGGAACGCGCGGCCGGGCTTGGGTCTTCGGTCTTTGGCATTGTTTCGCATTGTCAATTGTTAATTGGATCATCGCTAATTGGTTAAAAATGGACATCGGGCTTTGAGCTTTGGTCTTGGGTTTTTCCATGATCGCATTCTGACTTCTGACTTCTGACTTCTGACCTCTTGCTTCTTTTTTCCAATCACTGTCCGTTGACCACTGTCCATTATCAATTGGTCATAACCTCCCGCTGTCCATTTTGCTCATTCCCCGCCCACATGTGAATGGCGATCCGTGAGATATGGACGATATGGATGATATGGAAGGTGCGAGTTGCAGAGTTGCAGAGTTACGGAGTTCGGGATCCCGGCTTCAGCGGCCTATTTCTGACTTCTGACTTCTGGATTCTGAATTCTGCCTTCCGACTTCTCGCTTCTTTCCTTGACACCATTGCTACAATTATCCCTATTGTTTGTGTTGATCTTGCGAGGTATTGCTGTGAAGAAACTAGTTCTGCTATTTGTTGGCGTGTCGTTTAGCCTCGCGTGTGGTCCAGCGGGGAGTTCGGGTTCGAATTCGGCGGGCTTCGAAGACAAATGTAAATGTGGAGAACAGGACGCCGTACTCACAATCTGAGAATGCCTACATGTTGGCGCAGAACTCGGTTCTTGCACGCGAGCTATCGCCATCCGGAAAGTCGGCAACGGAGATCGTCGGAAAGACGGTGACCGAGAGCAAGCTCTGGCAGAATAAGATGTTCGACGGGGAACTCAGACGGTTTATGGGGAAAGATTACGCAGCTATGAGGAAGTACTGGAACAAGGAAACGCCCATTAGAAAATTTGGCGACTTCCTGATGATGACCGGCTGCGAAGCTCAAAACTGTGCCAATAATCGATACGTCATTTTCATCGACCTAGGAACGGGAAGCATAGGCGTTGTGCACATCAGCAAGGATGGCGTTCGAGATTGGAAAAATGGCGATGTTGATCTGCCGCCGCCGTTTGTGGAAGAACTGGGCAGGTTGAGGGCAGAAGGTGGGATTTAGAAGCCGGGAGGCAGAAGCGAAAGGTCTTGTTGGGTGAATCGCCCTTACTTGCGTGCGGCCTCAAACACAGAGATTCCGAAATCCGCGATGGATGTTAAGCCCTTGCTGACGCTCGGGCTACTGCATTGGAGCCCTTACTACCGCCCCCGCGAAAAACCATCCAGATAACGGCCATGCGTCTTAGGATGGGGTAATTTAGTTGTCAGAATGTGCTTGTTATCAGTGGCCGTACGGTTACGAGCGTCTTAATCGGCAACAAATCCTTTGACCGTCGATAATGGTTTGGGTAATAACTTTCTCGAGAAAATCGATGAGCAAATCAAATCGCGAATCTTCGGTAGTTGTCACCTTCCGAATTAATAGAATTGCACGATGGGTGTTCGTCATCCTCAGCTGCGTGATTTGGTCTGTCCTTCTTTTTCCAGCATTCCGCGACAGCAATGGATCAGCAGAGTCCATCCTACAAGCTTTGATGGAACCATTCTTTAGCCCACTGGTGATCCTATTCGCTATCTTTCAACTGGGATCGTTACTCACCGTCACGTTTAATCGAATTGAGTTTCACCGAGATAAATTCTGCTTAAAACGATGGTGGCGCTCTGACCGATGTATCCTTTACTCGCAAATCGTGGAGATTATTGATCACGATGGGAGTGATTATGTCTATTTCATGCTCACGTCCGGAGAGGCCGTCGATATTCCGAAACACTATTCTTCTGATGTTCTTGGAAGAACCGAATTCGGTAGTCAAATACGCGAGGCAATCGACAAATGCAGATTTTGACTATGAATAATTGTGCGGGGTTCGACCGAGACGGGGGGATTAAAATTACCGAAGAGCATTTGTCGTTCGTAGGAGTACAGCGATTGCTTGTGGACGACGGCATTTTAACCCTGACTGCAAAGGTTGGAGAACGATGTCCAGAATAAAAATCGCAAGCGTTCCATAAAAGTAGATATTAGCCTGCTTCCGGGCCGGAATCAGTTCTTGGACCAAGCATCTAAATGCGACGGTGAAAGAGGCTCCGTATTATGCGGATACTTCCATTTCCTTAATCTTTATGTTCCGCTGACGCATTTCCGCGACGAACTTGTCCGGGTCGATGGCTTTTTCTTGCGGGGTTGCTCCGCGGGAGAGTACGTCGCCGCGGGCCATCATTTGGGCGATGATGGATGCGGGGAAGGCGGTGGTTCGCATCATTGCTGAGAGGCCGGTTTCAGGGTCTTGTTTGTCTACGATGTCGTAGCGGAGACGCGTCGCAGCTCCATCGCTATCCGACACCCTCCCTACCGGTCGGGTTTCTGCCTTTGTGAGGCCGACGAATTCGAGGCGGACGAGGACGTAGTCGGGGCCATCGGCGGGCAGGTGTTTCTGGAGCAATTCGCCGAAGACCTTGCGGGGAATGATTTGAGACGCATCGATGGCGGCGAACTGGCCGCCCGCTGACGCAGGCGGTTCTGACAATGGCTCGCTTGAGCAGAGGCCGAGGTCGATCATTGTCCGGAATTTCTCGCAGTGGCCGGCGTAGCGGATGGTCTTGTAGTCGAGTTCCCTGATCTTCCCGAGAAATGTATCGGGCAGCGTCGAGGTGCCGCCGGAGGTCTGAAATGCCTCGAGCGGCGGAAAGCCTTCGAACTCTAGCGCTTCGAGCTCGGTCATCGACGGCACTTCGGTTATCTCGCCGACGCGGATAACGCGGGCGACCTCGATGTATTCATTGATCAGGCCTTCGACCGAAAAGACGAGCTGGTAATCGAGCGGCGGTTCGGGCCGCTGCGGCAGACCGCCAACGCGGATGTGTATCTCGTCGAGCCGCTCGAATCGGGCGGCACCGTGCATTGCAAGGATCGAGACCATTCCGGGCGCAAGTCCGCAGTCGGGAATGATATTGATGCCGGCGGCTTTCGCCTGCTCATCCATCGCAAGCTGCGCATCGACGACGTAGTTATTGCCGCCGAGGTCGCAAAAGTTGGTACCGGTCTCGATGGCCGCCCGCGAGAGCGACTCGTTGTACCAATAATTGACGCACGAGATGGCCGAGTCGTGGCCTTGCATCAGGCGGGCGATGTCCGAGTGGTTTGCGGCGTCGACGTGATGAGCGTCGATCCGCGAGGTGCCGACCGCCTCAGCGACCGCTTCGGCCTTTTTCAGGTCGGCATCGGCGACGGTGACGCCCTCAACGCCCGGCGAGTTGTGAATAAGATCAAAGGCCGCACCATGTCCCATGCGGCCGGCTCCGAGAACGAGAATTTTCATACTTTAAAAGTGAGCGGTGAGCTGTCAGCAGTGAGCAGCGTTGTGAAGATCATTTTCTCGATCAAGCTATAAGCTATAAGCCGTTAGCTTTTAGCTTTCTTACTGCTTACTGCTCATTGCTCACCGCTCACACTTATCTACCAATCGTCAGTATCTTCAGGCTCCTGGCCGGCGATGGTTTCGCCTGCGAGTTCCCATACCTTTTTCTTCCAGCTCCGCATTCCTTCTACAAGGTTGAGCGCAGCCTGCGGGTGGGCCGCGTTGCGTTCGAGCCGGATGACCTCGGCCGTTACGGTGACGGGGTCGTCAAGGTTTTCGGTGACGGTCAGGTTCACCTTTGATCCGACGGTCGGGAGCTTTCGCGGCAGATAAACGAGCGTTCCGGCCGGGCCGACATTCTCGGTCAATCCGTCCTCGGTAACCTCATTGCCGGCTTCGTCCTTCCAGCGGATCTGGATAGGAAAAGATATGGCGTATCGCGAGCCGTGGCGTCTGTCCTGCATTTCGTTGGGCCTCAACTTTTGTGTTGTAGAAACGTTTGAGTAGGGTGAACTCGGAGAAATCGCCTTCCGCGAGTGCCCCGATATTCTAACAGAACGGTTCTTTTTTGCACAATTATTTACTGCGTAGCTAACGCCGCCCGGCGATTTTGACCCCTTTTTTGAGCTAGACAAGCCCTTTTTTAGATGATAGGGTTTTAAGTTGTTCCAAAGCCAATGCCAAGGAGCATGCCGAAACCAATGTTTCGGCACATTTAATTAGGTCATGTTTATTAACGAATAGTGGCTGTTCCCCACGGTGACATCCGCTATTTTTGACTTTTTATAGCTACTTGAATTTTTAATGGTCGGATTTATGAAAAATATAATGAAAACGGGCGTGCTCTTGGCGCTCTTTAGTCTGTTGGTCGCGTTTGTCTATGCACAAACGACGACCGACGAAAACGCAAACTTTAACTTTAACGAACAGGAAACAGAGCTCACCACAACTCCAGAAGCAGTTCCCGCAGAGACACCGGCAGCAGCAAAACAAGAACCCGCAAAGCCTGCCGAACAGAAGAAAGAAGAACCCGCAAAGGCCGAAGAACCCCAGCAAGAAGGCAACCCGCTTGTAAAGAAAACGGCTGCTTCGCGTGCCCGCGGTGCGAGCAAAGGCCGCTTTGTGGCGACCGCTTATTGCCTCCGCGGCCGCACGGCAAGCGGTGCGATGGTTCGCCGCGGCATCATCGCAGCTGACCCGCGTGTGCTTAGGCTTGGAACAAAGGTCTATATCGACGGCGGCGGCCAATCGGGCGAATACCTGGTTGCCGATACCGGCGGAGCGATCAAAGGAAACAAGATCGACATCTGGATGGCAAGCTGTGCGGACGCACGCCGCTTCGGCCGCCGGACGATCAGCCTTAGCCTGGCTCAATAGCCCACACTGCACAAAACATGACCAAGGGCCGCTTCAGACGAGGCGGCCCTTTTTGTTCTTTGCTCGGTCATGATCTCCGGTCACAAGGCCGGCGGATATCGGCCGGAATTCCAAACTACACCAAAATGTGCGGCTGAAGCCTTGCCCGCATGATCAAGATAATTGTCTTTCCCGCGAAGCCTACGCCCGGTTTCTTCCCCAGATCAGCCACCCGAGGGCGATACCGAGGCCGAGAAAGAGCAGAGTCGGCAACCACATAAAGCCGGAGCCAAAGCTACCGCGACCGCCCATCATGCCGCCGCCAGACCGCCAACCGTCCATCATGCCATTGCCAAACAATCCGCTGGCGAAGAATAAGAAAAGACCGGCAACTACGACAAGCCCGATGATAAGAAACGCTTTATTATTTTTACTCATTTCAGGGGTCTCCTCCGAAGACCCGGGCAACTGATAGCCGCAAATCACGGCACCTTAACCCATAACTAAATAATAGTGCCGAAACCTGCAACACGTCTGTGCGCTGAGACACTTACACAGATCTAGGTTCTCTGTGCTTCCCGCCCGGAGGAATGCGGAATGAGAAATGCGGACTGCGAAATCAAGAGATCCACAGCCCGCACGATCAGCGATTTACGATTCACGATCTACGGTTTGCCCTTTCCAGGCTTGTCGGACTTGCCGGCCTTGTTTGGGTTGTCAGGCTTACCGCCGCTCTTTCCCGGATCATTGGGCTTCCCGGGTTTGTCGTCACGGCCCTGGCCCTTGTCGCCCGGACGCTCTTCGCGGCGGTCATCGCCGCGGCCGGGATTCTCGTCCTGAGACGTCTTTTCGTCACGGACGCCGTCCGGCCCTTTGCCGTAAACACCGCCTTTGTTGCCGGGTTTCCTGAATGGCGGGCGGCCCGGATTTGCTTTGTACCACTCGGCCTGTTCCTTTGTCGGTTTGGCAAAGCGGGCCTTGATCTGCCCGAGGTGCCGGCCATTGTTCGGCGACTTGATCTTTATCTTGTCGTAGAAGGCCGGTTGAGTTGTATAAGCGAAAACGGGGTCCGGATAGCGTTCTGTTATGCGGGTGCGGTAATACGGCGTTTCGACCACGTAATACGGATCGTAGTAATCCGGATAGTTGTCGTAATAATACGGTGAACTATAGTAATCGCGGTCACCAAACAGCGAATTTACCAAGCCGAGCGAGCGGTCGAGCCAATTCGTCTCATAATTATAATTATCGCCGTACATCCCCTCGTCGCCGCGAAACATCACGCGAGCTCCCGTGTACCGCGGCTCATCGCGATAGAAGAAGACAGTGGCAATGTCCTGGACGAGGTCCGGGCCGTAGCGTGCGAAAAGGGAGATGCCGCGTTCGAGGTCGTTGTCGCCGCCAAACTCTTGCACACTTATGTAATCGGCATAACCATCGCCATTCAGGTCAAGGTTGTTGATGCCGTCAGGTTCATTCAGGTAACGCTCGAATTCCTGCGGGCTGTTCGACCGCTCAAGCAAGGCACCTGCTCGTCGGAGGTCAAAGTTGTCGCGAGCCCAGTAGTCGCTAAGGTCAGGCGTCGGTTCCGCCATCGCCAGCGTGTTTGCGTTTGTGTTCGCGTTGGTTTCAACAACGACGTTCTGCTGAGGCTGGTCCTGGTTGCAGCCGGTGATAAAAAGCGCACCGGCCAAAACTGCCAGCGATATCTTGTTCATGTTCATAAATACGATCCTCCCGTGTGATCATTCGAAATTCGCGGGCATATGGACAGTATGGACCTAAATCGGCGAATTGGTAAGCATTTTTTTGGCAAAAGGGTCAGGCGGCCTTTGGAGACACGATCGAAACAAGCCGCATTTTCGCTTGAAACATTCAGTTCATGATTCCGAAGGTGGTCTTAAATCCGGATCCTCAGACCGTTCGCGCAGTGAGGTGTCTTCATTCATTAGCCGGGCGACCTGAAAGATGTAGTGAAAGCCGGACGCGACGGCCAAAAGGACAACGAAGAAATAAACGGTCGGGAGATAGAAACTGTAGCCCGTAACGGCCGCGATAAGCACGAGCGTTACTGCCACGACCTGGACAAAGGTCGAGAGCTTTCCGAGCCACGAGGGGCGAAAGCCCTTGAATCCGGTGATTATATTGATCGCGCCAGCGACCGTGATGATGAGCACGTCGCGGCCAATGACGGCGGCCGTTACCCAAAATGGCACCGGTAGAAACCGGACGGGCTCAAGCACGCCCGGCAGCGAGAGAACGATGAACGCTACGGTCATCAGGAGCTTATCGGCGATCGGGTCGATGATCGTCCCAAGTTCTGATTCCTGCTTGAACCGGCGAGCGACGAAGCCGTCAACGCCATCCGAGACGCCGGCGATGAGAAAGACGAGCAAAGCCCAATGGCTGTTTCCGTAAAATAAAAGGCTGGCAAAGACCGGGATCAGGGCCATGCGGAGAAAGGTGAGAAGGTTGGGGATGGTCAAGATCATTCGGCCTTCAGCTCAAGCAGCGATATCTCAGGCGGACACTGATAGCGGACCGGAAGCACGACCGTGCCGATGCCGCGGGTTATATAAATGTGCGAATCCTTTCGCCGATGGAGCCCGGCCGAGAGCCGCCGCCGCGGTATGAGGCGATCCTTTGGTGTGCGAGTGCGGACGCGGACCTGGCCGCCGTGGGTGTGGCCGCTCAGAGTTAGGTCGATGCCGCGGCGGACAGCCTGACGAAAGATGAGCGGGTTGTGAGCCAGCAAAAGCTTGAACTCGTCGGGAAAGGCTCCCTTCATCGCGGCCGGAAGATCCGTTTCGCCGACCATGTGGTCATCAACTCCGGCAAGCCAGAACGCCGCCCCGCGTGCTCCGAAGCGAAGGCCTTCGTTGACAAGCATGTTGATGCCCGCCTTTTTGAAGGAGGAAACAACGAGCGGTGCGTCCGTCCAATGGTCATGATTGCCTAGACAGGCGTGCGTTCCGTGCTCTGCCTTTAGCGAACCGAGCACCTCGGCGACGGGGCCGATGTACGTCCGATCGTGCGAAACGTAGTCGCCGGTAAGCACGAACATATCGGGTTTGAGCCTGTTCGCAACCTTAACCGTCCGCGTGATGTGTTCGAGCGAGGTGAACGGGCTGTGGTGAATGTCGGAGAGATGAATGATACGAAACCCGTCGAGCTTTTTCGGTAGCCGCGGCAGCGAAACCACAATATGTTCGAGCGAAAGGCTGTTCGCCTCATCGATCGCGTACTTCGCGACCCGCGAGAGATTGCCGGCAAGTTCGCGCAGGGGCTGGTCGGCGGCGATCAACTCATTGATCCGCTCGGTCAGTCGTTCTCGTTTTGCTCGTGCAGGTTTGATCACACCCTCGATTGAGATTATAGTCTGCGGCCGGTTAGTTACCTATCAGCTTCAAAAACTTCCGCTTGCCGACCTGAAGTAGAACCTCTGTATCAGAGACGCTGATCTCGGCCGTAGAGTTCGATGCTTTCTCGCCGTCGATCTTTACGCCGCCCTGTTCGACGAGACGACGGGCCTCGCCCTTTGAGGCGGTAAGGCCGGTTTCGGCAAGCAGGTCCGCGATCCGGTAAGTGCCTGCAGGCATTTGCCTTCGCTCAATATCGTCGGGCACTTCTTTGTTGACAAAGAGGCGGTTGAATTCCTCTTCGGCGGCGGCGGCATCGGCCGCGGAGTGAAAATCGGTAATTATGAGCTTTGCGAGTTTCACCTTAACATTCCGCGGATTCTCGCCTCTATCGATCTCCGATCTCAAGTTTGAAATGTCGCTTTGCGTTAGGTCGGTCAGCAGTTCGTAATAACGCCACATCAGCTCGTCTGAGATGGACATCACCTTGCCGAACATCTCATTCGGCGGCTCCTCGATGCCGATGTAGTTGTTGAGCGACTTCGACATTTTATTGACGCCGTCGAGCCCTTCGAGCAAGGGCGTGGTGATGATGACCTGCGGCTCCTGGCCAAACTCTCGCTGAAGATTGCGGCCCATCAGCAGGTTAAACTTCTGATCGGTCCCGCCAAGTTCGACGTCCGATTCAAGCGCGACCGAGTCATACCCTTGGGTCAGCGGATAGAGCAATTCGTGGAGCGAGATCGGCTTTTCCTCCTGAATCCGTTTGCTGAAATCGTCGCGTTCGAGGATTTGTTTGACCGTTGTTTTTGCACAGAGCTTTACGAAGTCGGCTGCGGTAAACTTGTCCATCCATTCGCCATTGAAGCGAAGCTCGGTCTTTTCGGGATCGAGCAGCTTGAACATCTGCTGCTTGTAGGTCTCAGCATTGGCGTTGACCTCTTCTCTCGTTAGCGGCGGGCGGGTCACGTTCTTGCCCGAAGGATCTCCGATCATTCCCGTAAAATCGCCAATAAGAAAGATGACCGTATGTCCAAGGTCCTGAAAGGCCTTCAGCTTGCGGATGACGACCGTATGGCCGACGTGAATATCAGGCGCCGTCGGGTCAAGCCCAAGCTTTACGCGTAACGGCTTGCCCGTCTTTGCCGAACGCTCCAGCTTCGCCCGCAGGTCCTCTTCGCGGATCAGGTCAACGGTGCCCTTTCTTAAGATCTCCAACTGTTCGTCAATGGTCATATAAACCAAGAATTGTAAGACACTTCGCCGCCGAACGGCTATCTGCCCGCAGATAAAAGCTGTGTCCGCAGCGTTAGATTTTCACTCTCGCCCCATTTCGGGTTATCATTTTTTGGTCAGTTCCTTATCCGATCGGTCTCGTGATCAAGGAACTCTTCACCCCTTTTTTTCCGGGTTCGGCTACTGCCAAACTCATTAACTAAGTCCACTTATGAAGAAACTAGTACTTCCGATAATTGCAGTTCTTTTTTTCTCGGCCGCCGCGGCTCAGGCTCAAGACCCGGATTTTGCTGCCGGGTTGGAACAATTCAAAGCAAAACAATTCGAGGCCTCGGCAGAAACCTTCCGAAAAGTGACGGTGAAACAGCCGACAAACAAGGGGGCCCATTTTAATCTCGGCCTTTCACTTTTCAACCTTCGCCGATACAGCGATGCCCTGCCGTCATTTAGGCGGGCCGCGGAACTCGACGCGACTGATGGAAAGTCGTTCGAATACATCGGACGGGTATCCATCCTGACCCGCGATTATGCGGAAGCGGCAAAGGCCTTCCGCACCCAGATCGCGCTCGACCCAAACAACTTCAATGCGAATTATTTTCTTGGTTACTCGTTGCTTGAGAGCAAGATCTATCCGGATGCCGAAAAGTTTACAAAGGAGGCCATACGGCTTGACCCGAATCATGCCGTAGCCCGAACAAATCTCGGCAAGATCTATAACGCACAGAAACGATATCTGGAATCAGTTGCACCGCTTACAGAGGCCATCCGGCTTGACCCCAAGATCGCAGACGCCCATTTCGGGCTCGGTAACTCATTTTACAATCGGAAGTTGTATACCGAATCTATCCCCCATTATGAAAAGACGACCGAACTGCTGCCGAACGCTGCTCTTGCATTCGCCTATCTCGGGGACGCGTATCTGAACACCAAGCAGAACGAACGGGCAGTCGCCTCGTACAAAAAGGCAATTACGAACGACCCGAAGGAGTCGGTTGCTCAGCTTGGACTTGGACTTGCGTATATGAATTTGAAGAACTATTCCGGCGTTCGTGCGCAGATCGCGGTTCTTCAAGTGCTGGACGCCGAAAAAGCTAAAGACCTTCAGCAACGCGCCGAGAAGGCGGGAATGCCTGCACAATGATCGTGCTGCATAGCTAAAGTTCCCGATACATTATGTAAGCATCGGTCGGACCGAGAGTTTTGTGGCGGAAGGCGTTTGGAATGGTGCCGATGATCTCCATCCCGATCGACTGCCAGAGACGAACCGCCGCCGTGTTCGATGCAACGACGAAGTTGAACTGCATTGCGGTAAAGCCGAGCCGGCGGGCTTCTTCGAGCGAAAACTCGGCCATCTTTCGCCCGATGCCTTTGCCGTGCTCCGCGGGCGAAACCATATAAGCCGCGTTGCAGACGTGATCGCCAAGCCCGGGCTGATTCGCCTTTAACCAGAACGTCCCGAGAACGACCTCGGTTTCTTGGCTGCTCATTTCTGACACAACGTAAACGTTCTTCTCTGGCGAGAACCAGTAGTCGAGCATTTCTTCTTTCGAAGACCCCGGATCAAAGACATAGGTATCCCCGCGGGCGATCACCTCCCGGATGATCTCCCAAACCGCATTTTTATCGCTCGTTTCCGCTTTTCGGATCTTGGCCATACCTAAATAAGACGCGGTACGCAAGAAAACGGGACTCACATTTCACTTAAGGTATTTTTCGAACCAGTCGAGGTTGCTTTGCATCGTCGCGATCTGGAGCCGCGGTTCTTGAATGCCGTGCGGCTGGCGCGGAAGAACGATCATCCGTGTCGGCACGCCGCGGCGTTTTAGCGCAACGTAAAGCTCATAGCCCTGCGAGATCGGCACGCGGATGTCGTTCTCGCCGTGCTGGATCAGCGTTGGGGTCTTGGCGTTCTTGATGTTGAACATCGCGGAGTGCTTTGCGTAAACGGCTGGGTCGTTCCAAAACTCCGCCTCGAAATAATCGGGGACGAACGAGGGAATATCCGCCGTGCCGTTAAAGCTCATCAGATTCGTCACCGGTGCCCCGGCCGAGGCCACCTTGAAGCGGTCGGTCTTGGTGATGATCATCGATGTCATGTAACCGCCGTAGCTCCAGCCCATTACGCCAAGCCGGTTTGCGTCGGCGACGCCCATCGCGATTACGTGGTCGACCCCGGTCATCAGGTCCTCGTAATCCATCCCGCCCCAATCGCGGATGTTCGCCCGGCGAAATTCGACGCCGTAGCCCGACGATCCACGCGGATTGGGCCTGAGGACGGCGTAGCCCTTAGCAGCAAGAGAGGCGAGCGGATAGGCGCCGCGGCCGCCGACATAATTCCGGTTAAAGACGCCGGCAGGCCCGCCGTGGATATTCAGGATCAGCGGAACCTTGGTGCCCGCCGTATAGCCCATCGGATAGGTCAGGAGCCCTTCGATCTCGCTGCCGTCCTTGCTCTTCCATTTGATGACGTCGGTCCGCGGAACCGTGTACTTTGCGTACTCGGCATTCGCGTTGGAGACCTTTCGAGCCTCCATTACGTCTTGTCGGCCGACGAACACCTCAGGCGGTGAATCAGACGTCTGCTTAACGAAGGCGTACCAGCCGTCTTTGCCGGCAAATGGGGAGCTGATCACGGCGTCCTGATTGTCCATCATCTGGATCGTGCCGGAATCGATATTCGCATCGTAAAGTGCTGTGCCTGTTCCGCGAGCTTCGGTAAAAAGAATGCCGCTGCTGTCCTGATGCCAGGCGAGAAGGTTCGGCTGGCCGTCATGTGAAGCTGAGAGCTTTCGCGGCGCGCCACCGCCCGTGGGGTAGATGGCGATGCGATTACTTTGCGCCCAGCGGACCGGAAGATCGCTGACCGAGGCAGCGATAAAATTACCGTTTGGCGAGAAAATCGGGTTAGCCTCGGCCGCTTCGGTGGCGGCAAGCACTGAAACCGAGCCCGAGCTTACATCGACGATAGAAATATCAGAGGTAGGCCAAAAATCGACGACCGGCGACTTTACGTGAGCGAACGCGATCCGTTTGCCGTCCGGCGACCAATCGAACGCAGTTACGTGGCGGCCGACATCGCCGATCTTTTTCACCTCGCGTTTGCCGGCGGCATCGGCCGCGAGCGGCGTTAGATACAGCCGGGCAAGCTTTACGTTCTCATCGACCCAGCGGAAATCGTTTCGGGCCTTGCCGTCCTTTTCCTCTTCATCGGTTCGCGGGTCAGTCATCGTAAAGGCGAACGAGCGGCCGTCAGGTGACCATTCGAAATTGCCCACGGCACCTTTGCCGTCCGTTATTTGCTCGGCCTCGCCGCCCGCGACCCGCAGAACGTAGATCTGATTGCGATTATCCTTTCGGTTCGAAGTGAAGGCGATCATCGAGCCATCCGGCGACCACTGAGGGTTGGTGGCTGACTTGTCGCCAAAGGTGATCTGCCGATTGTCGCTGCCATCGGTATTGGCCATCCAGATATGGGTGATGAACTCGCTCTTTTCGGCGGTCATTACTGCTTCGTTGACGGTGTAAACGACCCTTCGGCCATCCGGCGAGATCTCCGGCGAACCGAGTCCTTTTAACTTCACCTGGAGCTCCGGACTCCACGTGTATTGCGGGTAGGCGGCAGCGGTAAAAAAAGTGACGGCAAGTAGCAACGACGCAAAGCGGGCAAAGGTTCTCATGGTCTCGGTCTCCTGAAATGAATTCGTGGTGGATGTGGCAGGTATTGTGCATCAATTTGCCGCCATCGGCAATCTCAGGCGGCGGAGCGGACGAGGGTGAACTTCCAGACCATTCGCTCGCGTTGCTCATCGTAGATGTATCGGCCATCGGTTACGGCCCACTCTCCGAGATATTCCCATCGGTTCACACCGAGCTTGTTGAATAACGGAACCGCGTGGCCGGAATCGATCGCGGCAATGACAGCGCTGTTAGCGGCATCGAGTTTTTGGTCGCCGCGGCGGCCGGAGCCGGTGTAGTGGATAACGTCGCGGGTATCGCCGTGGAAATCAGGATAGCAGGGATTGATCCGGCCGAAATCGGTCAGCAGCGAGACAAGCCGGCCGTCTTTCTGATAAATGCCGTTTCGCGAACGATGGACCGCAGCAACGATCTCCCACGGAAGCACTTGACCGATATTGATCGTTGTGAGAGGTCCACCAGACGCCATGCGTCTTATATTAGCATCGCAAAGTTCGAATCACTTTCGTCCCGCGCGCCAGTCGGTGCTTCCCGCGAGCTGGTCGATCGCATTGAGCATTGCCGTCATTTCGAGCGTGTCCTGACCGGCATTGCTTGCTTTGATCAGCTTTGTGCTGGAACCATATTTCACGGTCAGTTCCACTCGTATCGGAAGTGAAATGATGTTCGTTGAGTCCGGCTCATTTGCGAAGTCGTTTTCCGCCATCACTGCAGCAAGACGGGCGAAAGCATCGCGGCCGATGTTTACTTCATACTTCGTCGGGCCGCTAAAGGTCTTTATGCCATCGTCGGTTCGTTCGTCGGCTTCGACCTTGGTTGCCGTTCCGGACGCGAGAAACGTGAGGGTCGAGCTTTCCGAGATAAAGTTCTGGACGTTGATGTTTCCGAAGAACGCCGCCGGCTTGGTCGATGCGGTCGATCTCATTGAGCTTCGATACAAAGAGATCTCGGCTATCTCATCTGCCTTGACGACCGCCGGACCCCTTTTTCGCGGGCCGGCCGGCACCGAAGGCGGTTTCCGGCCATCGGCCGGAGCGGTAACTACCGTCGGCTCGGGAGCTTTCCGAAAATAGAGAAATCCGGCGAATGTGGCAATGAGGACGGCCGACGTAAAAAGCGCGGTCGCCCCGATCGCGAGGACTATCTTTGCGGTTGTTCCTGTCATAATTTTGCTACTATTTCGAAGGACACGGCCTGGGCCGGTCTTCGACCATTCCGATCCCAAATTCGTTTATGCCGTTTACGCAGACGATGACCATTTTGATGTTCGGAAACTGCTTCGCTGTACGAATGACGGTCGCTTCGAAGCGGAGCGTTTCGAGATCGCCGGGGTAGTAGTCGTCGCGGATCTCGCGGACAAAATCGATGCGTGCGGTCGAGCCTTTGACCCGAACATCGCTTAGCTTCAAGTCGCCATAGGCAACGCCGGAATATTTGCCGGCTACTTCGGTCTCGGTCGGCCCGGCGATGAGAGCTTCGATGGTCGGGCGAAGCGGTGCCTTGGCATCGACGACGCGTTTGAACGGAATCATATCGTCGCCCGGTTCGTCGCGGTTAAACTCCCAGAAATAGACGGTCACCTCACGCGTCTGGGCGGCGGCGCCGATCGGCAATAGAAGAAGGACTAGTGGCAGGACGCAGAGAAGTTGGAAAAGCTGAGGTTTCATAAATGTGTTAGCCGCCGCACGATTCGTCAAAGAGCATTACAGCCTTGCCTCTTTGAAACTCGAAGAGCATCTGGCGATCGCTCTCCGAATGAGTGGACTTGATCGCGATCTCCATCCGTCCGTCGCCGTTCATGTCTGCAACCGCGACGACGGAATGCTCGGCATAATCTGCGAGGACGCGTTCGTCGAGAAACTGGCCGTCCAAAAGTATATTCTGCATTGCCCGGCCCGAACCGACGCGAAGCAGTGCGAACGAATAATCGCCCGCTGAAAGGGCAAATTCCTCCCATCGCCGATAGTAATAGCCGGTGATGATCTCTTCGGCGTTGCCGTCGCCGTCAAGATCGATGGAAAGAGCTTCCGTGATGCGTGTCGGCGACTTTCGAATGCCTTTCGAACGCAGAAATGTTGCGACCGCATTGATTATGGCGGGGTCCCCGCTTTCCGACTTAACCGGCCGGCGAGGGATCAAATTCCAGTTGGCTCTTTCACCGATAAAGAGCCCGGGCAGCTCGTCAACAGGCTCATCTCCGCTGTCGAACCGAACGATCCTGTTTTCATCACACGCGCCCCATTTCTCGTTGGTTCGGCCAATTAGGATCGTTTTGTCGTCGGCGTCGTTTCGAACGGAGCGAAACTTCGGCGATGCCCCAAGAGGCACGCGAGCGGGCTTTAGCCATTTTCCGCCCTGTGTTCCGCCGACAAGGTAGCTTCCCTGCACGATCGGGATGATCGGTTCCTGCCCCGAAAGCGTGCCGCCGGTCAGGAGCACAACCGAAACAAATAAGATGATGCGGGTCATATGTCTATCTTCTCGGTGCTCTACGCGGATCTATCCTCACTCTCGGCAAACAGGCCTTAGTCATCAGCCGGGCCGAAACGGTAAACCAGAAACCCTATCGCTCGGGCTGGCTTGCCGCCGAATGTCGGGCGATTGAACTTGGACGCGAGTGCGGCTCGCTCGGCTTCAGGCCACAGCTCTTTATTGCCCGTTCGCCCTTTTGCGGTCAATACGGAACCATCAACACCGATAAGCACTTCGACCTGCACCAGGCCCTTCGCCCCGGACGCCTTCGCGGCTCGCGTGTGATAAGGCTTTTCCGCCGAGACAACCTCGAAATTTAGAAACGTGTACTTATCGCCGACGACAAAGCCGTCATACTTCGCAGGAGCGGCCGGCTTTCGAGGAGCCGCTGGCTTTTTCGCCGTCGTTTGTTTGCCGGTCGTACGCGAGCCGCGGCGTGTGCCTGTAGTTCGTGCGGTGCTTCCGCCGGCACCGCCGCCGACCGAAGCTCCGCCGCCCTCAGCCGGCTTTGGCCGTTCCGCGGGCTCATCAACAGCCGCGATCGCACCCATCTGGGCATTTGCCTCTGAACACGCGATAAACAACGCGAGCATGATAACTGCAACAACCGTCGATCTGTTCATAGCTCTTTCTCCACAATATTCAGTCCTACGACGTTTCAAATAGTCGCAATTTGCGAATGACAACAAGGCCTATTTCGAAGAGCGGGTAAGTAGGCCATAATATTGAGAAAGACCTCCGCCAAAATTGCTTGAGAGCGAAAGGCCTGCGACCGCAACAATCGAATGCCAAGCAACGGGAAACGGAAAAACCGGGAGCGGTCGCACAAAGATCAAGGTTAGCCCGCCGCCTTTGCTCGCCGTTAGGCTGCCCGAATAGATCAGGGCTTCGCGATTGACCATCTCATCGAGTTCAATAGCTCCGTAGTTGAGAGCTCCACCGTAGAAGTGAGTACCGACAGAAAAAAAGTCCTCAGATGAACCGCTAAATCCGAAGTTACCTAGAATGGAAACCCCTAGCGATCCGCCGGCTCCAAAGCCGTGGAAATCGAGCCATACTTTCTGGCCATTTTTATGATCTGTCACTTGAAAGGCCTGTTTAGTGAGGCCGGCCGAAAAGTTCTTCGTCCCTGGCACGTCGGCTGTCAACTCAACGCCGCACGAGCCTGTGATCTGAAGATCGCTTTGGAATTCCCACATTTTTCCTTTTGTCATGATGATTTCTCCTACTTCGATCTCGGTCCTGTTAGAGCTGTACGCCTCTCCGACCTTGCCTTTGGCTCCCTCTATTCTAATATGCCTTTTCGTTCAGGTTGCCGTTCTTATTTGCCCAAAAGTAAGTTTGTGATCGAGTGCCCTCGACAAAGATCCGCCATGTAAGCGCCCACGCCTTGGCTTCCTCGCCAGTCAACCGGGGATCGGCGGTTTTGGCATATTGGTTGTCCATTGAGACCAGATCAATGGTCGCTCCAGCCGGGTCGGCCAGTTGTTTGGCACGCTCTAGTGTTTTGGGTAATGCGAGGAAATTTATCTCGTCAATATCCGTGGCGTGGTGAACGTTGTCGGCGAAAACCTTGTGGATCTTGACCGGTTCTGGGCCGGAGACCGATCCGCGTTCATACGTGTACTCGTCCTGATCCTTCGGATTTGTCTCGGACTGAATGACCAGCTTCATAACGTTCGGCCTGATCTCACCGCGAATGACCCGTACCTTTGCCGTGCCAACCTTTTCTTTGATCGCGGCCGCGGCAATGGCGGCATTGTCGCCCTCAAAAAGGTTGCCCCCTCGCGGTATCAGACTCGAACAACCAAGCGCTACAGCAAGCACTGGTATCAGCGAAATGAATAGTCTATTTTTCGGTCTCATCTTTCTCCTTATTGTTGTTCCCCTTTTGTCCGGCTCCGGCTAGGCCCGGGGATAGCATCGTCTTGTAGATCGACTGCACCCACAATTTCAACGGGTTCGCTATTTGCGGCGGTGCCGGGCACGAGCGGATATAGCGTGATGTTCCTCCAACGGATCGTCGTCCTGGAATGAGTTTCGACTGTGATCTCGGTTCGTTTTCTTACGGTTCGGTCCATTAGAAGAGTTCCTTTATTTTATTGTTCATAGCCGGATTCTCTGTTATCATTTCCAGACTTTCGCACAGTTCCGGGCCTCGACACATTTGTTTTGGGACGAATCGAGTTTTGAGCATTTTGATCTGAATGTCCTTAATTTCAGGGTTAAATATTCCTAAAACTTCCTAATCCGTATGGAAAGACTCTCGGCAGCACAGTTCAGGTTCGGTGAGTTCGAACTCGACGGTGAGCGCCGAACGTTGACGCACGCCGGACGCGAGATCCCGATGAAGGCAAAGGCATTCGACCTGCTTTGCTATTTGGTCGAGAACCGCGGCAAACAGTTGACGAAATCCGAGATCCTGGACGGCGTTTGGCCCGGCCAATTTGTCGAGGAAAACAATCTTTCCGTACAAATATCCGCGCTTCGAAAGATACTCGGCACCCAGAATGGCGGCGGGCAGTTCGTCGTGACCATTCCGGGGAAAGGCTATGCGTTTGTGGCGAAGGTCGAAGAACGCGGCGTCGAACATAACGAACTAATTATTGAGACCCACAGCCGGTCGCAGGTCGTGATCGAGGAAGAGATCGTTTCTTCGAGCTATGAAGGCGCGGCCGAGCGGACGCAACTGCCATCTCGAAAGCGAATAGGATCGAGCACACGAACCAGGGCCGTACTCGTGGGCGTTGTGGCACTTCTTTTCACCGGCGCGGCGTATTTCTATTTTGGGACTCCGCAGCAGAGCGAAGCCGGCGGCTCGCTTGAGCTGACAAAAGTGACGTCGACCGGACGGATCACAAATGTCGCAGGATCGGCGGACGGAGTGTACGCGGTTTTTTCGCAGACCGAACCTGGCGGTGAAAGCCTGTGGCTTCACCATCTGGCAACCGGTGCGCAGCAACGAATAATGCCGCCAACTGAGACGCGTTTCGTGGGCCTCGCCGTGACTCCGGACAATAATTTCATCTACGCGACAACATTTTCTGCCAATATCGCAGACCCAAAATTGCTGCGAATGCCGATACTCGGCGGACCGATAGAGGAGATAAAAGGAATCACGACGGGAGCATCGGTCTCCTTTTCACCCGACGGGCGGCAGATGGCGTTTACGCGGTCGCGTTCGTCTGAGAAGCAGACCCAGCTTTTGATCGCCGACGCGGACGGTAGCAACATGCGTGTCCTGCTAGGCGCGGATTACGGCAAGCGGTCCTTTGCTAACTTTAGTGCGAGTCCGGTCGCATGGTCGCCGGATGGAACGACGATAGCAGCCGCGATAAACGAGCATGATGAGGCAGGCGGTTCGCGGATCATACTTGTTGACCCAAGGGAAGGCGACGAAATATCTGTAGCGGACCATCGATGGGACATAATCGAAAATCTAACCTGGACCAACGCCGAGAATATCGCCTTCATTGCACATTCCATCGAGCCTTCGGCAAGCCAGATCTGGACAATTGCGGTGAGGACCGGTGCCGCCACTCAGGTCACAAACGACTTGAACGCCTACAACTGGCTTGCCAGTTCGGGCGGAAAACTCCTGGCCGTTCAAAAGCGTCCGACGTCAACGGTCGAGATCTTCGAGATAGATGAAAAAGCGAAGCGCGGCACCGGCCGCGAGATACTGCGCGAATCCGGTTTGATCGAACTCGTGGATTTCGGACCGGAAGGCGAGGTTCTCTATCTCTCACACGCGTCCGGCCGCCGCGAGCTGTGGCAAATTGAAGCCGACGGCAGCGGACAGCAGCAGCTCACCGTAAATGCTAACCCGACGTTTGGCATGGCAGTTTCGCCGGTCGATGGATCGATAGTTTTTGCGGCGACCGAAGATGGGAAGCACTTTTTGAAGATCGCTGACAAAGGGGGCAAGAATTTGCGGAAACTTTCTGAGGGGCCAGAGGATATGTTTCCCTCATTCTCGCCCGACGGACGATCTGTGGTTTTTCAGCGGGGGCTTCGCTCGCTTCCTTTGGTGGCTGAACGCATCGATCTTAACGATGGTTCGCGAACGCCAGTAGGCGAGAGCTACGCCGCACGGCCCAGGGTCTCGCCGGATGGATCGACTATTGCATATTATTTTATTGACACAGAAACAGATGGCCGATGGAAGATCGGGCTGATGTCGAGCGATGAGGGCAAATTTCTGGGCAAACTCACTATTCCGAGAACGATCGAGGAGCGTCAGTTGCGTTGGCATCCGAGTGGGAATTCGATCGGGCAGATCGTCTATGATGGCGATGATGTTGGACTCTTGCTGATCCCTATCAACGGCGGCGAGGCTGTACAGATCGCAGGGCTTGGCTCCGGGCGGACGAATTCATTCAACTGGTCGAAAGACGGCAAACGGATCGTGATATCAAATACACAGCACAGCCAGGACGTCGTGCGGATCTCATACTGACAACCTTGAAATGGCCCGTCCGGTAGCAAAACAAAAAAGGGGCGGCTGCGGGGCCGCCCGAGTTTTTTCGGTTGGAGTAATACTTATCTTGCCTGAACCGGAACGTCCGACGGCAGCCCGAACTGCATGGCATTGTATGCACCGTTCGAGCTATTGAGCCGGTGCCAGATGCCGTCCGCTGGCCGATAGACGGCGATATCGGTCTTGCCGTCGCCATCATAATCGGCAGGTGCCGGAACATCGCTGGCGATCCCGAAGGTCGTTGCATAGAACGAGCCGTTGCTGCTGCGGAGCACATACCACGCTCCCGTCGCCGGCCGCCAGACGGCCACGTCGAGCCGTCCGTCGGCATCAAAATCGCCAGTTAGCGGCTTGTCGCCGAGCATTCCGAATTGCGTTATAACGACATTTCCGTTGCCGCTGTTGAGCCGGAACCAGACACCGCCCCCAGGCCGGAAGACCGAAAGGTCGGCCTTGCCGTCGCCGCTGTAATCGCCGGGCATCGGAATATCACCGGCCTGGCCGAAAGGTGCTCCGGTAAAGCTGCCGGTTGAACTAAAGAGCCGGTACCAAACGCCGTTCGAGGGCCGGAAAACCGCGAGATCGGCCTTGCCGTCGCCATCAAAATCTGCCGGAACCGGGACGTCGCCCGCCATTCCGAAGCTGCGGACATCGATCGTGTTTGTGCCGCTGCGGATCATCCACCACTGTCCCTCTCGGAAAATTGCCGCGTCGGCCTTGCCGTCGCCGTCATAGTCTTCGGCAACGACCGCGTCACCTGCCGCTCCGAACGTAAACGCCTCAAAGCCCGCCTGGCTGCGGTTCAAATACCATGCACCTGTTTCGGGCCGGAAGAGTGCGATGTCGGCTCGCCGATCGCCGTCAAAATCGAACCGCGGCGATGATACGGACGCCATACATTGTCCGTAAGCAGAAACGAAGTTCGTTATCTCGTTGCGGGAATATGGGCAGAAACTGACCGGCGTAGAGCCGCTCAGCGTCGAGTTCATAAGCGTATTGCTGCACCCCTGGGCCGCCTCGGCGTGGTTCGCCCCGAGGTTGTGGCCGAGTTCGTGGGCGGAGATAAGATATTTGCCCGGCGCCCAACTGATATATCCGCTGATGCCATAGGCGAATGAGCTGTTAGAGCACATCACACTTAGATATGCGATGCCCTGAGACTGGGCCGTGCTCTTGCCGGAGAAAAGATGTGCCGCGGTGCGCGGATAGTTGAAGACCGAATAGTTCGCGTTCCAATGGATGCGAAAAGCATCGAGCATCTGCGACGTGTTCGCTCCGTTGTAAGGATCAGCAACCGACCACGTATGCATGAACGTCACACGGATGGTCAGGTTCAGCTCAGAGGCATAAGCTCCCTCGACCATGTTCAGAATGCTTAGTATCTCGGCGTTCGCATTGGCTGCACTTCCGAATATGTTGACGTAAGCCTGGTCGGCATCCGTCGCAAGATCGATCCGCCGCAACGAGGCCACTGCCTCGGCCGATGAGCTCGCTGCGAGCGTTTTGCCATACTCGATCTTGCTCGGGATGTCCGATTCGCACCAGAAGTCGGACCCGTTCTTCGAATCCTCCGCCCGGTAAATTACGGCGAGTCCAGGCCCCGCACTTTCGCTGTATTTTGAGGCGGGCTCGATGAAAAATCGGCCAGACTCCGTTCCAAAAAATCCTTCGATCCCGTCGCGGCCGATGCTGACACGAACCTCGGAGCCCGCAACGCCATCGACCGAGCCCTTAAAGGTATTGATAACGCCCATCTCGAGCGGCGTCCTGCCCATCGGGCCGGTGTCTTCGGCGATGAAATCTTGAGCGCGCAGATCGTGCCTTTCAAGCCGGAGCGTTGCATTCTGCCCGCCCGCGGGAACCGTTAAGCTGAAAGACCCGTTTTCCACGGCTGATTCCGGCAGCCGTATCTGGGTGACTTCGTAGCGGTCGAAAGCGGTGTCTAGATCGCGTTTGAGCGTTGTTTCTTGAGCAAATGCCGTTGCCGACACGACGGCGAGAACAGCACCTGTGAAAAGGTGTGTGAGAACACTTCGATAAAACTTCATTTCGGTTAGGCCTCTTTTTCGGTATAGAGTGGACGATGTGGGGGAGCGAAAAAGAAAATTTCTGCTCATTATTAATAAACGACTAAGCATGGTGGGGTTCCATGTTTATTGAGTCCGGTTAACCCTAACTAACAGAGCAACTTGAACAACTTTTGATACGACGGCTGATAAAACTTTCCTGGAAACGCCTGCCGCCGGCGGCTCGCAAACGTATCGTCCGGCTGACGCAGCCGCGGTTTACAGCTTCGGCGGCGGCGGTTGTAGTTAACAGCGAAGGCGAGGTGCTCCTTCTTGAGCATCTCCTCAGGCCATATTCGGGGTGGGGCTTTCCCGGCGGATTTATCGACCACGGCGAATCACCGTCAGCGGCAGTTATCCGCGAGGTTCGCGAGGAAACGGGTATTGAGATCGCGGACGTCCGGTTAGTTGAGGTCCGGACGGTTGACCGCCATTTAGAGTTTATCTACAGTGCCCGCGGGGAAGGCCCGGGCCAGGTGCTTAGCAACGAGATACTCGACCTTCGCTGGTTCGCCGTAAGCGAGGTTCCCGAAGGGCTTACTCGACGTGAGCGTCGTATACTCGAAAAGGTTCTTGATGGGGAAGATTGATTCGACGTGTGGGTCTGACTAGAATGGTACAATTGTTTATAGCAATTATCCAAGACAAAGGAGTTAAGAATGGTTGATCTCGTACCTTCGCCGGAATCCGTAATGGACATCCTAAAGGAAACCGGTGCTTACCGCCGGGGCCACTTTGTTTACCCGAGCGGGAAACACGCCTCGCACTATTTTCAGATGCCGCTGGCATTTCGCTATTACGACAACGCCCGCGTGCTTTCAGTGGGCCTGAGCAGGCTCTTTCGAATGCAAAAGGCCATCTCAAGCCGATTGCCGAACGTTTCTGTGATCAGCCCAAGCGCAGGCGGCATCATGGTCTCGTTCGGCGTTCGAGAGGCACTCGGGGCCGATCAGATCTATTGGGCCGAGATGGAAGAAGGCAAACGGCAGTTTCGGCAATATATCGGCCAGGGCGACGTTTACCCGGCGATAATCGTTGACGACATCGTCCGCTCAGGGCGGGCCATCCAGGAAACGATCGACCTGGTAAAAGAAGTCGGCTCGGAGGTGATCGGCATCGGCACGATCGTCCGCTTTGAGGATTCGCCAAATGATTTCGACGGCATACCGCTGAAATCGCTGATGAGCTTCGATGTAAATTTCTACGAAAACGGCGAAGAGTGGAGCACCTCGCGGAGCGCCTCAGATGCGCCCGAAGAACGCGTTCGCGCTTAGTAGGGTCTTTTCGAGACGCGAATGGACGGCGGGGCGAATTGACGCCTCAGCCGTCCTTCGTGTTTTCGGCGTCGAGTCTTGAAAGCTCCTGCTGGATCTCGCGCCGTTCGACGTAAAGCCGCAGGAAGCCGTCGCGGTCAAAGAAGAAGCGAAGGATCGCCCGCCCCCAACCGCTCAATTCGACAAAACTCTCAAGCGAGACCAGGGCGACGTAGCCGCTGAGGAACGCAAGCGGAAGGCTAAGCAACGCCCATTCCCACCCATAAAAGTAAAAAGCAAAGCCCGCACCGATCAGCCAGGTCAGCGGCATAAAGACGATGCCCGCGAGCACCTTTACGGTCGAGGCGACATCGTCCGCTCCGTGTCGCGTGATCAGATGCGAGAAGAGCTTTGAGAGCTGATACGCCGGAAAGTGAAGTATAGTGCCGATGATAGCAACCGGCGATAGCATCAGCAGATACCATGTGCCGACGATGGCCCGGCGGATGACGAAGCCGCGGGTAAGATTCGCGAGCGAAAGATGCTCGGGCTCAAGCCCTGCCGCGTGTAGCTTTGCGGCAAAGCTGTTCAGACTGCGTTCCAGACGCGAACCGCCCTCGGCGTCGCCGTCGGGATCTTCTGCCTCGATGTATTTCTGTTTGAACGCGAGGCGGGAGCGGAGGTCGTCCGTCTCGAGCGTTGTGCGGAAGATCTGCTCGGCAAAGGCCGCGGCGGCGAGCTCGGCGTCGTTTTCGGCGTTGAGCGTTACCTCGCGAAGGGCGTTCTCAATGCGGTCGGTGAGTTCGCGAACGGCCTCGCGGGAAGGCTGGCCATCCGCGTCAAGTTCAGCCGGAACGACTTCGAACGACTCGCCAAAGTGAAGCAGTGCTTCGCTTCTAAACGTGGTCTTATTGCTGTAGTAAAGCCCGACCGGGACGATGCGGAGCGTTATCGGCTCGATGCCCTCGCCAACCGCGACGGCCCCGAGAGCGATACGCGCTGCTCCGGTCTTCATCGGCAGAAGCTTCGGCGAATTGTGCGAGACGCCCTCGGGGAAAAGGGCGATCGATCCGCCCTCGCGGAGCCGGCGATGGGCAGCCTCAAATGTGTCGAAGTTCTTCGTAATGTCCTCGCCGGGGTCGATGCGGCGATAGACCGGCAAAGCCTCGACCGTCTTTAGCAGGAACGAGATGACCGGCATTCGAAAGAGCGTGGACTTTGCTAGAAAGGCGATCCGCCGCGGTAGCGCGACGAAAACAAGTGCGGGGTCGATCAGGCCATTTGGGTGATTGAGGACGAAGATAACGCCCGTGCCTTCGGGGACACTCTCGGCGTTTACGGTCTCGATCCGGCGGAAAAAGAGGTGCAGTGCTCCGCCGAAAACGGTGAGGAGAAAGCGATAGGTCAGGCCTCCGCGGCGGTTAATGACGACGTCTCTGAAGGTCAGCTCTTTCGCTCGGTCGGTCATCAGAGAAAATCCTCGGGGCGTGCGGTGCGGCTAGATCTCGTGGCGGTTCGAGAGTGCCTTGTCCATGGTGACCTCGTCAACGTATTCAAGGTCGCTGCCGACCGGCATTCCCATCGCGATGCGCGTGACGCGGACGCCGAGCGGCTTGAGCAGACGGGCGATATAGTTCGCCGTCGCCTCGCCTTCGGTCGTAGGATTGGTGGCGAGAATGACCTCGGTTACCTCAACGCCCTCGTTATTTGCCGGAAGCAGACGCGGCAGGAGATTGGCGATCAAAAGCTCATCCGGGCCGATGCCGCGGATCGGCGAAAGCGAGCCATGGAGCACGTGATAAAGCCCCTTGAATGAACGGGTTTTCTCGATCGCCAGCAGGTTGTACGGCTCTTCAAGAATGCAGATGACCGAGCGGTCGCGTTTCGGATTGGCACAATAAAGGCATGGATCGACGTCGGTAAGGTTGTTGCAAACCGAACAAAAAACGATCTTCTCTTTTACCTCGCGAAGCGCCTCGATGAAGTTATCGACCTCGCTCTGCGGCCGGCGGAGAATATAGAACGCCAGCCGCTGAGCGGACTTGCCACCAACGCCCGGCAGGCGTTTGAATTCGTCGATAAGCCGAGCGACAGGCTCTGAATAATCCAACATTGTGTTCGGAGTTCCGGCTTTAGCCGGCTTCCTGAAATACGTAAGGAGGCCGCCTGAAGGCGGTACTCCGAACTAGATCCAAACCTACATCAAACCCGGTGGCAGCATTCCGCCGAGCTTGCCCTTGAGCGATTCTTCGACCTTGCGGTGGGCTTCGCCGAGAGCGGCGACCGCGAGGTCCTGGAGCATCTCCACGTCGCCGTCTTTGACCAGATCGGGCGAGATCGTCATTTCAACAACCTGAAAATCACCACGCATCTTTACCGCGACGGCTCCGCCGCCGGCCGAGGCCTCGACGACCGTCTCTTTCATCTGCCGGCTCATCTCTTCCTGCATCTGCTGAGCCTGCTTCATCATTGAATTTATGTCCATTCCACCCGGAAATTTCATCGTTTTGTCGCCCCTTTAAAGAGAATTTTCTTTAACCGCAATCGTAACCGCCGAGGTCAGCATTTGCAAACACCTCGGCGATGGACGCGGCGGAAACTTTTCATTGACACGCGAGCCCGACGGGTATATCGTCATCTCGTCGAACGCGCACCTGCATTGCCGCCGCTTGCCCTGCGGCAGGAGTAAATATATGAGTGAAATGAGATCTCCGATCTGGCAAAATGGCGGACTGGCCATCGCGATCGCGATGGTGCTCTCCGCCTTGATCTTCGGCTGGTTCTATTCCGCGGCGAAACGCGGCGACGAGGCGATAACCGTTACCGGGTCCGCCAAAAAGCGAATCACGTCGGACCTTGTTTTATGGAACGCCGGCATTGCGGCCCAGTCGCCGCAGCTCGCCGATGCCTATCGCCAGCTTGCCGACAACATTCCGCGGATCAAGCAGTATCTCTTGCAAAAGGGCATCGCTGAGGACCAGATGACCGTTTCGGCCATCTCGACCAATACGCTCAAACGCCGCGACTCGGAAGGAAACGACACCGGCGAGATAACCGGCTACACCCTCTCGCAACAGATCGAGGTTCGGTCCAACGATGTGCAAAAGATCGCCCAGATCGCCCGCGAGGCAACGGAGCTTATCAACCAGGGCATTCTTATCGAATCAAAGACGCCGCAGTATTACTACACGAAGATCGGCGACTTGAAGATAGAAATGCTCGGCGAGGCCGCCAAGGACGCCAAGGAACGCGCCGAGCGGATCGCACAATCGACCGGCAACTCCATCGGCTCCGTCCGCTCGGCAAAGATGGGCGTGCTCCAGATAACCGCCGCCGACTCGACCGAGGTCTCAGACTATGGAATGTACGACACCTCGACCATAGAAAAGGACATGACCGCTGTCGTCAACGTAAGCTTCGAGGTCGATTGATCCCGTAAACAGACTTCTAACTCTCGGCATAGCGTGCTATAAATGAAACGAGATTTATGGCACGCTATGTTATCAAGCGGGACGCGAGTTCCCTGCCGGAGCGGCTTACTCGGTACAAGAGCGAGCTGAATGAGGAGCAGTTTGCGGTGGTGACGGCTCAGCCGAAGGCTACGCTGGTGGTTGCGGGGGCCGGGACGGGCAAGACGCGGGCGATAACATATCGCGTGGCGTATTTGCTTGAGCAGGGCGTTTCGCCGCAGCGGATATTGCTTGCGACCTTTACGAACCGGGCGTCGCGTGAAATGCTCCGCCGGGTCGAGGCCTTAACAGGTTCGCAAAACGTCCACCGCGTTTGGGGCGGGACGTTTCACCGCATCGCCAACCTCATTCTCCGCCGACACGCCTCTTCGCTCGGCTACGACGCGAACTATTCGATACTCGATAGCGAAGACGCCAAGGACCTTATCAACGTCTGCATCGACGAAGCCGCCATCGACACGAAAACAAAGCGTTTCCCAAAGGCCGAGGTCATCCAGGACATCATCAGCTACGCCAACAACACGGACCTGCCGCTTGAGAATGTGATCGCGGGAAAGTACCCGTATTTTGAGATGCTGACCTCGCAGATCAAACGCGTAGATGCCGTTTATCAGGCCCGCAAGCACGAGCGGAACCTGATGGACTACGACGATCTGCTGCTCAAGCTCAAACAGCTACTGGTCGAAAAACGCGAGATCGCCGAGCTTTACGCCGAGCAGTTTCAGCACATCCTCGTCGATGAATATCAGGACACGAACCGGCTGCAGGCCGAGATCATCGACCTGCTGGCGGTAAAGCACCGCAACGTGATGGTCGTCGGCGACGATGCCCAGTCGATCTTTGCATGGCGGGGAGCGGAATTCACGAACATCTACGAATTCCCAAAGCGTTACCCCGAGGCACAGCTCTTCAAGCTCGAAACGAACTACCGGTCAACGCCTGAGATACTCGGCCTTGCAAATACGTCCATAGCAGCGAACCGTCGGCAGTTCCCGAAAATGCTTAAGGCCGTTAAGCGATCGCGGGACTTCAAGCCTGCGCTTGTGCCCTGCTCTGACGTCGAGCAGCAGTCGGCATTCGTCGCCTCACGGATACTCGAACTTCGCGATGAGGGCACGAGCCTCGAGGAAATGGCCGTTCTTTACCGCTCGCACTATCACTCGATCGAACTCCAACTCGAACTCTCGCGGCGGAACATTCCCTATCGGGTGCAATCCGGCGTCCGGTTCTTCGAGCAGGCTCACATAAAGGACGTCGTCTCCTATCTCCGCGTGCTGATCAACCCGCGTGACGAGCTTGCATGGAAACGCATCTTGAAACTGATACCGGGCGTCGGCAACGTAACGGCCAACCGAGTCTTCGAGGCGATCAGCCTGTCAGAACCGCCTGCGTTAGCGGGCGGCCAGTTCGTTCAATTACAGCCACCTGTATTTTCGGATGACTCGCCTACGCTGACGGCGGGGCTAATCGTCACCGCGATTTCTCGGCTAAAGGCATCGACCAACGCATCGCGCGGAGCACGCCGCGGGCTTGAAGACCTGATAAAGCTCCTCGAAACCCTCGTCTCCGACGAATTCCGCGACCGGCCGGCGCGCCAGATCACGCATATCTTTGGGAATGGTTACGAGCAGTATCTGCTCGAAAATTTTGAGAACGCCGAGGCCCGGAGCGAAGACATCCGCGGCCTGGCGCAGTTTGGCCAGCGATATGAATCGACCGAAGGATTGCTCTCCGAACTTGCCCTGCTCGCGACCGAGCGGTTCAAGGAGCCGCAGCCGATCGTCGGTGAAGAGGTGGTCGAGGGCGGCGAGGACGACGAGTTGCTGACGCTCACCAGCGTCCATCAGGCAAAGGGCCTTGAGTGGAAAGCGGTGTTCATCATTTGGGCGGCCGAGGGCAAATTCCCCTCGCCCAAATCGCTCCGCGAGATCGACGCCGAAGAGGAAGAACGCCGGCTCTGGTACGTCGCCCTGACGCGGGCAAAGGACGAGCTTTATCTGACCTATCCGCTGCTGATGACCGACTACAACCGGCAGACCGTGCTCCAAAAACCTTCGCGTTTCATCACCGAATGCCCGGCGGAACTTTTTGAGGTCTGGGACCTTGAAGAAGAGCAGCCCGCGTTCGACGCTCCGGTTTTCGCCGAGCCACCCGTTACCGAGTTCCTCAATTGAAATAAGCTCCGCTGATATTTCCCGGCCACGTCTTTCGCGTAAGTTTGCGGGAGAGTTTTTATGGCTGCGAATGTTTCAGTTTTGAGTCCACGGCTGGCGGAGCGAAAGCTGCACCTTGCGACGGCGATCGGCTTTCCGCTAATTGTCCTTATCGGCTATTTCAAGTCGTATTATTTCAGCTTCCTGTTCGATGTGCCGGCGGTCGCGAATGCTCTTGTCCACGCACACGGCATAATAATGTCCGCCTGGGTGCTTTACTTTGTGATGCAGACGGCGCTCATCCGAACTCGCAACGTCAAGCTTCATATGACGACGGGAATGATCGGCGTTGCTCTTGCGGTGCTAGTTATTGTCGTCGGTCTCGCGACTGCGGTCGATGCCCAGCTGGTCCGCAGTGCGGCACCTCCGGGAGCGAACCCGCACGCTTTCTTTTTCCTGCCGGTGAGCGATATGGCGATCTTCGCCGGGCTCTTTGCGACGGCGATCTATTTCCGCAAGCGGCCCGCAGAGCACAAGAGCATGATGTTCCTGACGGCGATCGCCTTTCTACCGGCGGCCCTTTTCCGGATGCCTGTTGTGCCGCCCGAGTACGCGAACATCTGGGCGTTTGGCGTGCCTGCCCTGATGGCGACGGCGGCACTTATCTGGCACTCGGTAAAGCACGGCAAGGTCAATCGCGTTTTCGCCGCGGGCGTTGCGGTGATAGTCGCGGCGGTTCCGCTCCGTCCGCTGATCGCAAATCCGGAACCGTGGCTCGGCTTCGTAGCTTGGATTGCCTCTTACCTGTAAGCGGAGATGCGGAAGAAAAAAAGTCTTCCCTCGGTTCAGAAATTATGACAAAATGTTGCCCCTAAAATCGTCAGCGAGATAGGAGGCGGACAACATGTCATTGCAGAGCCAGATGCTTCAGGTCTTGACCGACCGGCAAACGAGCCGGATCAGTTTCTCTTTCAGCGGCTCGACGGGCTTGAACATTGAGGTCAAGCCGTCGAGCTTTATTCGCGTAGCGGACGCGATCCGCTCGGATAGAATTTCTGTCTCCGAAGGCGGAGTGCCGCCCGGCACGGCGCAGTACAACGCACGTAGCAACGTTTTTCGCGTAGCCCGCGGACAGGAATGGTCGAGGGCATACAACGCTCTTCTCGTTCATGAGGCGGTCCACGCCGCCTTCGATCTTGCCCGCTCACGCCTGCCTTGGCTCGATAACGAAACTGCTGCCTATATCGCTCAAGGTTATTACCTGCGCAATTCCGGTTTCCACCGCTCACGGCTTGATGAGCTAGGCCAGCCTTATCTGGGCGTCCTTCTTGTTGATTCGATCGTCCGAGACGGCGAGCCGGATTCTGAGATAATGCAAGAGCTGCAAGGGACTCTGCTCTCAAGTCCGCAATATCACAGCTACATTCGCGGCGAATTTCAAGGTGATGGCTAGATAATAATTTTTGCCCGCCAAAGCAACCAAATCCGCGGGCCGCGGCACTAACGGTTCATCGCGAATACGCCGTACCGGACGGCGGGAACAAAACTCAGAAAAACTTGTCTAACTTTGTGGTCATACGCATTCCTCGAAATGCGATGTGGAGGGTATTCCTATGTCTAAATTTGAGAAGCTCCGAAAGCTGCGAGTAGCAGAGCCCTGCAGCGAGAACTGGAACGAGATGTTCGGAAACGACCGTGTGCGTTTCTGCGGCCATTGTGCGAAGAGCGTCAACGACATCTCGGCAATGTCACCAAAGGAAGCTCTTCGGCTCGTAAAGCGTTCGCGGGGCAATATTTGCATCCGCTACATCGAGCACCCGGTGACAAAAGAGCCGGTCATTGCCGGCCGGCTTTACCAGATCGCTCGCCGTGCACCGGCACTCGCCGCGGGCGTGGTCGGAGCGACGCTCAGCCTTTCTGCGATGAGCTATGCCCAGGGCGGAACGCGTACGACGCCGCAACAAACTGACACGGCAATCGCCATCAATATTGATAAAGAGTTGCCGGCGGGAACCGGAACGGCGGTCATCTGGGGAACGGTCACAGACCCGGCAGGCGCCGTCATTCCGGGTGCTTCGGTGCGATTGCTGGACGGCGAGGGGGATGAGATCAAGGCAGTCCTTTCCGGCTATGACGGCACGTATAGATTCGAGGCTCTTCCGGACGGGACGTACTCGATCGAGGCACGATCCGATGGATTCATGGCGCTTCAGATGAATAACATTGTGATCGGCACTGGCACGGAACGAATTCAGCCCTTAACTCTTTCGATCCAGCAGTTCGTGTTAACAGGAGCAGTAGCTATTTCGTCGGAAGTTGAGATCGAGATCGAAAATGAGCTCGCGAGGGCGGTCGATGATGACGATCTCGAGTTGGTCGGCGACCTTCTCGCCCGTGGCGTATTCGCTGATGAGCAGGAGTCCGACGGTTCGACGCCGCTTTTCATTGCCGTCCGGACCGGAAACACGGGGATCGTGCGAAGGCTGATACTCTTTGGCGCAAATGCCGATCACCGAAACGAGAATGGCGAGAACGTGCTTTTCCGCATCGATGACGACACGCCGCCGGAACTCATAAAGTTGCTGCTCGAAAATCGTGCGGATGTGAACGCCGCAAACCGGAGCGGTCGAACGCCCCTGCTGCGTGCCGCCGAGGATCTGGACGCTGACGCGGTGAAGCTGCTGCTCGATGCTGGAGCCGACGTCCGTGCAAAGGACGATAACGGCTGGACGGCTCTGATGCACGCCGCCTTTGACGACGATCTCGAAAAGGTTCGGATGCTGGTCGAAGCCGGATCGGACATTCACATTATTGATAAGGAAGGCGAGAATTTGCTCGACCAGGTTGCAGATGAAGCGGTCGAGGCATATCTCATAAGCCTCGGGGCAACCCGCTCGATGCCGAACCGATTTGCCAAAGAAGACGAGGAAGCGGACGACGACGGCGAGGACAATTAAGGGCGGCGTTTCGCTTCTCAACGCGGGCGGATTCCGGGCGATGCGGTTTACGTGGTAATATTCCTGAAAGTCACGAAGGCCGCGGTCCAGCGGCACGAACCCGCTTATGAAATATTGCCCGACGTGCAATACCCGCTACGACGAAGAGATCTTGCGTTTTTGTATGAAGGACGGTTCGCCGCTCGTCGATGAGGCCGAACCGAAGTTTATCGAGATGCCGAGCCAGGATCTCGGGACGCCGCCCGATGAAGACGATCCCGGCGAAGTGACCGTCATCCGCAAAAAGCGGGACATCGCACCGCCAACTCCGCCGCCGGGCTTTGACGATGACAATTTTGAAGACGAGCCCGCTCCGCCGCCGAAGATAATTGTCCCGACCACACCGCCGCCTGCACGAGCAGCGGCTCCTGCAGCATCGCAGTTTCAAGCGCCCCCGAAAGGCCCGAGCACTGCGGTGGTTGTAATGCTAACGATGATCGCGACTTTGGCTTTGGTCGGACTCGGAGCGGGCGGCTTTTGGCTGCTGACCCGCGGCGGAAGTGATGCGAACACGAACGTAAATGCGAACTTTGCGAACGTGGACACCAACGTCAATACGAACACCGGCATGGGCGACTTCTTTGACTGGAACGTCAATATCAACGCCAACCGCCCGGCAAATACAAATACAAACACCAACACCAACGCCAATTTGCGAACGCCGACTCCAACGCCGACGCCAAGCCCCACGGCTACGGCAACTCCGAGCCCGACGCCGACCGCGGGCCCGGACGACGACGCAACGCCGCGTCCGACAGCTACGGCCACTCCGGTAAGGACACCTACGCCGGGAAGAACTCCGGCACCGGTGCTTTCGCCGACGGTGATACGCCCGGGCTCAAGCCCGACCCCGCGGCGAACGCCGACGCCTGACCGCGACAATTAATTTTCAGTGAAGTTCAGAGCAGCTTCGACCGACCGCCTGGGATCGATAACACCCCATCCCTGGCGGTCAACTTCGTAGTGCGGCAGCCGTTCTGCCGTTGTGATCAGGATGCGCTTGATCTGTTGGGGCGAGAGGTTCGGGTTTGCCTCGATCATCTGCGCGACAAGCGACGAAACGATCGGTGCGGAGAACGACGTGCCGTCAACGTACTTGTAGTGCTTGGTGATCACATTCTCCTGCTGGAGCTTGAGCGTGATGATCTGGCGGATGGTATGAATCGGCCGGTCGAGAGCGGCATCGAGCTCGGCGTCGACGCCAGGATGGTCGCGGACGATCTGGTGAAGCTCCGAGTCTTCGCTTTTATCGAGCCTTTCGAGAAAAGATGCCTGTTGGGCGGTCGGCGTGTTCGGAAGTATCGGTGCCGGCACCCAGATCGAAGGCGCGATCACCTCGGGTTTCTGGAGGCCGTCGACCGTCGGGCCGTATGACGAGCGATACATTCCGCGTTTGGCACGGTTCATCGAATTCTTATCATCCAGGCCGCCGACCGCTATCGCCGAAGGCGCGCTCGCCGGCGGCACGACCGGATGGTTCGGCAAGTGGCCGGCATTCCCCACTGCACAAACGACCGTTATGCCCGCGGCCGTGCAGTGCTCCACCGCCTGCGAAAGCGGGTCGGAAAGGTAGTGCTGCTCGTCATCGCCGCCGGCCGAGATATTGACGACACGGATGCGGTGACGCTCGCGGTTCTCAAACACCCACTCGAGCCCATCGAGAATATTCTGGTCGGTGATGCGGCCGGTCCGCGCCAGCTTGATAAGCACCACGTCCGATTCCGGAGCAAGCCCGCGGTAAAAGCCGTTCGAGAGCGAGCCGTTGCCGGCGGCGACGACCGAGGTCATCATTCCGTGCCAGCTTGCAACGTCCGGCTGAAAGAGCGAGCTGAGGTCGCCATCGGCCCGGAGAAGGTCGCGATAGCCGACGATGCGGTTCCGCGGGGTCGTCAGATCAACGTGCGGATAAAAGCCCGAGTCGAGAAAGGCGATGGTCACGCCGCGGCCGGTGAAGCGTTCGTCGGCATCGAGCCGGAGCGGCGTTGAAAGGACGTGCGAGCCGTCCTTCTGAACTGCGGCATCCTGAACTATTTGGTCCTTCGCCTTCTCAAAAAGCCGAAGACACCGCGAACAGATCGCTCTAAACTCTGCAGTATCCGGAGCGTTGGCCGCGATCAGACTTTGGAAATCGTCCTCAAGCACGCGCATCGGGACGAACTCATCGAGCGTCTCACGCGAACATACCGGGCAGACGCTTTCGCCCGCGGCCATATCTGCACTGGTTTTATGTCGCGTAAATGAGAAGGTTTCTTGAGGTTTCACGTTCGTCGAGGCTTAAGTTTTCCACAAAGGGTCGGTAAAATCAAAGTGTTCGCTTCCCTGCGTTTACCTTTATGGAAAGAAAGAAGATCGGCCTTGCTCTTTCGGGCGGCGGTGCACGCGGATACTCACATCTCGGCGTGCTCCGGGTGCTTGAGCGTGCCGGGATCCAGATCGACATGGCGGCGGGATGCTCCGCAGGTTCGATCGTCGGTGCGGCCATCGCGGCCGGGCTTAAGGCCGACGACATAATCAAGTTTAGCCGAAAGCTCGGTTGGTTCGACGTTTCCGCGTTTTCTTATTCGCCCAAGGGACTGCTGACCAATGAACCGCTTGGCCGCTTTATCGAGAATAATTTTCCGCTGACACGGTTTGAGGAACTTGAGATACCGCTGGCGATCGTTGCCTGCGACCTCGCGACCGGAAAGGAGGTCGTTTTTCGCGATGAGGGAAATGTTGCGGAGGCCGTAAGGGCAAGCTGTGCGATACCGGGCGTTTTCGTGCCGGTTATCGGCACTGACGGAAAAGTGCTGATCGATGGTGGCATTGCCTCGCCGATGCCGACGCGGGCCGTCAGGAAACTTGGTGCCGATAAGGTCATAGCCGTTGACCTGCTGACCTGCGGCTCGGTCGATGCCGGCACACCGAATACGCTTGTCGGTACGTTTATTCAGGCCGCGATGATGATGATCCGCAACTCCTCAAAAAGCCACCACTACCGGGCTGACATCATCATCGAACCCGCGATCGCCCACATCCGCCCCGATGAGATAAAGCGCGCCGATGAGCTGATCGAGCTCGGCGAGGCGGCGGCTGAGGAAAAACTCGAGGAGATCCTCGCGATGGCCGGATCATGAGCCAGTAAGCAAACCGGCATAAAATCGTCTTTACCCGCTTGCTATACGCATTGTTCGTCGTCATTATTAGCAGTGTTGGTCCTACTCTCGCGCATCAACGGTGATGCGCCCCGATACGATAAGGTTTTGTTCGACGGCGTTTGGAAGTTCGAGAGCGGGTTATGTTGATAGGCTGAGAAGTAGCTCTTGAGCAACCAGATACGATTCTTTGCGGGCAGGCCGTTACTCCAAAGTACCCTTCGTTATCTTAACGCTTCTCTTGAATTGTCCGTCGGATGGCGCGACAAAGGATGAATTTTTAGAATGAAACTTTACGTAGGAAATCTTTCCTTCCAGACCTCGAGCTTTGATCTCCAGGAACTCTTTTCAGGCATTGGAACCGTCGAATCAGCGACAGTAGTTGAAGATCGTGACACAGGCCGCTCGCGCGGATTTGGTTTCGTCGAAATGGCGACCAAAGAAGACGGCGAAAAGGCCATCACGGAACTTAACGGAACCGAGCACAACGGACGCGAGCTGAAAGTCAACGAAGCTAAGCCCCGCGAAAATCGCGGCTTTGGCGGCGGTGGCGGCGGCGGACGCGGTGGAAACCGTGGCGGCGGCGGTGGCGGCGGCTATGGCCGTGACAGCGGCGGCTTCGGCGGCGGCGGTGGCGGCGGACGTAACCGCTGGTAAGTTCCGGAAACGAAACTGAACTAGAAAAGGGCTGCCTTCGCGGGCGGCCCTTTTACTTTTGCTTTGGGTGCGTTAATTCTTTCGCTGCGGCCTTCGTGGAGCGGGTGGCTGTTTCGGCTTTTCGGTAAACGCGGATGATGGAACGGCGGCAGGGCCCTTTACGTCAAACTCAAGCGTCTTTTCCAGCTTATCGTCAACAAAGATCTCCGCTCGATATTTCCCAACAAACCAGACCTTGCTCGGCCCACCGGTAAACTGAACGATGTTTTCGCCGTCCTTGGTCGTATAGCTGGTCGAAACTATCTGCGAGCCCTCACGAAGCCCGGCGACGCGGACGGCAACAAGCTTCATCCGAACGGTCTGCGGGTCGGTGCCGCTTAGGTTCACAACGCAGTAGATCGGATTATCGGTCGTCTTAAACTCGGCAGATTCCTCACCGGGCCCGTCGTCGCCATTCGCTAACGCCAAAAACGCGTCCGCAACGGCGCCCGTGATCGGCTCAGATTGAGCCTCGGCAGCCACCGGGCAAAGCAATAACATTAGGAGAAGCAAGACTCTACGCATATTTCGGCACGGCTCCGATCAGGTCAATGCACTCTTAGTGCCGCGACGGGCGGAAATGGTTGCTTTGTTCTGTGTGATTCTCGGAACCTATTCTAGAGGCTCACCGCAGTGCGGGCAGGTGCCCTCGGCTCGCGACTTCGCTCGTCGGCTCTCGACCTCTTCGGCAAAGCCACTTGCCAGAATGCCGGCCGGGAGTGCGAACATTCCGATGCCGAGAAATGCGATCACTCCGCCAAGCACCTTGCCGATGGGCGTAACAGGGAAAACATCGCCGTAGCCAACGGTCGTAAGGGTCGCGATGCCCCACCAAAGTGCCGAAGGAATGTCGGAGAACTTATCGGGCTGAGCTTCATTTTCGGCGGCATACATCAGGCTCCCGGCGAAAAGCAGGAGGATGACGATCATCGTTGTCGAAACGAGCAGGACTTCCTGCTTTGCCCTAACCACGCGGCTGAGAGCATCGAGCGAATCGACGTATCGGCCAAGTTTGAGCAACCGAAAAAGCCGGAAAAGGCGAAGGACGCGCATCATCCGGAGATCTACCGCCATGAACAGCGGCAGGAACGCCGGGAGGATCGCCAGCAGATCGATGACAGCCATCGGCGTCAATGCATACCGAAGGCGGCCGCGGACCGCACCCGCGTAGCGCGGGTCGAGCGGAGCGATCCAAAGGCGGAGCAAATACTCCACCGAGAAAACCGCGACGGAAAAGAGCTCGAATGCGAAGAAAAAACCGGCATAGCGAACGGCGACCGACTCGACCGACTCGATCACGACAGCGATCACATTCAGGAAAATGAGGATCATTAACAGGACCGCAACGATGCGGTCTATCGTTTCCCCATCATCAGTCTCTACCAGGACATCGTAGATCTTTCGCTTAAGTTGTTCGAGCATCTGTGTTTTGGCGGCCCTTTTTGAAACATGCCGGACCAAGCGTTTAACGAGGATGGTAGCAAAGGTTGTGGGCTCGGGCTAATTTTGCGGCAAGCAGCTCCGTCAATGGTATAATCCGACGAACCGATGCGATTTGTCTTCTCCGGACGATTTTACTTCCTCGCGGTGCTCAGCCTTGTCCCGCTCTCGCTTTCGTGGAACTTCCCGTTCCTGCGATGGGTTGCACTTGCCTACAACATCCTGCTGATAACCGCAGCCGTCGCCGATCATTTCCTGAGCCGAAAGCGGATCGATGACGTTGCGGCCGTGCGTGAGTTTCCGGTGCGTTTCGCTATCGGCAATGCCAACGAGGTGCGGCTTTTACTCGAGAATACGGGAACACGCGACATCCTGATCAGGATAAAGGACGAGTATCCGCCCGGACTTGAAGTGCTCGATCCGCGCGAGAGCGAGTTTGAGTTACCGGGAAAGCGACAAGCAGAGTTCTCATACCGGCTTCGGCCGACGCGGCGTGGCCGTTACGAATTTGGACGGATCGCGGCTCGGTTTCGATCAACGTTGGGCCTCGTTTGGAGCCAGGCGGAGATCGGCGAACCGGAGGCCATAAAGGTTTACCCAAATATGCGGCGTGCCCGCGAGATAGAGTTGAAGGCCCTCGGGAATCAATCGTTCATCGCTGTTCAGCGGCGCTCGACCCGTCGCGGTGAGGGTCGCGAGTTTGAATCAATGCGCGATTACGTCCGCGGCGATGAGCTGCGGCATATCTCGTGGACAGCAACGGCCCGGCGTTCAAAGCTGACGACGCGGCAGTATCAGATCGAACGCGACCAAACGGTGATGATCGCCATCGACGCCGGGCGAATGATGACAGGCCGCATCGATGGCGAGACGAAGTTTGACACAGCGATCCACGCAACCCTCGCACTGATGTCCGCCTGTGCACGCGGCGGAGACAACGCAGGCATCGTCGTCTTCGGCCGGCGTGTTCGCAAATATCTGCCGCCGAAGCGTGGAGTTGAGCACATGGACGCGGTGCTAGAGGCTCTGCACGACATGGAGCCGGAACTCATCGAGCCCTCATACGCCCGGGCTTTTCAGTTCATCGCCTCAAACCTCAAAAAGCGTGCGTTCGTCGTTATCCTGACAGACGTGGTCGATAAGGACAGTTCGCGTGAGCTGATCAATTCCCTGCGGCTGCTCCGGCCGAGACACCTGCCGCTCGTCGCAACGATCGGCGACCGCGACCTGAACGCGATGGTCTCTGCAAAGCCGGAAGAGATCCGCGAGGTCTTTCTGCAATCCGCCGCCGAAGAGATAATACACCAACGCGAATCCGCTCTCAGGCTCGTAGAATCGCTCGGCGGACTCGCACTCGACGTAACCACCCAAACCCTCGGCCCAAGGCTGCTCGAAAGTTATCTGCGAGTAAAGGAACGCGGCCTACTTTGA
This sequence comes from Acidobacteriota bacterium, assembly GCA_016716435.1. Lineage (NCBI taxonomy): Bacteria > Pseudomonadati > Acidobacteriota > Acidobacteriota bacterium. Next base: position 846,609 of record JADJWI010000003.1, on the reverse strand, counting down.
TACTAATACTGAGGATTTTCTATGCAATTGATAATTCTGGGTGCATCCGGGTTGACGGGACGGGAGCTTGTTGCACAGGCGCTTGAGGCCGGGCACGATGTCACGGCCTTTGTCCGCGACCCTGAAAAGCTCAAAATCGAGAACGCGCGGTTGAGTGTGGCTCGCGGCAATATTTTGGACAAGGCTTCGCTTGAAGCGGCCCTTCCGGGCCACGACGCGGTACTCTCTGCTTTAGGTTCGCCCGGACTCGGCAAGAGCGACGAGCTTTCTGAGGGCACAAAGAACATCATCGATGTAATGGAGCGGCTCGGGCCGAAGCGGCTGATCTTCGAATCATCGGTCGGCGTCGGTGATAGCAAGGATCACCTCACATGGTTTGCGAAGTACATCTTTGTTCCGCTTGTGATCAAGAATATCCTCGAAGATAAAGAGGTCCAGGAAAGATATATTTTTGATAGCTCGCTGGAATGGACGCTCGTCCGCCCGGGCGGCCTAACGAACGGCCGCCGCACAGGAAAGTACCGCCACGGCGACGCCATCGATAACCAACATCCGGCAACCCGGGTCTCGCGGGCTGATGTTGCTGAGTTCATGCTTCGCCAACTTTCCGATGGTACTTATCTGCGGAAAACTCCCGGCATTTCAATGTGAAGGGAGTCAGGCGCTGAACAACTTCGAGCTTTGACCAACGAGGGGCGTTTAGTTTTCGACCGCTTCGGCTACCGGCTTCAGCCCGACGAACCCGAGATAAAGCAGCATAAGAGTTCCGGTCAGGACTCCGGTTGCGATCTTTGCAGGGACCGGCAGGTCGGAGGGTGAGATGAAGCCTTCGATAACACCCGCCACAAAGAGGAAAAGAGCGATGCCGATGACGATCCTTGCCGCCTCGACACCTCGCTTCTTCAACGCCTCGGCCCGCGTCAGGTCGCCCGGAACGAGAATGGCATAGCCGATCGACAGCCCGGCTCCGGCGGCGATGAAGATGCACATCAACTCGACGACGCCATGGGCGACCATGAAGTTTGCAAGCCCCGCACCGAAGTTCGGGTCAACGCGATAACATGTGCCGAGCACGCCGCCGATCAAGAGTGCGTTAAAAACAAGAACGTAGATCGTCCCGATACCAAAAAAAGCCCCGAGCCCAAACGCGAAAAATGCGACACGAATGTTGTTCGTCAATATCGCTGAAGACCCGACCTGATTCGCTTCATTCAGCGAAAGCCACCAGCGGTTATTTGAGGCAGCCATTGTTTCTACATCGGCTAATCCGAGCAGATTGGTGAAGTCAGGATCACGAAAAGCGAGCACAAAGGCCGCGACGACAAAGAACATGAACAGAAAAAACGAAAATGCCGAAAATGGCAGAACGGAGCGAAACGCCGCCGGAAGATCGCGGCGAAAATAGCGCTTGAAGATGCCGACCGCACCGCCCTCGGCCCGGTAGATGCGGCCATGGGCACGGACGACGAGGCTATTAAGGTAATTGATGACCTTCGGATCGCGCGTCTCCGCACGGGCTATCGCAAGGTCCGCCGCCGCCCGGCGATAAAGCTCGCCAAACTCGCGCACCTCGAGCTTTGAAAGCCCCCGAAGTCCCGAGCCCTGAAGCATCCCGAGCAGGTCCTCAAGCCGCCGCCAATTATCCTTATTTTCGTCAATAAAGCGGTTCACGTTTCTGCATTCTAAATTGGCGCAAATGCTTTTACCAAACTAGAATCGGGTAAAGACCGTGTCAACCGAAGTAACCAAATATCACGAAGAAGAGGCCATCGGGAAGACCTACGATCTTCGCATCGTCAAGCGGCTGCTCGGGTATCTTCGGCCTTACTGGCACCTGGCGGCGCTTGCGTTGGTGCTGACATTCCTAACGAATGCGTTGATCAGCACCCAGCCTTTCTTCACAAAGGTCGCGGTCGATAGCTACATCACGCCGCGGACGACCGACGGTATCTGGCTCTTCGCCCTCGCATTTTTCGGCGTTTTTCTTTTCCGCTTCATCTTTTCTTATTTACAGGAGATCTTGCTCAACCGCGTCGGCCAAAGGGTGATGTACGACCTCCGCAGCCAGATCTACACGAAGCTCCAGAGGCAAGAGGTAGCATATTTCGACCGGTATCCGGTCGGGCGCATCATCACCCGGTTGACCTCGGACGTCGATGCGCTAAATGAGCTTTTCACATCCGGCGTCATCGACGTGCTCGGCGATCTTGTCATCATCATCGCCATCATCGGCTGGATGTTTTGGCTTGACTGGAAGCTCGCGATCGTCTCGCTTGTTACCGTTCCGCTGCTCTTCACCGCGACCAACTGGTTCCGCAAGCATGCCCGCGTGGGGTTCGACAAGGTCCGAACCCGCAACGCCCGGCTTGCCGCGTTTTTGCAGGAGTACACTTCGGGTGCGCAGACAGTTCAGTTGATGAACGCCGAGGAAGGCTCGCAGGAAAAATTTGCAAAGATAAACGACAACTATCGGCAGGCGAACATCGAGACGATCTATTATTACTCGGTCTTCTACCCGCTCGTCGATTTCATTGGGGCGGTCGGCATCGCGGCCGTGATCTTTTTCTTTGCGTGGGGGCAGATATCGAGCTTCTCCGCGGCAGAGGCGGGATTAACGGTCGGCATTCTTGCCTCGTTCATCCAATACTCGCTCCAGCTTTTCCAGCCGATCCGCGATCTATCAGACAAATTTAATGTACTTCAGGCGGCCATCGTCGCCTCGCACCGCATCTTCATCCTGCTCGATCTGGACATCGCCATCAAGAGCCCGGAAAATCCGAAAAAGACCGGCAAGGCCGAAGGGCGGATTGAATTTCGCAATGTCTGGTTCGCTTATAAAGAAGACGATTGGGTGCTCAAAGACGTAAGCTTCATCATCGAGCCCGGCGAGAATGTCGCATTGGTCGGGCACACCGGTTCGGGCAAAACGACCGTCACGAATCTCTTGATGAGGTTTTACGATATTCAGAAGGGCCGCATTTTGCTTGACGGCGTCGATATCCGCGATTGGGACCTCGCTGATCTGCGGTCGAACTTCGCCGTCGTACTACAAGACGTATTCCTTTTCAGCGGTTCGGTCGAGGACAATATTCGCCTCGGCAATCCGGCGATCGACGACGATCGCATAAAATGGGCGGCGAAAGAGGTTCATGCTGATACGTTCATCTCCGAGCTTGATGGCGGGTATGCCCACGGCATCCGCGAACGCGGTGCGGGGCTTTCGGTCGGGCAGAAACAACTTGTCTCGTTTGCCCGTGCGCTTGCCTTTGATCCGCGTATTCTTGTTCTCGACGAAGCGACAAGCTCCATCGACACCGAGACCGAGCAGCTTATCCAGATCGCGGTCGAACGCGTGATGGAAAGCCGGACATCGCTGGTCGTCGCCCATCGGCTCTCGACCGTCCAGAAGTGCGACCGGATCATGGTCTTCCACCACGGCGAGCTCCGCGAGATGGGAAGCCACAATGAGCTACTGAAGATTCGCGGGCTTTATTGGAAGCTGTTTCGGCTGCAATATTCCGAAACTGACCTCGACCATTCTTCCGGCGGTTTCGCTCCTGATTTGCAGCCGGACGCCGCCTGACTGATCGCGGCAAAGTGCCGTATTTGTTAGTTACTAGTCTATTTGTGGCCGCTCCGCTATAATGTTCGGGCGATGCACGAAGGCGACTCTCAATTTACTGAAATCATTGCCGCGGCCGGCCCCTCGATCGGCGACCTTTATGCCCGTTGTCATGAAAACGCGCCGAATTTTGGCGTGACCGATGAGCAGTTTCGGGGCTCGGTCGAACGCAGCCTTCAGAGATTCTGCTCGGCCGCAGAATCGCCGCCGACCGCCGAGGAAGCAAACGCCTTTATTGAGCAGCTTCAGGCCGATGACCTGTTTATGGCGATCGCCTGCTCGAACGGCAGCGAGCGTGCCTGGTGGGAGTTTGACCAGCAACATCGGCCGTACCTCGAACGCGTTGCCCGCCACCTTGCCAAGACCGAAGTCGATGCCCAAGACGTGATCGACACGGTTTACGTAGAGCTTTACGGGACGCGGGTCGTCGATGGCGAACGCATTTCTAAGTTTGCAACCTACAGCGGTCGTGGCTCGATCCGAGGATGGCTCCGGACTGTCGTCTGGCATTCGCTGGTCGATCTTCATCGCTCGAGCCCAGACGAAGTTTCGCTCGATGAGATGACGGAAAACGTCGGCGAAGGAGCTGCTCATGCGGCTTTTCTCGCAGGCGTTGATGATGGCGAGCAGGAAGCCGTTGATCAGCTTGCTGAGAAGCGTTACCGAAAGGCAACGATAGAATCGCTCTCAGCGGCCTTTGCATCGCTCGAACCGCACGAGCGGCTGCTTTTGCTTTATTACCACCATGAGAATCTGAAGCTGCGCGAGATCGCACGGCTTTTGGAGAATGAAGATTCGCCGCTCCGCGGATGGTTTCAGCGGCGGTCGCAAACCCGCGAAACGGGCGGCCGCACGCACGAATCGACAGTGATGCGGTGGCTTGAGAAGTCCTACGCCCGAGTGCTTGAAAACTTCAAACACGAGCTTTCGGCGACGCAGGGTCTTTCCCACGAGGAATCAGCGATTTGCATGGAATTGGCCACCCGAGACCTTGGCTCGGGCGATCTTTTCGCAAAATTGTCGGCAACATAGCGTAGCATCTTAGGCATCGAAAACTTTTTTGCGGGTGCCGACAGAAGTTACGCAAAATATTTCCAAGCGTGACGTCTAAGTTACGGGAGGAAAACCGGAACAATGGCTAACGAAGAGAAAATTCACCCACAGTATGAAGCGATCCAGGCACTGCTTGGCGGATATCTGGCTACTCGCAGAGGAACAAACCCCGCCGGCGGACACATCGAGCAGGACACCATCGCCGCTTTCGTTGACGGCAACCTGAGCGAGCGAGAGGCTGGCCCGGTGATCAGCCATATGGGCGACTGCGGCTTCTGCCTGCACGTTTCTGCCGAACTTATCCGGCTCGATACTGCATTCGCCGAAATTCCGGCAATGGTAACTGAAACTGCTGGCGAACCCGGAAAGGTCTCAGAGGTCCTTAGCGGACTCTTCGCCAAGATCTTCGGAACCTCCGATGGAGCGGTCTTCGCTCATCATGAGGACGAGCAGAAGGAAAAAGAAGAGAAGGACACGGAAAGCTCCGACGAAGAAGAGAAATAACGGAACGGGTTACTCCTCCACACCGCGCCGCTGCCGCTACCATACGGCAGCGGCTATTTCTTTTGGCCGTGAAGTGTGAAATACTTTTCGTTTCGCCGGCGTAGTGTGATCGCGATGCCGCAACTTTAGTGATCGTAGAGGTTATTGCTACTTGTCCGAACCAGAACCCAAATGCCCGCCCGAAACGGGGCCGCTGACCGTAGAGCACGTCGCGACCGCAAAGCTTCCGACCACCTTCGGCGAGTTCCTTATCTCCGGCTATCGTTCGACCAACAGCACCGAGGAGTTTGTCGTACTCCATAAGGGCGAAATGCGGCCGGATGTCCCGACGCTCGTCCGAATACATTCACAGTGCCTGACTGGCGACGTCTTCGGCTCGGTCAAATGCGATTGCGGACCGCAGCTCGAACAGGCAATGCGAATGATCGAGGCCGAAGGCCGTGGAGCCATCGTCTATCAACAGCAGGAAGGCCGCGGCATCGGAATTATCAATAAGATCAGGGCTTACGCACTCCAAGACGAAGGTGCCGACACGGTCGAGGCAAACGAAGCTCTCGGCTTTGCCATCGATGCCCGCAACTACCGGCAGTGTGCCGAAATTCTCTTTGACCTCGGCCTCTGCAAGGTCCGCATCATATCGAATAACCCTGATAAGCTCGAGGCTCTCGAAGAAGCGGGCCTCAATGTAGTCGAACGAATCCCGATCGAGATCGAGACTCAGGAACCCGCCGCCCACTACCTCAAGACAAAAAAGGAAAAGCTCGGGCATTTGCTGAATTTCTAGCAGTTCACAATTCCGTAATTATATCCATTTTTTTGAATTATTCCGCCGTCGCATTTTTTGCCGAATACGTGTAAATGCCCTGTTTGTACGGTTTATACGCTGGTCTAGAGTTTGGCACGTTCGTTGCATTAAATAGGAGTAGTAAGACGGTTAGTATTTCGAGCCTGTTTCGGCCTAAGATAGTGCTTCCCACACAATTGAGCACATTGGATAACTGAAACAGCCTCGAGATCGTTTTTGGGAGGATAGCTTCCCCGACTTTCGGTCTTACAAATTTGAAAAAAGAAAGGCTTCCCCTTCCTTTATAGAACTGCCTCGAGGAGGACCGCTTGCCGCACTTGCTTGCCTTTGCTTGTAAGAAAGGCGCGGGATTTTCTTTTAGAGCGGATTCTTAATTTCTACAGGAGAAAAAAATGATAAAGAACTTCAAGTCTATTGTTACGGTTCTTGCCTTTATGTTTTGCCTCACGGCAATGACATTTGGGCAGCGAACGTCAGGTAACATTGAAGGCACCATCACAGACCCGAACGGAGCCGTTGTACCCAACGCTACCGTGACGGCTCGCAGTATTGGTACGACGACTGGTTTCTCGCAAACTACGACGACCAATTCGAATGGTGTTTTCCGCTTTAGCCAGGTTCCTTCTGGAGCCTACGAAATTACAGCGACCGGCACGGGCTTTAAGACCTCGCGTCGAGAGGTCGTTGTAAGCATTGACTCGACGGCAAATGCGAGTGCTCAACTAGAAATTGGTGAGCAGGGCGTAACCGTTGATGTCGTTGCCTCTGATACGATTCAGATCGACCTTGGCGGAACCAAGGTGGACACCACCATTGGACAACGCGTGATCGAGGATCTGCCGAGCGGCAACAACTTTGCCAGCTTGCTCAAGATCGCTCCGAACGTTCGCCCTGAGGCTCTCGGCGGTGGATTCCAGATCGACGGTGCATCAGGTTCAGAGAACGTGTTCATCATCGACGGCCAGGAAGTAACGAACTTCCGCACCGGATCGCTTGATGGCAACTTCAACGTTCCATTCGAGCTAGTTCAAGAAGTCCAGGTAAAATCGACCGGTTACGAAGCTGAATACGGCGGAGCCACCGGCGGTATCGTCAACGTTGTCACCAGCGGCGGCAACAATCAGTGGCGCGGAAACTTCGGTATCTCGTTCCGTCCGGGTCAGCTTCAAGGTGACCGGCGTGAGGTTCTGAATAAATTCGACTCAACGAACGGCCCCGGCACTTTCGAGTATTTCCAGCCCCCGTCAGACGGTGGAACGGATTACTTCCCTACCTTCCAGTTCAGCGGACCGATCGTTAAAGATAAATTCTGGTTCCAGGCTACATATGCCCCCCAGATCTTTGAAACGACCCGAACCATTGATTATTTTGGAACGCCGAACCCGAATGTGAACCGCACGCCCCTCCAAACGATCTCGTACAACAATACGGTTCGTCAGGAGTATGCAAACATTCGGCTCGACGCATCCCCGACCCAGAAGTTACGCTTTTTCGGAACATTTCTTTGGAACCCGACGGTTCAGAAGGGTCTGCTTCCTGCTTCGACCGAAGGCCTATCGGCCCCGCAGTCGGTTAACTTTGGCGGAACGACCGGCGTACTTAGCGGTGCCGAACTCCTTCGTCAACAGGGCGGACGTCAGAACGCAAACGCGATCAATGGTCAGATGACCTATATGCCGACGAGCAAGATCATTATCAATGTTCGTGGCGGTCGCAGCTTCTTGAATGAGAAGCTTGGTTCATACGGACTTGCCCGTGTGACACGCGTTCTCTGCAGCCAGGTTACGCAGACGGTGATCACACCGGCCGAGACAGGCTGTGCTCAGGGTTTCCAGAACGTTGCTAGCAACTCACAGGTAAACTTTGACGTTTCAACTCGTACAACGTTGGACGGCGACGTAGGTTTCGTTGGCGTTGAAGCCGGCGGAACACACAACATCAAGGTCGGCTTCCAGTACAATCGACTCTTCAATACCGTCGAACGCGGATATACCGATCTCGGTCTGATCCAGTTGTTCTACGGTCGTTTGATCAGTGCTCTTGCACCGGTTGCTGCGTCGGGCCCGCTTTGCGTTGCGGGTGGACCGCCGGCTCCCGGCTGCGTTTATGGTGCAGGCCTAATGACCCGATTTGGAACGGTTGGCGAAGCCAGCAGCGACAACACGGGTATCTTTGTTCAGGACTCGTGGCAGCCGGTTCGTCGGTTGACCCTCAACCTTGGCGTCCGTTTTGAGAACGAAGTGGTTCCCAACTTTGGAAGCGAAGGTTCGAACGCCATTGAGTTTGGCTGGGGAGACAAGATCTCGCCGCGTCTTGGCTTTGCTGTTGACCTTACCGGTAATGGCAAGACCAAGCTCTATGGTAACTATGGCTGGTTCTATGACCGCTTCAAGTATGAGCTTCCGCGTGGTTCGTTCGGTGGAGATTTCTTCCGCCGCGATTTCTTTGAACTCACGCCGGCTCGCGGTGCCCTTTACACCAGCTACAACTTCAACAACATCCTTGGTGGAGCTCCGGATCCGATCGGCGGTACATGCCCGATCGTAGGCGGACCGGGATACTCTGTCTGTCAGTTCGACTTCCGTATCGCTACCAATCTCGCAGGTGCCGACATCTTCGAGACCGGTGCCATCGATCCGGATATTGTTGCTGCCCGGCAGAGCGAATACACCTTCGGCATCGACCATCAACTTGGTCGTAACTTCCTCATCGGCGGACGGTACACGCATAAGAATGTTGACCGTGCGATCGAAGACGTAGGTGTTTTCAATGACCAAGGATCGGAAGCTTACATCATCGGAAATCCCGGACGCGGACTCGTTTGCGAGATCGCACTTTCGGGAGGCCTTCCGTGTCCGAAAGCTATCCGAGAGTATGACGCGGTCGAGGTTCGTCTCGACAAGCGTGCGACCGATTACTTTTTCAGTGCCAGCTATACCTGGAGCCGTCTTTTCGGCAACTATTCAGGTCTGGCCAGCTCGGATGAAGGCGGCCGCAACAGCCCGAACGTAAACCGTTTCTTCGACTTGCCGATGCTTGGCTTCAACGCCAATGGCGAGCCGGACGACGGCCGTTTGGCTACTGACCGTCCGCATGTCTTCAAGGCATACGGTGGTTACAGCTTCAACTGGATGGGGTCGAACATCAACCGGACAACGGTCTCAGCGTTCACCACATTCCAGTCGGGAACGCCGCTGACGACGATCTATAACCTTTATAGTGTTACAACGTCGATCCTGAACGGCCGCGGCGACCTCGGTCGCACGGAGATGTTCACGGAAACGGACCTTTCGATCAACCATCGCTACAAATTCGGACGCGATGCACGCTTCACTCTTGAAGGGTTCATCGATTTCCAGAATCTGTTTGATGAAAACAACGTCCTTGGAGCCCAGACGGCGATCAACACGACCAACTTCAATGCTGGCACGTTGAGGACCGGCGGTTGTACGACGTGTGGATTGCCGACTGATTCCGGCGCAGTGCAGGAAACAGCGGTCTTTAACACGATCTTCAACCTTGGCGGTATCCAGCAGTTCGTCAACAACTACATTGCCGCTCAGGGCACTGGCAGCAACGGCCGAAGCAGTACTTATGGTCTTGCTAATTCTTTCCAGAGCCCGCGAAGCGTGCGTTTTGGTTTCCGCTTCTTCTTCTAATTCTGATTTAGAAAGCGACTCAGGCCCGTCCGGTTTCGGACGGGCCTTTTTTCATATCGGTTCGAATTGGTCATCCGTTCCCGTTAACTGATCCTGCGCAGGACGGCTCGGCATAAGACGGCCCCGAGGGGCTAGTTAGGTATCGACAGGCACTCTCAAATCCAAAGAAAAAGCCCGAAACCACATCGGGTTCGGGCATCTTTTATCTTTTCATTTAGCTCCCTGATCAGCTCTTACCGGGTTGCGTTTTGGCTTTTTCACGCAGAGTAGATATCAACCTTTTCACCTCGTCCGCTTCGGGGCCTTTGGCGTCCGATGCCTTCAAGTAAGCATCAAGCTCATCTGCTGCTTCCTTGAACTTTTTCATATCATTCGCATACAACTGAGCGAGCTCCTTGTGGTACTCAGGAATACTTGTACGAGTCAGTCTTTTCGCTTTAAGCAGATTCGCTTCCGCTTCAGAAAACTTACCCAGAGACCTTTGAACCTTCCCTAGACTAAAGGCAACTTGAGCTGATTGCGGAGCGAGCAACATTGCCTGTGTCAGGGCAGTATTTGCCGCCTTGTGATAGTCCTTTTTCAGGTAGCTTAGACAAACACCGAGGTAGTAGAAAGAATACGCACTCTTATTGTTGACATCGGCGGCACGCAAGAGAAAAGGGACAGCGTCCTCAAACTTGCCCATGAAAAATAATTCCTTCCCGGCACGATGGAGGGCGTCAAAGTATTTCGGAAACGCTGAAAGCGCTTCATTCAATGCAGCGAAGCCTTCATTTCGGCGGCCCTTTGAAAAGTCACGCTCGGCCCGTTCGAAGGCCCTGCGAGCGGCCTCCGGCACTTCCTGTGCAAAAACAACCCCCAATTCCGAGTCGGCCAAACCGCCTTTCTTGGGCGATAAGAAAAAATCCTCGACAAGAAATACCGTGCCTTCCCCTCCGCGGATGTTCTGCGATTCAATGGTGACCAATCGTTCCTGATCCTCGAGGTCGAACCGAAACGGCAAAACGCGAACCGTATAGCGGCCATCAGAAAGGCCCCCAAAAATATAGGTCCCGGCCCCGTCGGTCTTTGTACGCCCACCCGGCTGAACGAGACGGTTGAACTGATCAAGCAACTCTACATCTACATCAATAAGCGGGGTTCGCCGTTTGTCGTAGATCGTACCCTGTATGGTGCTTGCCGCAAATACCGAAGCGGCCGCACTCAATAGGGCAAAAACCGAAAGAACGATCACGACGCGTCTTGCATCGAACAGCCGACTTCTATTTCCCATAGGAACCTCCAAATGACCGGGTCAAATATAGTATTAGATTGGGATTATAGTAGCACCAATTTAACGTGTGGCATAGTTTTTTGTCTTATTGCTGATAGAATCAGCATAATCGGCGCGACTCCTGCGAACCGTTTTTAGTGAGGTAACATTAATCTGTCAGAACGTATATACCGCGATCCGGTCCATAATATTATTCGCGTCCGGGGCGATGAGCCGGACGGGCGGTTGATCATTCGTCTGATCGATACGCCTGAGTTCCAGCGGCTGCGGCGGGTGCGGCAGCTCGGGCTGGCGCATTTTGCCTATCAGGGAGCCGAGCACTCGCGGTTCACGCACAGCCTCGGTGCCTATCATCTCGCCTCGCGGATAATCTGGCGGCTCGGAGAAAAATACCCTATCGAGCCCGCCGACCGCACGGCCGTTCTTGCCGCAACGCTGCTCCATGACGTCGGCCACGGGGCCTTCTCGCACGTCATTGAATCGATACTCGGTTTTCATCACGAGGACTTCACGGTCGAATGCGTCCTGAGCAGCGATACGGAAGTCGGCCAAGTGCTTCGCGAAGTGGACACGGAACTTCCCGGCCGCGTCGCCGCGATCATTCAGGGAACGTTTCGCCCGATGGCGCTCGCTCAGCTCGTCTCGTCGCAGCTAGATGTTGACCGGATGGATTATCTCCTTCGCGATTCGCTGATGACGGGCGTCAAGTACGGCGTTTACGACCTTGAATGGATCGTGAAATCGCTTGAGATCAATGGGGACCAAGACCAGCTTTACGTCTCGGCACCAGGCATTTACGCGGTCGAAGATTATCTGCAGGCGCGTTACTATATGTTCCGCCAGGTCTATTTCCACCGGACGTTGCGTGCAGCGGAGATGGTCCTGAAGTCGCTGCTCCGACGTGCCCTCAAGGTCTTTGCAGAGGGCGGCGACATCTGGTTCGCGAGCGGGACGCCCTTTGAAAAGATACTCTCCGGAACGAAGCTTTCGCTCGGAGAACATTTGGCGATCGACGATTCGGACTTCATTTTTCACATAAAGCAATGGCAGAGTTCTGCCGATGCGGTGCTTGCGGATCTTGCCTTTCGGTTCCTGAATCGGCGGCTTTTCAAGGCCCTTGACCTCGATATGCCGGAGACCGAACGGATAGAGTTTGTTGAGCGATCCCGCGAGGCCGTCGCGGCCGCGGGCCTCGACCCCGAGTTTTACCTTCTTGAGGATACGGGCGGGGACATTGAGCATAATTTTTACACCGCCGATTCGTCGCAGCCGAAGAACCTGATCTACGTTGAAGACGGCTACGCACGTCCGCAGATACGCGAGATCTCCGAGGTCAGCTCTGCTGTCCGCGGGCTTCAGCAGGGCTACCGAATCCATCGACTCTGCTTCCCGGATGAACTCCGCCGCGAGATCGCCGACCTTTACCACCGCCGATGACGACACGCCGCACATCGCTCGCCGCCGTTTTTCTCGCGATATGTTTCGCGGCGGTGCCGAGCTTTGCGGCACGCTATGCGGTGATCGCACCGGACAAGAGCGAGCTTTCGGCCCGGCTTGCGGATGGCGTTATCACAACTCTTGGAACCGATGCGGTTGACAGGCTGGCCGCCGAGACCGCGTTCGGCACGCTTGGTATCGAAACACCATTCAATCAAACGGCCGAGGACGCCCGGCGTGCAGGCCGCGTCATCGGAGCGGACATCATTGTTTTGATACACGCCGAGATCATAAGACGGAGTGCCTTCGGCCGCGACCGTTATTTTGAAGCGGCGGCGGCGGTCTTTGTCGTAAGTGCTCGGACCGGTAGGCTTGCCGAATGGTTTCTCGTATCGGCTGAAGAGGATTCGGAAAGCGTGGCAGCGAACAAGCTCCTAGCTCGCTCGAAAGAGATCGCCGCCCGCATCCGCGAGAGCGGTTCGATCGCGGTTCGGGAAGACACATCGCTTGACTCTAATGATGAGATCGAGGGGCTTGTAGTGATCGACACGCCGTCCGCCAAGGGCGTTCGCCCGCCGATGCCCTATCGCCGCCTTCGGCCTGAATATACGGTCGAAGCTTCGCGTTTCCGCCTTCAGGCGACGGTCGATGCCGAAGTTGATATTGACGCCGAGGGCCGTGTCGCCCGGATCGAATTCACCCGTTGGGCCGGTTATGGCCTCGAGGCCTCGGTCGATAAGGCCATCCGAGCGATGAACTGGCGGCCCGGCGAGCGTGACGGCAAGCCATTGCCCGCACGCGTGCTCCTGCGTTACAATTTTACGAAAGTCGAACGCGAAGAACCCTGATGCCTCATTGGCGGGCTTTCTGAGGGTCTTCCAAAGGATCGCCACAGCCTGCTCTCCATGAATCACATTCGAGCCATAATTCGTTTCGTGCTTTTCGTCGTTGCCTCGTTCGGCATTTATTACGCGTGGTGGGTCTCGTCTTTCTTCATTCCAAACAAAATATACTGGCGGCAATTGGCATTTAGCCTTTGGTCACGCTCGTTCATCCGCATCGCTGGAGTTCGGCTCAATGTGATCGGCGAACCGCCGACAGCTCCCTTCTTTCTCGCCGCAAATCACCTTGGCTATGCTGATATCCCGATATTGCGGGCGGCGGCAAGCGGCGTTTTTGTCGCAAAGCACGACCTGGCCGATTGGTTTCTCGCCGGGCGAATGATGCGCGATATGGGAATGGTCTTTATCAACCGCGGCAATCGGCGGGATATTCCGCGAGCGGGCGGGGCGATCATTGATCGACTTTCTGGCGGCGAAGGCATCATCGTTTTTCCCGAGGGCACGAGCACAAAGGGTGAAGAGGTGCTTCCCTTCCGGTCGTCTTTTTTTGAGTTTGCGGCCAAGAGCGACGTGCCGGTCTCATATGCCGCGATCAGCTATCGCACACCCGAGGGCGAAGGCCCGGCGAGCGACTACATCTGCTGGTGGGACGATACGCCGTTTCTCAGGCATATGCTGCGGATGTTTTCGCTATCGGGATACGAGGCAACGGTCGTCTTCGGCTCGGAGCCGATCATCCGGACCGACCGAAAGGAACTCGCAGGCGAGCTTCACCGAAAGGTCGAGCAAAGCTTTATCCCGGTCCTTTAGGTCAGAAAGCCGAAACCGTTTGGCTTTCGCCCGCGTATTTATTTGCAAATCTGGCTATTTCAGGAGATATCTATGTTCACTCGACCCTTGCGTACAGTGCTCGCATTTGCCGTGGCCTTCAGTTTCTCGGTAAGTGCATTTGCGGACGTTCCGGCCTTTGACCCCTCGCGGATGGACCGAAGCGTTTCACCCTGCAACGACTTTTACCAATACGTCAATGGCAACTGGCTGCGGACGACCGAGATACCGGCGGCCGAAGCTCGGTGGGGTACATTCAACATCCTCGGCGAACGAAATAATGAGATCTTGCGTGAAGTACTTGAGACCGCCTCGGCCGCGAAGGCACGCAGAGGAAGCGACCAGCAACTGATCGGTGACTTCTACGCGACCTGTATGGATGAAGAGGCGATCGAGCGAGCCGGCATCACGCCCATCAGACCGATGCTCGGCCAGATCGCGGCGATGCGTTCCACGGCCGATGTCCGCCGGCAACTCGCGATGCTTCACAACGCCGGCATTCCCTCGATCTATAGCTTCGGTGCGGGCCCGGACCTCAAGGACTCGAACGCCGTTATCATCAACGCCAATCAAGGCGGACTGAGCCTGCCGAACCGCGATTACTATACGAATACAGACGCGAAGACCATCGAGACGCGACAAAAATTTGTCGAGCATGTGGCGAAGATGTTCGAGCTAATGGGCGACGAGCCCGCGCAGGCAAAGGCGAATGCGAACACCGTTATGCTGCTGCAAACGGCACTCGCGAATGCTTCACTCACGCCCATCGAGCTTCGGAACCCGGACAATCGCTACAACATGGTTACGCTCGCCGAGGCTGAAAAGGCGGCTCCGAATGTCGCATGGGCAAGCTATATGCGTGCCCGCGGGATCGCTCCGGAAAGGCGTTTCAATATGGCACCGGCGAAATTTTTTGACGCGGTCAATTCAATGATGACCGAAACGCCGGTGCGAGACTGGCAGACCTATTTCCGCTGGATGCTGGTCAACTCGGCTGCCCCGTCGCTTTCGAAAGATTTTCGCGATGCGAATTTTGAATTCTATGGCCGCTATCTGAGCGGACAGAAAGAACAGCAGCCGCGTTGGCGGACGTGTGTGCAGACCGTTAACGGCGTTCTCGGCGAGGCACTCGGGATGGAATATGCCCGCCGCGAATTCAAGCCCGAGGCGAAGGCGAGGATGGACGAGTTGATCGACAACCTGATGGTCGCGATGAAGAACCGTATCGAAAACCTCGAATGGATGAGCCCGGCGACAAAGCAGGAAGCACAGACGAAGCTTTCGACCTTTAAGCGAAAGATCGGATACCCGGACAAGCTTCGCGGATACAAGGGGCTGCGGGTCGGCCGTGCCTCATTTGCCGGCAATGTTTTGACAGCGAATCGCTTTCAGGTCCGCCGCAATTTCGCGGACCTCGGAAAGCCGCGTGACAAGACGCGCTGGGGCTTTACGCCTTCGACCGTCAACGCCTCATATTCGCCGGTGAATAACGAGATCACGTTCCCGGCCGGCATTCTGCAGCCGCCTTTCTTCAATTTCACAGCCGACGATGCTGTCAATTATGGAGCGATCGGCGGCGTTATCGGCCACGAGATCACGCACGGCTTTGACGATCAGGGCAGCCGTTTCGACTCCGAAGGCAACCTGAAAATGTGGTGGACCTCGACCGACCGTGCGCAGTTCGAAGAGCGGGCGGCGTGCCTCATCAAGCAGTGGGATGAATACGAGGTGCAGCCGGGGCTCTTTATGCAGGGACGTCTTGCTCTCGGCGAGAACATCGGTGACTTTGCCGGGCTAAGTGTTGCGTGGGATGCATTTATGCGATCGCTCGAAGGAAAGCCGAAGCCCGCCGAGATCGACGGCTTTACGCCCGAGCAGCGGTTCTTCCTCGGTTGGGGACAGATCTGGGCCTCAAAATATACGCCCGAAGCCGAGCGGCGGCAGGTACAGACCGGCCCGCACTCGCTGCCGAAATGGCGTGTCAACGGGCCGCTCTCGAACATGCCGCAGTTCCAGCAGGCGTTCAGTTGCTCGGCCGGACAACCGATGGTCCGGGCGAACCGCTGTTCGATCTGGTAGGCGATCAACGGCCAGTTTCCGGACTCGCCTCGATCTAAGCAAAAAGCCCCGACGTGCGAAACGCCGGGGCTTTTCCCATTTTGCTAACGAACCCGAAGGCTCGAAGATCGACTAAATGTCGTCATCATCATCAAGCTCGAGTTCGACTGTCTCTTCGAGCTCGAGGTCTTCCGAGTCGTCCTCGATGATGTCATCTTCCTCAAGATCGTCATCATCTTCCAGGTCCGGTTCAATGATGCCGGGAACATCGGCGATCACGGGCAGATCAAATCCGCCGCGGATGTCGAGTTCATCAAACTCATCCTCGACCTTGCGGTTCTCGGTCGCATCCGGATCGATCCTGACGTTGCGGTAGTATTTCATACCGGTTCCCGCCGGGATCAAACGGCCCATGATAACGTTCTCCTTAAGCCCGCGGAGATAATCCACGCGGCCGGAGATGGCGGCTTCGGTAAGCACGCGGGTCGTTTCCTGGAAGCTCGCGGCCGAGATGAATGAGTCGGTCGAAAGCGATGCCTTCGTGATGCCGAGCAGCAGCGGATCGCCAACGGCGGCCGTCCCGCCCTCATCGCGAACACGCCGGTTTTCGTCCTCATAACGGAAGCGATCGACCTGCTCTTCCATCAGGAAGTTGCTGTCGCCGACGTCCTTGATCTTGACCCAGCGAAGCATCTGACGAACGATCACTTCAATGTGCTTGTCGTTGATCGTAACGCCCTGGAGGCGGTAAACCTCTTGGATCTCGCTAACGATGTAGTTCTGAAGAGCCTCGATACCAAGCACGCGGAGAATATCGTGCGGGTTGAGCGGCCCGTCCATCAGCGGTTCACCCGCTTTAACGTGGTCGCCTTCCTGCACGTTAATATGCACACCGCGTGGGATGTCGTATTCACGCTGCTCGCCGTCCTCGCCGGTGATGAAGAGCTTTCGCTTACCCTTTGAGATGGTGCCGAGCGTAACGATTCCGTCGATCTCGGACATAACAGCCGTTTCCGATGGACGCCGTGCCTCGAAGAGCTCAACGACACGCGGGAGACCGCCGACGATATCCTTCGTCTTGGTGGTTTCACGCGGGATCTTGGCGATGACGTCGCCGGCCTCGACCTCCTGAGCATCAACTACCTGAAGGTTTGCCCGGATCGGCATCTGATAGGTCTTCTGGATCTTTGTGCCTTTACGGATCTCAAGTCGCGGTTGGTTCTTTTCGTCCGAGTCCTTGACGACGAGACGGATCTGGCCGGTAACCTTATCGATCTCCTGCTCGACCGTCTTGCCTTCCTTAAGGTCCTGGAACTTGACCGTACCGGAGACCTCGGTCAGGATGGCGAAGGTGAACGGATCCCACGTGGCGAGCACGTCGTCCTGCTTGACCTTTTGCCCGTCCTTGACGTGGAGTTGGGCACCGTAAACCATCTTATAGCGAGCAACCTCGCGGCCGCGCTCATCGAGCAGGCCGAGCTCCGAGGGCTGCCGCTTCATCGAGATCATCTCGCCCTTGCGGTTCTTAATTACGTTCCAATCGCCGAGGAACTTGACCGTTCCGTCCATTGCGGCCTCATGCTTGGTCTCAGACTCAAGCCGTGCGGTTCCGCCGACGTGGAAGGTACGCATCGTG
This sequence comes from Acidobacteriota bacterium, assembly GCA_016716435.1. Classification (NCBI taxonomy): domain Bacteria; kingdom Pseudomonadati; phylum Acidobacteriota; species Acidobacteriota bacterium. The sequence continues at coordinate 828,892 of JADJWI010000003.1, read as the reverse complement.
AGCTGCGTTCCCGGTTCACCGATCGACTGAGCGGCGATAACGCCGACCGCTTCGCCGATCTCGACGGTGTTTCCGGTCGCCAGGTTGCGGCCGTAGCATTTCACGCAGATGCCGCGGCGGCTCTCACAAGTTAGCGCCGAGCGGATGCGGACCTTCTGCAGACCGGAGAGCTGAACCGCAGCCGCCAGGTCTTCGTTGATCTCGACATTCGCTTCAACGATGGTCGTGCCGTCGACCGGGTCAATGATGTCGTCGAGCGAAGTGCAGCCGACAATTCGGTCACGAAGAGATTCGACCTCTTCGCCGTTGCGGATGATCGCCTCTGCCCAGATGCCCTTCATCGTTCCGCAATCTTGCTCGGAGACGATGACGTCCTGTGCGACGTCCACAAGGCGGCGGGTCAGGTAGCCGGAGTCGGCCGTCTTGAGCGCCGTATCGGCGAGGCCCTTTCGGGCACCATGCGTCGAGATGAAGTACTGCAGAACGTTGAGCCCTTCGCGGAAGTTGGCAACGATCGGCGTTTCGATGATCTCGCCCGAAGGCTTGGCCATCAGGCCGCGCATACCGGCGAGCTGGCGGATCTGTGCTTCCGAACCGCGGGCTCCGGAATCGGCCATGACGAGGATCGGGTTAAGTTCCTTCCGCTCATCTTCGCGGGCGTGCATCGCCTTGAACATCTCTTTGGCGACCTGGTCGGTCACCTCGGACCAAATCGCAGTAACTTTATTTTCGCGTTCCATGTTGGTCATGGTCGCGTCCTCGTACTGCTTCTGGAGCTTATCGACCTCTTTACGAGCGTCTTCGATGATCTTCGGCTTGCTTGCCGGTGTCACCATGTCATCGATGCCGATCGACATACCGGACTTCGTCGCATAAAGGAAGCCCATCGATTTGAGGTCATCGAGAAGAGCGACCGTGTTCTCGCGGCCGAGCATCAGGTACGAGAATTGAACGAGCGACTGCAAGCCCTTCTTCTTAAGCGTTCCGTTGACGAACGGTAGGCCGTCTCGGGTCAGCCGTTCATTAAGAATGACGCGCCCGGGAGTCGTCTCGATCAGCCGGTCAACATCCTTCTGGATGGTCGCACGGAGAACGTCTTGATTGTTATGCTCGGTCAGCATGTCGATCAGGTCGCCACGCCAGCGAAGCTTGATCCGCGACTGCGTTTCGATGACACCGGCATCAAGGGCGAGCAGAATGTCATCGACCGAGCCGAAGGTCTTGCCTTCGCCCCCGAGTTCGGGGCGGTCGAGCGTTAGGTAATAGCAGCCGAGAACGATGTCTTGCGAAGGTACTGTGATCGGCTGGCCGCTCGCCGGCGAAAGTAGATTCTTTGAAGCGAGCATCAAAACGCTTGCCTCGATCTGCGCCTCGGGCGAGAGCGGAATGTGGACCGCCATCTGGTCGCCGTCAAAGTCGGCGTTGAACGCCGTACAGACGAGCGGGTGGATCTTGATCGCCTTGCCCTCGACCAGCACCGGCTCAAAGGCCTGGATACCGAGGCGGTGAAGCGTCGGAGCACGGTTGAGAAGCACCGGATGCTCGCGGATCACATCCTCGAGGATGTCCCAAACGATCGGTTCCTGATGCTCGACCATCTCGCGGGCCTGCTTGATCGTGGCGGCGTGGCCGTCCTTTTCAAGCTTGCTGTAGATGAAGGGCTTGAAGAGCTCGAGCGCCATCTTTTTCGGTAATCCGCATTGATGCAGCTTGAGCTCCGGCCCGATGACGATGACCGAACGGCCCGAATAATCGACACGCTTGCCAAGCAGATTCTGACGGAAGCGGCCCTGCTTGCCCTTAAGAGCACCCGAAAGCGATTTGAGCGGGCGGTTGTTCGCACCGCGAAGCACGCGGCCGCGGCGGCCATTATCGAAGAGAGCATCGACCGCTTCCTGAAGCATACGCTTCTCATTACGGACGATGACCTCGGGAGCCCGAAGCTCCATCAGCTTCTTCAACCGGTTGTTGCGGTTGATGACGCGGCGATAAAGATCGTTGAGGTCGCTGGTCGCAAAGCGGCCGCCATCAAGCGGCACGAGCGGACGAAGCTCCGGCGGGATGACCGGAAGCACGTCCAGGATCATCCATTCCGGCTTATTGCCCGAGCGGAGGAATGAACTCGCGACCTTGAGCCGCTTTGAGAACTTGAGCTTTTTCTGCTGCGAGGTCTCGTCCTTCATCCGCTGGCGAAGGTCCTCGACGAGTTCCTCGATGTCGATCTTCATCAGCAGGTCTTTGATCGCCTCGGCGCCCATTTTGGCGACGAACTGGCCCGGAAACTCACGCGAGAGCTCGCGGAAGCGGTCGTCGGCAAGCAGGTCCTTTTCCTTGAGGTCCGGCAGTTCGCCCGGATCGACCACAATGTAGGTCTCGAAATAAAGTATCTTTTCGAGGTCGCGAAGCGTGATATCGAGCAAATGGCCGATACGCGACGGCAGGCCCTTAAAGAACCAGACATGCGAGCATGGGCTTGCCAGTTCGATATGGCCGAGCCGCTCGCGGCGGACTTTCGATTGAGTTACCTCAACGCCGCACTTGTCGCAGATAACGCCGCGGTGCTTCATCCGCTTGTACTTTCCGCAAAGGCATTCCCAGTCCGAAACCGGTCCGAAAATGCGGGCACAGAAAAGCCCGTCGCGCTCCGGCTTAAAGGTCCGGTAGTTGATCGTCTCGGGCTTGGTAACCTCGCCGTGCGACCATGAACGGATCTTGTCAGGCGATGCGAGGCTGATGCGGATGGCCTCGTAGTTCGAGGTCAGCTGCGTTTTGCTTTCAGTATTAAAACGAAACATTTTATCTCCGTAAGTCTAGACAGTCTGGACAGTCTAGGAAGTCTAGGAAGCTTGGAAGTCTGCTGCTATTGACACCTAGTTTTTCCTAGACTGTCTAGACTTCCAAGACTTTCTCGACTGATTAATCAACTCCGACCAAAGTATCGACACCGGCAACGACGGCATCGGGGTCGATCATGTCCTCGGTCATCAGCTCAACATCAAGGCAGAGCGACTGCAGTTCGCGGACAAGCACGTTGAACGATTCCGGAATGCCCGGTTCGAAATCCGAAACACCCTTAACGATCGTCTCGTAGATCTTCGACCTACCGGCCACATCGTCCGATTTGCAGGTCAGCAGTTCCTGAAGGATATGGGCGGCACCGTAGGCCTCAAGTGCCCAGACCTCCATCTCACCGAACCGCTGTCCGCCAAACTGTGCCTTACCGCCGAGCGGCTGCTGCGTGATCAAGCTGTACGGCCCGATCGAGCGGGCGTGGATCTTGTCGTCCACAAGGTGCGAGAGCTTGAGCATATAAATGTACCCGACGGTCACCTTCTGCTCGAACACCTCGCCCGTAAGCCCGTCGTAAAGCCGAGTCTTGCCCGAGGGGCCGACCGAATTCGGCAGGTTAAGGTCATCGAACTTATCGTTCGCCTGCTTGATGTATTCCTTGATCTCCGCTTCGCTTGCTCCGTCAAAAACGGGGGTCGCAAAGTGGAACCCGAGCACGCGGGCCGCCCATCCGAGATGGGTTTCAAGGATCTGCCCGACGTTCATACGCGAGGGCACACCGAGCGGATTGAGAACGATCTCGACCGGCGTTCCATCGGGAAGATACGGCATATCCTCTTCCGGCAGAATGCGGGCGATGACGCCCTTGTTACCGTGGCGACCGGCCATCTTGTCGCCGACCGAAAGCTTACGCTTCATCGCGACAAAGACTTTGACCATCTTGATAACGCCCGGCGGTAGTTCGTCGCCCTGCTTCAGCTTGGTGATCTTCTCGTCGTAGATGTCCGAGAGGATGCTGATCTGACGTTCGGTCCGCTGTTCGTATTCCTTGACCTCGCTCTTAATATCAATGTTGCCCGCGGCGACCTCTGCCGTCTTAAGCACCTTGAGCGAAATGGTCTTGAGCGTTTCGCGGTCAAGGGCCGTTCCCTTTTTGAGAATGACTTCCTTGTCCTCGGTCAGGTCCTTCGTCAGCTTGCGGCCATCGAATAGCTCACTGATACGCTCGTCACGCTGCTCCTGCAGAATGCGGATCTCGTCCTCAAGGTCGCGGCGAAGAGCATCTTCCTGCATCCCCTCGATATCGAGGCTACGCTGGTCTTTTTCCTGGCCCTTGCGGGTAAAGACCTGAACGTCAACGACCGTTCCGTCAATGCCCGGAGGGCATGTGAGCGAAGCGTCCTTAACGTCGCCGGCCTTTTCGCCGAAGATCGCACGGAGAAGTTTTTCTTCAGCGGTCAATTGGGTCTCGCCCTTCGGCGTTACCTTTCCGACCAGGATCGAGCCCGGCTTGACCTGAGCACCGATGCGGATAACGCCCGATTCATCAAGGTCGCGAAGCATATTCTCGCCGACGTTGGGAATATCGCGGGTGATCTCCTCGGGGCCGAGCTTTGTGTCACGCGCCTCGATCTCAAGCTCCTCGATATGGATCGACGTATAGTAGTCGTCTTTAACGAGCCGCTCGGAGACGAGGATCGCGTCCTCAAAGTTATATCCGCGCCATGGCATAAATGCCACCAGCACGTTTCGGCCGAGAGCAAGTTCGCCGCGGTCTGTACAAGGCCCGTCGGCGACGACCTGTCCCTTGCGGACGCGTTCGCCGACCTGGACGATCGGCCGCTGGTTGATACACGTGTTCTGGTTCGAACGCGTGAACTTGACCAGCGAATAGATGTCGGCCGTCACCTCACGCGATATGGTGCCGTCAACGTTATGGTCAGCCTTGACGATGATGCGTTCGGAATCGACATAATCGACCACGCCGTCACGTTTGGCGATAACCACCGCACCCGAATCACGGGCGGCGATCCGCTCCATTCCGGTTCCAACATAAGGAGCCTCAGCACGAAGCAGCGGCACCGACTGACGTTGCATGTTCGAGCCCATGAGAGCTCGGTTAGCGTCGTCGTTCTCAAGGAACGGAATAAGCGATGCGGCTACCGAAACGAGCTGCTTCGGCGAGACGTCCATATACTGGATCTCGTCGCGGTCGGCCGTGATGAACTCTCCGCGGCGGCGGGCCGCATTTCGTTCATTGACGATAGCTCCCTTAGCGTCGAGCTCGATGTTCGCCTGTCCGATGACGTAGCGATCTTCTTCCCAAGCCGTCAGGTAGAACGGGAAGGGCTCAAACACTGCTTCCTTTCCGCCTTCCTTTGCGACCTTTCTATTTGCCTTCTCGACAGCCTCTTGCGGAACGTGCTCGTGCGGCTTGAACGGCGTATCGCCGCCATTGTAAACCTTCACGTATTCGACCACGCGGCCTTCCTCGACCTTTCGGTAAGGCGACTCGATGAAGCCGAACTCATTGATCCTGGCAAAGCACGAAAGCGACGAGATGAGGCCGATGTTCGGGCCTTCAGGCGTCTCGATTGGACAGATGCGGCCATAGTGCGTCGGGTGGACGTCGCGGACCTCAAATCCGGCACGCTCACGCGAAAGCCCGCCCGGCCCAAGAGCCGAAAGACGACGCTTGTGCGTAATTTCGGAGAGCGGGTTCGTCTGGTCCATGAACTGCGAAAGCTGCGATGAACCGAAGAATTCGCGGACCGCGGCCGTTACCGGCTTAGCGTTGACGAGGTCGCGCGGCATCGTGGTGAACATGTCTTGCTGGATCGACATCTTCTCCTTGATCGCACGCTCCATCCGCTCAAGGCCGATGCGGAACTGGTTCTCGAGCAACTCGCCGACCGCGCGAACGCGGCGATTACCGAGGTGGTCGATGTCGTCCTGCGAATAGTGATCGCTGTCCCTCTTCATCCGAAGAAGATAATTGACGACTTCGATGAAATCCTTTGCTTCGAGGAGCGGATCGTCAATTCGGTCGCGCTCCGGGCGGCCCATCTTGATATTGAACTTCAACCGCCCGACCCGCGAGAGGTCGAACCGGCGAGCATCGAAGAACATCCCTTCAAGCAGGTGATAAGCCGTCGGGACGGTTGGCGGATCGCCGGGCCGCATCTTGCGGTAGATCTCAAGCAGAGCATCGACCGGCTTATTGATCGAGTCCTTCTTGAGCGTGTTGGCGATGACCTCGCCGATATCGTCGCCCTTCGGGAAAAAGATCTCGAAGCTGCCGACGCCCTCGTCGATCATCTGCTGGAGCTTTGCCGTCGAGATCTCGGTGTTCGACTCCATCAGGACCTCGCCGGTCTCGGTGTTGACGATGTCTGCCAGAGCGACCGCTCCTTCGAGGTCTGCTGGGTCGATCTCGACCCGTGTCGTCTTCAGCTTTCGAAGGTCGGAAAGGGCCGATTTGGTGATCTTCTTGCCGGTGCGGACAACGTCTTCCTTGCCGTCCTTGATGTTCTCGGCCGCACGCAGGCCGGCAAGGTGCGAGGCACCGTCCTTCTTCACCTTGATAAAGACCTTGCCCTTATCGAGCTCGACCTCATCGATGGTGTAAAAGAGCTTCAAAATATCTGCATTGGTATATTCGGCACTCTTGACGACCTCTTCGAGAATGCTGTCCGAGACGGTCTTCATATCGATCTGCGGCGAGAGCCACAGGCCGAGTGCCCGCAGGAAAATGGTCGCAAGGATCTTTCGCTTGCCGAGCCGTGCATGGAGCAGGCCCTTCTGGTCATACTCAAATTCGACCCAAGAACCGCGGTACGGAATGATCTTCGCGAGATACTCATCGCGGTCGCCCTTAAAGAAAACTCCGGGCGAGCGGTGAAGCTGCGAGACGATAACTCGCTCCGTTCCATTGATGATGAACGTGCCGTTCTCGGTCATCAGCGGGATCTCGCCAAAGAAGACATCCTCTTCCTTGATGTCGCGGATGGTCGAGGTTCCCGTTTCGGGGTCCTTATCATAAACCGTGAGGCGGATCTTGACCTTGAGCGGAACGCTGTACGACATTCCCCGCTCCTGGCATTCCTGCTGGTCGTGCTTGTGCTTCAGGCCGACCGGTTCGCCGCAGTTTGAGCAAAGCTTCGGGCGAACGGCGTTAAAGGTCATACAGCTATTGCACAGGACCTCGGCCGGGCTGAAGGGGTCGACCTTTATCTTTGAGCCGCAGTTCTTACAATTGGCACGCAGGTGCTCAAGCCCCTCAAGATTGCCACACTTGCACTGCCAGTTTCCGATCTGGTACTCGACGTATTCAAGCGTCGCCGTCTCGCGAAAATCGGTCACCGGAAAGATCGAGCTGAACACGGAATTCAGGCCCGTCTTATCCCGCTCTTCAGGGATCAGGTCCATCTGAAGAAAGCGGTTGTATGATTCACGCTGAACTTCTATCAGGTTCGGGATCTGTGCCGAGGTCTGGATCTTTGAGAAATCGACGCGTTCGGGGGACTTGCTGGTCCTTACCCCGAGACCGACCGAACCTTGTTGTAGCGGATTATTGATCATGGTGTTAAAGTGTTGCAGTTCGCCTGCAAATGCTTTATGTTTGCCTTGTTAAAATTCGCCGGAAGTTGTTACTTCCTGCTGCTTTTTTGTCCGAAGACACCAATTGCGGCCCAGGGCAAAATTTTCCCCGGCCGCTTTCTAAGCAGCTTTTAGCTGATTGTTTTGTTACGAGCGTGCCGCGAAAAAAGAGACACCCACTCTCCAAATTGTACCGGGCTCTGCAGAGAAAATGCCGCTTTTGCTCTGCCGGGCCCTTGCCCTGAACGTCTATCCGAGAGGTCTTTTGAAAATCGGCCGACCGTTGCTGAAACTTAGAGTTTAGCAGTCTTTCTCTCAAACTCCAAACAAAACCGAAAGCCGGACCGGCTCCGCACAAAAATATAGCGGAACCGGCCCTGGCCTAAGGATTAATTTATTTGACCTCGACCGTAGCTCCAGCTTCGGTGAGCTTGGCTTTGATCTGTTCGGCCTCGTCCTTCGAAACGCCTTCCTTGACCGGTTTCGGAGAACTGTCGACCAGTTCCTTAGCCTCCTTGAGGCCGAGTCCGGAGACGATCTCGCGGACTACCTTGATGACGGCGATCTTGTTGCCACCCGGCGAAGCAAGGACCACATCAAATGAATCCTTCTCTTCAGCGGCAGCACCTGCATCACCACCGGCACCGGCAGCGGCGACCATCATCGGAGCTGCGGCAGCGGCCGCTGATACTCCAAAGACCTCTTCAAGCTCTTTGACCAATTCCGACGCTTCGAGAAGCGTCATTCCTTTTAGATATTCGACTACGTCGTCTTTCGTGATTGCCATGATATTTACTCTATCTCCTGTTTAGGGTTCTTTTCTCGTTGTAAATGGTCAATAGTAAATCGTGAATAGAAAAAACTATTCACTATTTTCGATTCACTATTTACCTCGCCTTGCCGCTAGAACCCATGGGGCCAAATGAACCGGGTGCATCTCCTTTTCACCTGAACCCGAGCAGCACAGGTGACCTGACATATCACCCGGCTCGTTTTCCCTGAGTACGGCTTTTTCGGCCCGGGCGAGCCAAAGCATCGCCCGGGCTAAAACTTATTCGGACTTCTCGGCTTCCTCGCCGCCCTCGGCTTCAGCGGCCTGCTCGGCCTCTTCTGAACCAGGGTCCTGTTCATTCTCGCGCGTTTCCTGAGCTTCCTCGGCGGCCTCTTCGTTGTTGTCGTCACCGCCTTCGGCAGCAGCCTCAACGACCGGAGCCCCTTCAGCCGGAGCTTCTTCGACCGAAGCTTCCTCAGCAGCCGGAGTTTCCTCTGCCGGAGCTGCTTCCGCTACCGGAGCTTCTTCAGCCGGTGCTGACTCAGCAACCGGTGCCGCTTCCGCCGGAGTCTCCTCGGTCGGAGCTGCTTCGACAGCCGGAGCGGCCTCAACCGCGGGAGCTCCCGTGGCACGGCCTTCCTGATCGCCGATCTGCTTGATCACGATCGCGAGGTCACGCGGAACCGCGTTGATAACCGTAACGATACGCTGCGCCTGAGCATTGATCACGTAAAGCAGCTTCGAGATAAGCTCTTCCTTCGAAGGAAGGCTCGCGATCTCGCTAACCTGACTAAAGTCAACCAGCTTTCCATCTACAACGCCCGTCTTGAATTTATAGACGTCGGCGTTGTCTTTCATGAACTTTGAGATCGCCTTAGCAAGTACGACCGGATCGCTGTCCGTCCAGGCGATAGCGGTAACACCCTTGAGGTGATCGCTCGCCTGTTCAAAATCCGTTCCCTTGACCGCAATGCGTGCAAGGGTATTCTTGACCACCTGGTACTTCGCACCGGCGGCTCGCAGATTGTTTCGGAATTCCTGGTCCTTAGCCACCGACAGTCCCTGAAAGCTGACTATCATCGCCGACTTCGCGGTCTGGAGCGACTCCGTGAGGGCGGTAAGGTCTCTTTGTTTTACTTCTCTGGTTTTCATTTCTCTTTTCGCACCTCACTGACTAAGAATAACTAAGCTCATCGAGCAGAACGCCCGGGCTCATCGTCGCCGCAAGATTTATCTTCTTAACGTAGCGGCCCTTTGCGGTCGTCGGCTTCGCTTTGATAACGGCGGTGATGAGTACCTTGGCGTTATCGGCCAGTTTTGCATCATCAAACGAGACCTTGCCGACCGGCGAGTGAATAACGCCCGTCTTATCGACGCGGTATTCGACCTTACCGGCCTTGGTCTCTTCGATGGCCGTCTTAACGTCCATCGTGACCGTTCCTGTTTTGGGATTGGGCATCAGGCCTCGAGGACCGAGGACCTTTCCGAGCTGGCCGACCTTGCCCATCATATCGGGCGTTGCGATCAGCGCATCAAAATCAAGCCAGCCGCCTTTGATCTTATCGACGATATCGTCGCCACCGGCCATATCGGCACCGGCCTCTTCGGCTTCTTTGATCTTATCGCCCTGAGCGATAACGACCACACGCTTTGCAGCTCCGCCGAGGCCATGCGGAAGCACGACCGTTCCACGGACAAGCTGATCCGCCTTACGCGGGTCAACGCCGAGCCACATTGTCAATTCGACCGTTTCGTCGAACTTGGCAAAGGCGATCTCTTTGAGCTTTGCGACCGCCTCTTCAAGCGAATGTTTCCTGCCGGGCTCGATCTTCTCAAGCGCAGCGAGGTATTTCTTTCCTCGTTTCATTTTACCTCCAGGTGTTAGCGGGAATGTTCAATTCCCTCCCTCAGGGCAAAGTCCGCAGGATCAGGGACAAAATCTTAAACTTTATCCTTTATCCTTTATCCTTTATCCTTCTACAGTTAGTCCCATCGACTTCGCCGTTCCCTCGATCGTCTTCATCGCTGATTCGATGTTGGTCGTGTTGAGGTCGGGCATCTTCTTTTCGGCGATCTCGCGGATCTTGTCTCGCGAGATGGTGCCGGCTTTTTCGCGGTTCGGTTTGCCCGAGCCCTTCGGGATGCCGGACGCCTTTCTTAAAAGATCTGCTGCCGGCGGCGTTTTTGTTTCAAAAGTGAACGAGCGATCGGCGTAAACCGTAATGACGACCGGGATCTTCATATCCGGGTCGTCGTTCTGCGTCTTGGCGTTGAACGCCTTGCAGAACTCCATGATGTTGACGCCGTGCTGACCGAGCGCGGGTCCGATCGGCGGTGCAGGATTGGCCTTCCCGCCGGGATCTGCAATTTGATATAACCTTGTATCTTCTTTGCCATCTTAGATTAACGATCCCCTAAAGCGGGGAATGTCCTCATTCAATTTAACTCGCGGCCAATGCCGGGCCGTCTTCAAAACTTGTAAAACCTACCTATTCGTCCTCGGAGAAGGTTACCTTCTCAACCTCGAGGAAAGTAAGCTCGTAAGGCGTTGAACGGCCGAAGATCGTGATCGAGACCTTGAGGGTCGTTTTGTCCTCATTGACCTCTTCGACCTTACCGGTAAAGCTCGCGAACGGGCCCGACTTGATCCGGACGACCTCGCCGACCTCGTAGGTAAACTTCGGTTTCGGCTTCTCCGCCGCCTCTTCCATGTGGCGGATGATCTGCTCGACCTCTTCGTGGCTGAGCGGGGTCGGGGCCTTGCCGCCAAGAAAGCCGGTTACCTTCGGCGTTGCCCGAATAACGTGAAACACATTGTCCGGAACCTTGCCCTTTTCGTCGCAATCGATCTCGACAAGTACATATCCGGGGTACATCAGCACCTCGCTGACATGCTCCTTACCACCCCGAACATCGAGCACGGGCTTTTTGGGCAAAAGGATCGAGGTGATCAAATCACCAAGCTCCATATCGCGGACGCGAGCCGCAAGGCTCTCGACCACTTTGTTTTCATGCCCCGAATAAGTGTGGATAAAATACCACTGCTTCATCTTCAAATATCCCTATGCACCGATGAGCTGATTGAACACCCAGGTTATGCCCTGGAGAACGTAGCCCCAGAAAATATCGATCAAATAAAGGAAAATGGCGAAAAAGATGACCCCGATGATGACGATGATCGTCGTCTTTCGGACCTCATCGCTCGAGGGAAAGCTGACCCGCGACATTTCCTCGCGGGTGTGTTGGATGAATTCGCCAACGCTTTCTTTTTTCTTGCCCTTTTCCAGGGTTGCTGTTTCTGACACTCTCTATCTCCTTGGCCGCAAAGCCCGCCGGCACGTACTAACTTGTCCTGCTCAAACGGACGGAGCCCAGAACTTTATGGCAGGGGTACCAGGACTCGAACCCGGACCTAAGGTTTTGGAGACCTCCATGCTAACCATTGACACCATACCCCTGTGTCCAATGATGAATTCGGAATGCAGAATGATGAATTCGTTGCTTTGATTCATCATTCATCATTCATCATTTACTTGTTTTCTCTGTGCAGCGTGTGGCAGCGACAACGGCGACAGAACTTTTTGAACTCCAGCCGACCCGGCGTGTTCTTTTTGTTCTTGGTCGTCACGTAGTTGCGCTCCTTACAATCCGTGCACTGCAAAATAATGTTATCTCTCGGCATATTACCTCTGTAAGCGGTGAGCTGTTAGCAGTGAGCAGACCGTTTCTGCTCACTGCTTACTGCTGACTGCTATCTTATTCAACGATCTCCGAGACGGTTCCGGCACCTACTGTGCGGCCGCCTTCGCGGATAGCGAAGCGGAGTCCTTTTTCCATCGCGATCGGGGCGATCAGTTCGATCTCCATCTGGATGTTATCGCCCGGCATCACCATTTCGACGCCCGTCGGCAGGTTCGCGACTCCCGTCACATCGGTTGTGCGGAAGTAGAACTGCGGACGGTAGCCGGTAAAGAACGGCGTGTGGCGGCCGCCTTCTTCTTTTGTAAGAACGTACGCTTCGGCCTTGAACTTGGTGTGCGGCGTGATCGAGCCCGGTTTGGCGATGACCTGTCCGCGTTCGATCTCTTTACGCTCAACACCGCGGAGCAGCAGCCCGACGTTGTCGCCTGCCATTCCCGAATCGAGAAGCTTCTTGAACATCTCGACGCCGGTCACGACCGAGTTGCGGGTATCTTTGATACCGACGATCTCGACCGGTTCGTTGACGTTGATGACGCCGCGTTCGATCCTTCCCGTTGCGACCGTGCCGCGTCCCTGAATGGTGAAGATGTCTTCGACCGGCATCAGGAACGGCTTGTCCGTCTCGCGGGCAGGTGTCGGGATGTAGTCATCCACCGCCTGCATCAGTTCGTCGATCTTCGGCTCCCATGCCGGGTCGCCTTCGAGTGCCTTGAGGGCCGATCCACGGATGACCGGGATGTCGTCGCCCGGGAACTCGTAGCTCGAGAGAAGCTCACGCACTTCCATCTCGACCAGCTCCAGCAGTTCCTCGTCATCGACCATGTCCACTTTGTTCATGAACACGACCATCGACGGCACGCCAACTTGCCTTCCGAGCAGGATGTGCTCGCGCGTCTGCGGCATCGGACCGTCCGTCGCTGCCACCACAAGAATGGCTCCGTCCATCTGCGCCGCTCCCGTGATCATGTTCTTGACATAGTCAGCGTGGCCCGGGCAGTCAACGTGGGCGTAGTGGCGGTTCGCCGTCTCATATTCAACGTGGGCCGTCGCGATCGTGATACCACGTGCCTTCTCTTCTGGCGCGTTGTCGATCGAATCAAATGCCCGCACGATCATCTTCGGATTGTGCTTCGACATCACCTTCGTGATCGCTGCCGTCAATGTCGTCTTGCCGTGGTCCACGTGCCCAATGGTCCCAATGTTCACGTGCGGCTTGCTCCGGTCGAATTTCTCTTTGCTCATCTTTTCTCTCTTAAATGTCTCTGATCGGATCAGAGTGCTAAAACCAAATGGAGCCCAAGACGGGAATTGAACCCGTGACCTCTTCCTTACCAAGGAAGCGCTCTACCCCTGAGCTACTCGGGCCGAAGCCCAAATAAATTAATGGAGCGGGAGACGAGACTCGAACTCGCGACATTCAGCTTGGAAGGCTGACGCTCTACCAACTGAGCTACTCCCGCTAATGGTGCATGGGGTAGGATTTGAACCTACGTAGGGAATTAACCCGACGGGTTTACAGCCCGTTGCCTTTGACCGCTCGACCACCCATGCCTAATTTAAATTAATGCAACCAGCCGCTTTCAGAGCTAATTAGCAAATTTCCAATAATATCCAATAAGCAGATATGTTGCAAGCCCGCGTCAACGGGTTTTGCCGCTTAGCCAAGACACCGCCAGATGACGGCTCACCTGCTTAACTATAAAGTAAGGAACGAATCATTGCGTTGGGGGTAGTGGCGAAGCATCCGGGCCGCTTACGGTCTGCTGAAATGAGCTTCTTAACACTTCAAAAAAACCTTGCGTGAGAATAAGAATTGAGATATTGTTTGCAAACGAACACACTCGTTTTGCACGTAATTTATTGCCTGGACTAGATTTCGGCTCTTGTTCAGGTTCCCCTCCGCATTTCACGCCGAACTTTTTGGAGGTTTTCTATGGTTTCACTTACCTTGTCGTTAAGGTCCCTTTTTTCAAAGGCATTGCTCGTCGGATTGGTCCTGACCGTAAATCAGGTCGGATTTTCACAGCTCGTGTGCCAAATTTCTGGAGCCCCGGTAGTTCAGACCGGTGCGCTGACCGCGGGCGACGCAGTTCAAACGGGTCGCGTCAACCGCAACGGAATAACCGGTTCATGTCCGACGGGAAAGACAAACACTCTTTTTACCGCGTCTCCGGTCGTCCATGACAGTTACACCTACAACGCACCTGTCACAGGCTGTGCAACGGTCAACTTCGATGCGACTCAATGCGCCGGAGCGACCACTCAGGTCGTAGCGTACTCCACTTACAACCCAGCGACCCCGGGGACCAACGTTATCGGCGACTTCGGCTTCAGTACTACCGGAACGGCTTCGTTCAGTTTCCCTGTAACACAGGGACAGAATTACACGGTCGTCGTCCATGACATCGTGGAAGCAACAAATCTGTTTTGCCCGAACTATTCATTTACCGTGACCTACAGGCAAAATTGCCGTCAGCCGGGCTTCGATCAAACAAATGACGGCCAGGCAGATCCTGTCGTCTTTCGGCCGAGCACGGGCGATTGGCTTACGCTCAATTCCGCCGGCGGCACGCTGACCCAGAACTTCGGACTTTCTAGCGACATTCTGACCCCAGGCGATTACACCGGCGACGGACAGACTGATGTTTCAGTTTATCGGCCAAGCACGAATATTTGGTATTACGGGAACAGTACGGTGAATCCGGGGGCAAACTTCACAGCGACGCCGTGGGGCGTGGCCGGTGACGTTGCGGTACCGGGCGACTATGACGGCGACGGACGCAATGACGTTGCCATCTGGCGTCCATCGGACGGCTTCTGGTATGTACTCAGGTCGTCGAATTCGACCGTTGATTTCGTGCAATGGGGGCGAAACGGCGATATTCCTGCACCGGCTGACTACGATGGCGATCACTTTACCGATCGCGTAGTGGTTCGGCCGGACAAGGTTGGAATCACGCCAAACTACCGTTGGTATCAGCGTTTGACCAATTTCAACTTCGGGTTTACGTTAGTTTCGAGCTGGGGAATCGTGGGCGATATCGTCGTCCCGGGTGATTACGATGGAAATGGAAAGGCTGACGTTACGGTCTTCCGGCCGTCGAACGGCGTTTGGTACACAGTCCCGAGCGTGGCCCAAAATGCAGTAGCCACGACCTCAAGCGGTTTTCAGTGGGGAACCGCAGGCGACATACCGCAGCCGGCTGACTATGACGGTGACGGGCGTACTGACTATGCGATCTTCAGGCCCGCAACCGGGACTTGGTTCATAAGTAACAGCAATAACGGAACTTATGATTCATTTGACTCTCCGGTATGGGGCCTGGCAACGGATCGCCCGGCGACCGCTGCCTTTGCTGTAGCCCCATAAGCGTAAATCAAGGAAGGAAACAAAAGGCCGTCCGATGTGGCGGCCTTTTCTTTTTATTGGGTGATCTTGTCGGGTGTTATCGGCAGATCGCGGACGCGGATGCCGGTCGCGTGATAGACCGCATTGGCGATGCCCGCTGGGATGCCTACCAGCCCAAGCTCGCCGAGCCCTTTGGCACCGAGCGGATTGACGATGGTGTCCTCTTCGGGAACAAAGATCGTCTCGATGGAACCGATGTCCGCATTGACCGGGACGTGATAGCCCGCAAGGTTCGGGTTCATTATCCGCCCGATCCGGTGATCGATCTCGGTATGCTCCATCAGCGCCATTCCGATGCCCCAAACGACGCCGCCCATTTCCTGGCTGTGGGCACCTTTCGGGTTGATGATCCTGCCTGCCGCGGTTGCCTGAACCACGCGGGTAACACGGACGATGCCGATATCTGCGTCAACCTTTACCTCAACGAACTGTGCTCCATGTGAAGCGGTGGCGTATTTTGCACGCTCGCCAAAATCCGGCCGCGTCGTGTGTGTTGCCGAGACCTCCGGCAGCCCGTTGCGGCTTAAGATCTCGCCGATGGTCATCGATGTCTCCGGCCGGCCTTTGATCCTACCGAGCCATCGACAAATTCGACATTCTCAAAAGGAACACCCGAGAACGGCGAGGCTTCCCGCTTCGATTCAACACTCAAAAGCTCTTTCTGGACGATCTGTGCACATTCCTGCACCGCCGAGCCGACGCTCGCGGTCGTGATCGAACCGCCCTGCGAAGGTGCCGCGGGCAGATTACTGTCGCCGAGTTTAAAGGTGACCTTTTCGAGCGGCAGCCCGAGTTGGCGAGAGGCAATTAGCGAAATGGTCGTGTAAGTTCCGGGACCGATGTCGGTCGTGCCGCTTTCGACCAAAGCCGTCCCATCGGCCTTCAATGTGACGCGGGCTGACGAAGGTGCGAGAAACGCGCCCCACGTTCCGGTCGCCAGGCCATAGCCGACCATAAACCGCCCGTCGCGCATCGACCCCGGCTCGGGTTTGCGGTTCTTCCAACCGAACTTTTCGGCTCCCTGCCGATAACATTCGCGAAGTTCCTTGCTTGAAAATGGCCGGCCCGAGTCCGGATCCGTTTCGGCATAGTTGATAAGTCGAAGCTCGAGCGGGTCGATCTTGAGCTTGTATGAAAGCTCGTCGAGGGCGGATTCGAGGGCAAAAGCGCCCGAGACCGTGCCCGGAGCCCGCATCCAGAGCGGTGTCTGGAGGTCGGTCCGGGTGATCTTGGCATCGGTCCGGACGTTCGGGCAGGCGTAAAGCGTCCGCGAGATGCCGACAAGGTCCTCGGAAAAGTCTTCGTGCGCGGACGTGTTATGAACGGCCTCGTGGATTATCGAATTAAGTTTTCCGGCCTTGTCCGCACCGATCTTTATCTTCTGGATCGACGCCGGGCGATAGCCGTGGGCGGTCGCGAGTTGGCGGCGCGAATAAACGATCTTGACCGGCCGTTTGGTCTCGCGAGCCGCCATTACGGCGAGCAGCGTGTTCGGCGTCGGCCGAAGTGCGGCCCCGAACGCTCCGCCGACGAAGGGCGAAAGTACCGTGATCTTCTCGCGGTCAATGCCGAAATTGGTCGCGAGGTAATTGCGAACTCCGGTCACGCCCTGCGTCTTGTCGTAAACCGTCAGCCGTTCGCCGTCCCAATTTGCGACCGTAGCGTGCGGTTCCATCGCATTGTGGTGCTCGATCGGGATCGTGTATTCAAGATCGACCTTTACGTCGGCCGCCGCAAATGCCTCGTCCGGCGTTCCGCGAACGGGCCGCGGCCTACCCGACGCGAAGCCTTTATCCATAACGTTGCGGATGTCGGTCGAGGGCTTTTCTTCGGCGTAGCTGACCTTTACGAGCGACGCCGCATAGCGGGCCTGTTCGAATGTATCGGCAATGACGACCGCGATCGGCTGTCCGCTAAAAAGCACGCGGTCGGTCATCAGGGCAAAAAACGGCCGGCTCTTTTCGCCAAAGTCCTCATCGGCCTGCGGGTTCGCAAGCCGGGGAGCGTTTTTGTGCGTCAAGATCTTTACGACGCCGGGCTGTTTCTCGGCCTCGGCGGTTTCGATATCTCGGATAGTGCCGCGGGCGATGGTCGATTGGACAAGGTATCCATACGCCAGTTCCGGAAAGCGAAACTCGGCGATATAGGTCGCCTTGCCCGTCACCTTCGCACGGCCATCAACGCGGCTCGGTTGTTTCTTTAGGTCGTCCTGCATCATACGTTCGCTGCCCTCCTCAATGCCCGGGCGATCGCACGCTCGGCGAGCTTGATCTTGTATTTATTCTCAGAGAGCGGCTTTGCTCCGCGGAGTGTGAGTTCGGCGGCTTGCTGGAATACTCCGGGCTCGGCCTTCTTGCCAACAAGAAAACGTTCGGCCTCTGAGGCTCGCCATGGCTTATGAGCGACGCCGCCGAGTGCGATGCGAGCCTGCTTAATGACGCCCTTGTCGATCTCAAGCCCGGCCGCAACCGAAACAAGCGCGAAGGCATAGCTCGAGCGGTCGCGGATCTTGAGGTAATAGCTATTGGCGGCAAAGTTGTTTTTCGGGATGTCGATCGAGGTGATCAGATCGCCGTGGTTCAAAGCGTTGTCCTTCTCCGGCGAATTGAGCGGCAGCCGGTGAAAGTCGGTGAACTTGATCTTCCGCTCGCTGCCATCGGGCGACTGAACATTGACAACCGCATCGAGTGCGGCGAGTGCGACGCACATATCCGAAGGATGCACGGCCACGCACGACTCGCTCCAGCCGAAGATGGCGGAGTAGCGGCTGAGCCCGTCCTTCGCACCGCAGCCCGAGCCCGGCTGGCGTTTGTTGCAGGGCGTCCCGAGGTCGTAAAAATATGCACATCGCGTCCGCTGCATCAGGTTGCCGCCGTTGGTCGCCATATTGCGTATCTGCGGCGAGGCACCGGAAAGGATCGCCTGCGAGAGCATCGGGAAGTCTTTCTTTACAAGCGGATGATTTGCCGTGTCAGTGTTCCGAGCGAGTGCGCCGACCGAAACTCCGCCTCCCGCGAGCGAGCGAACCACCGAAAGCGAAAGCCGCGAGATATCGACCAGCTCGTTCGGGCGGTCGATGCCCTCTTTCATCAGGTCGATGAGATTTGTCCCGCCGGCGATGAACCGTGCGTCCTTATTGGCGGCGACGAGCTTAGCGGCATCGGCAGGTGCGGCCGCACGCTTAAAAGCAAATGGCCTCATTTCGCACCTCCTGCCTGTACGTCCTCGATGGCGGCGACGATGTTCGGATAAGCTCCGCAGCGGCAGATATTGCCGCTCATTCGTTCCTGTATCTCGGCCTTGGTCAGCTTCTGCCCGCGGGCAACGGCGTTGAGATTTTCCGTAACGAAGCTCGCCTCGCCGTTCCGCGCTTCTTCAAGCATTGCGACGGCCGAGCAGATCTGGCCCGGTGTGCAATAGCCGCACTGCATTCCGTCGCGCTCGATAAAGGCGGCCTGCATCGGTGGAGCTTGTCGCCCTCGGCGAGCCCCTCGATGGTCGTCACCTTTCGGTCGTCGCACATCGCGGCAAGCGTCAGACACGAAAGCTGTCGGCGGCCGTCGACGATCACCGTACACGCACCGCACTGGCCATGGTCGCAGCCCTTCTTCGAGCCGGTCATCTCAAGCTGCTCGCGAAGCGCATCAAGCAGCGACGACCGAGTATCGACCGGCAGCGAGTGCTCCTTGCCGTTGATGTTGAGCCGCACGGTCAGCTTCTCAACCGGAATGCCGCCTTCGACCGCCGGCTCGATCGCCACCAGCGGCGCCGCTCCGCCAAGCTTTATCGCCGCAACCCCGGCACCCGCAACCGCACTCTTCTTAAGAAAATCGCGGCGGGAACCATCGACAGAAAGATCCTGCTCCTCAGGAGGTTTTATCTCGTCAAGCATAGTTTTATTTTGGAACTAAGATGTTAGCACAGCCCGCCGCCGAAACACAGAAAAACTGCGTCCTCAGAGCCTAGTTTCGTCCGTTTACTTCTTCGACCTCGGGTGAAAGCTTTCGTATGCTTTTTTTAGATGGGCGTCGGTGATGTGGGTATAGATCTGTGTGGTCGAGATATCGGCGTGGCCGAGCATCTGCTGGACGCTGCGGATATCGGCTCGGTTTTGGACCATGTGCGTTGCAAATGAATGCCGGAGCGTGTGCGGCGAAACGCCCTTGAAGCCGCACTGCTCGGCATATCGCTTGATGAAGCCGTGCACTATCTGCCGCGAGAGCGGGCCGCCCTTTGGCTTGATGAAGAGGTTCGGGTCGGTGTCTTGCGGTTCCTTCTCGCGGCGGGCGGCGAGATAATTCCGCAGCCATTCGATCGCACTTTTCCCGATGGGGACGCGGCGGGTCTTGTTGCCCTTTCCGGTGGTCGTCAAGATTCCCGATTCGAGATCGACATCGGCGAGCCGCAGCGTACAGAGTTCGGAAACCCGCAGCCCGCAGGCATACATCAACTCGAGCACGGCCCGGTCGCGGAGGCCTGTTTCGCTTGCGACATCGGGTGCGGCAAGTAGTTGCTCGATCTCAGCTTGGTTCAAAAACCGCGGAAGATAAAAGCTCTTTCGCGGAGTCTCAAGATCCTCGGCCGGGCTCTTGGGCAAGTGGCCGTCGATCGCCAGAAAGCCGTAAAAACCGCGGAGCGAACTGACCATACGCCGCTTTGAACTCTCAGAGATCTTCTGCTTGGTCAGGTCGATCAAAAACTCGCGAAGGTCTTCACGAGTAGCCGCAACAGGCTCGATCCGGTTCTTCCCCGCCCAGGCCTCGAACTTCCGCAGGTCGCCCTCATAACCCGCCAGTGAGTTCTTCGCCAGGCCCTTCTCGACCCGGACGAAAGAAATATACTCGCGGATGAGGTCTCGTGACATTCCTGCTATTTTACACCAACGGCATTCGGCACCTCGCACTCCGGGCGGTTGATTAGCAGTCCGGAGTTGCTTTCGAGCAGGCGGAAGGCACGCTCGCGGGACCAATTGAGCGAGCGGACGTCGCTCTCGTCGCGGGCCTCGACCAACCGACTATATAGTGATTGCTTCATCGAGCACGCGTCCTTGGCGTTCATCACTGGCAGGCTCTCGATGAGAACCGGGACCGCGTCGTCGCTCAACTGGTACGAGTGGTACCATGCGTCAAATTCCCGCCCCTGCTGCATTAGCTGAATGTTTTTGCGGGCGATGAAATCGTCCGGGTTCATCAGGTTGGTCGCGGCGAGTATCACTATTGCCGACCAGAGTGCTCCCCAGGCGAAGTTATTCCGGCGTCCTCGAAGCACCGTCCAGCCGAACCAGACGAAGACCACCGCGAGCCAGAGCATGAAGACCATCGGGTAAAACCGGACGGCCGTCCAACCATAGCCGAGTTCGCCGGTCAGCAGTACAAGCCGCTGCATCGCCGAGGCCATGATGACAAAAAGCAGCACGATCTGAACCCCGGCGAGCACGCGAAAGAGCGTCTCGTTTCGCCGTTCATCGCGGCGAAGCAGCGAGTGCGAGGCAAGCAGCAGCGGCAGGACGAGAAACGCGACTGCGACAAGCTCGCCAAAGCCGCGGCGGGCAAAATCGGCCAGCTTGAGGTCCGGCGTCGTCTGCACAAGGTCCATCCCGCCGAAAAGATACGGAAGCTGAAAGACGACAAAGCTCGCAAAAAGCAGATCGACAAGGCCGAGAATGATGATCGTCTCAATGCGGCCGAGCGTAAAGACCTGCGGAAATTTTGTGTTGTCCCAATTTTGCCAGTCGCGTTTTTTCGCGGCCGGTGCGGGTTCTTGGGCCCGGTCGCTACCGCTCCCGGTTCTGACCTCTGCATTCGGCGGGTCGCTGATGTTTATGTGCTCAAGAATCGTGGCGTTGTTCGGGAGCGAAGTCTCCTCAGCGGGCTCGGCCGTGAACTTGTCAACATAGCTCGAATCGCCCGCGGCCGCTGTCGGCTCGGCCGGCTTCTTCTCATCCGCAGTCGGGATCGGCGAGGCCGCGGCAACTCCCGCCGCGAAGAAATGCTCCATTAGCGAACCGCGTAAGTAACCGGCCGCAAGCCAGGCAAAAAGCGACGATAGCATTACGTGCGAGAGCAATGTGTCCAGATCGAAATTGACGGCCCGATTGGCAAAATCCTCAAACGCCGCGTCCGCCGCCATGAATAGCGCACCGAAAATAAGCACCAGCGGCAACGCGACGGCCAAGCCCCGAAGCACCGAAAAGATGCCCTTGCTCAGCCGATTGCCGGGAATCTCTTTCCAGTCAATATCCGCACCGATCAAAAAGAACGGCCCGAGCAGCGAGATCACACCCGACCACAAAAACCCGACGGCGTAGTGAAATACACCCGCGATCCGCTGGTTGATGCCGAAATTGGGCAGGACGAGCACGCCCATTATTATGATGATGGCAAAGGTGTCATAGATCCGAAGTTCGATCGAATCGCGGACCACGAACATCGCCCCGAAAAAGAGCATCGCCGCCTGAAGCCCGAGCGTCCGTGCCGTCATAAGCTCCGGCCGGTTGCGGAGCATTATCACCGCCATCGCGGCCGTAAAGACCGTGACGAAAAGAAAAGCGTTCAAGCCCCAGGGCGTCTGCCGCAACATCACATTGCCGAAGACGCCGAAAAGCATCGCTATAAGAAGTATCTCAAGCCCGGTCCGTGTTCGTCGGTTCATTATTATTGCCTCGCTACGTCTCTTTATCTCTGAACGAAAACCCCGCCATATCTTGCGGGCAAGTTGCTTATATTCAATAAGCCCTTGCTTACGCGCGGGCCTCTGACACCGCACTCGTCACTCGTCACTGATCACTGTCCGTTGTCCACTCTCAACTGTCCTCATCTGCCCTTCATCGCTTTTATCAGCGCTTCCATGTGGTCGAGGTAGCGGGTCAGGGCCTTGCGGCCCGCCGGAGTGATCTTGTATTCGGTCAGCGGCATGCGTCCGGCGAAGGACTTCTTCATCGTCACGTAGCCCGCGTCCTCAAGCTTGCGAGCGTGGACGCTTAGGTTGCCGTCGGTCGTATCGAGCAGCGTTTTCAGCTCGCCGAAGCTCAGCTTTTCATTTGCCGCCAGCGCGCTGACAATGCCGAGCCGCATCCGCTCGTGGATCACCTTGTCGAGGTCGTTCGAGACGGTCTCGGCCGCCTTCGCCACCGAAAGCCGCGGCGGCGATTCGTTCTTTTCTACCTTTGCCAAATTAGACTTCGCCATAACTAACGAGCGGCACTTGTCCGCTTTCTTTGATTCTTCTTTTCTTTTTCCGTGGTTAATATCTCTTTCCAACCACGTAAAAAGAAGAAAAGGGAAAAGCCGATCAGACTAACTGCCAGCGAGCGGCGTTCCGAAAATTCCGACCGCAAGTTCGGCCCAGACCAAGAAGAGAATAAAGAGCAAACCGAGCACCGCGGCGACCCGGGTCCAGAACCCCGTCACGATCCTGAGCGCAAGATCGATCGCGAGGCCGGTCCCCAAAAGCAGCACCCCGGCAACGATGAAATCGAAGACACCCCAGTCCACCTCGCTAGTGAACTGCATCGCGATCAGCGGCACCATAAGCAAACCCGCCGCCGCCAACATCAATAACACAAGCCGTTTGTTGTTCATTTGAATTACGTTTTCCATGTTCTGTGTTCAGTGAGTCCAGTTTCTTGATTCACCATTCACCATTCGCCATCGGATGAAACGCCCTTACTTACGTGCGGGCTTCTGCAAGCTATCCACCGTATTTGCGGGCGATGATCGCGCCGAAGATTATGTGCAGCAGGCCAAAGCTTGCGGCCATCATCTCGTCGCCCGAACCCTTTGGAAGGCCGAGAGTGATCGCCCCGAGCACGATGAAGCACCAACCCATCACCGGCACCGCCCGCACCGAATACGCGCCGCCGCCGACGACCGCCGCTCCGTAGCAGAGCATCCACATTCCGGCCATCACGCCGTAATGATCGAACCGCCAGAGCCCGAAGGTGAGCGCGACCCCGACAATGATCGGCGGGGCAAAGCTCATCGCAAACTTGCGTGCCGGAGCCGAGAAAAGCGACTGCCCGCCGAGCTTTGCCTTTTGCCACATCGCCAAAAGGCCGATGGCAAAGGCAAGAAATGCCTCGACGACCCAGATGACAAGCCAGTTGCGAAGGTAGATATGCTGGTTAGCAAAAACCGCCGCGCCGATCGCGGTCGCGCCCATCAGCATCCCGCCATAACCCGGAACGGCCGTAAAGCTCGTCGAGCGTTCCATTGTCGAGCGGATAAAGTCGAGGTTATCGAGCGCCCTATCGCCGAGGCTGACGGGCTCATCGCGTTCGGTCTTCTGTAGAGGAGATGTCTTCGCCATCGCGAAGATGAATATATGCCAAGTAGTCGGTGATGTCAAGTACTTTGTGTTACAAAGCGCGACAAGCCATAACCCTAAGGCCCGCTGACCTAACCTTGCCGGCTATCCTCGTTTTTTCTGCTGGTTCTTCGGGTTGTTGACGATGTCGCCGTAGTTCTTAAGCGGCGGTGTTGAGGGGTCGGACATTGAGAACGTCAAACGGTCGCCCTGGCGAATGAAGTGGCGGCCGTTCCACTTATATGATGAGCGTGTGAAGTGCGAGGGGCAACAGAGCTGGGCCTCGTCGCCGGTGATCTTGCCGGTCTCGACCTCGCCGAGCATGTAGCGATCCTGGCCATAGAGCTCGATGACGAGCTGGCCATTCTCGGGCCTGATATCCTTCAGCCCGCCGTCGGTTCGGTCACCGGTGCGGAAGTGCCATAAAAGTTCCGGCTTGTCGTCCTTCCACGTAAAAACGTAAATGACCTGCGGAATCGCGTTGCCGGCCGTTTCTATCTTTAAAATAACTATAGCTTCATCTTGTCCGTCGCCGGTCGCATCAAAGTACTTCGTCACGACATGCGACATCCCGATTCGTCGTTCGGCCCGTGCCTCGGCCTTCTCGTCCTCGCTCATGTCGTCGGAAACGGTACCGGAAACGGCCGCGACCTTGCCGTTCTCGAGCCGAATATCGCTACCGTCGGGGTTTTGCCAACCGCGGGGCAACGGATAGGAATGATTGAGAAAATCGTAGCTGCCGAGCGGCGAGGCCGTCTCGCGAAAGCGGCCGTCTGAGATCTCGGTCTGGAGGTCTGGTATCTCGGGTGTAGGCTCCGGTGTCGGCTTCGGCGGAACTGCAGGCTCGGCGGCGACCTGCTGAGTTTCGGCGGTTTCGGGCGGTGCGGAATCGACCGCCGAGCCGCACCCGGCCGCGACGATTGAAACAGAGAGAAACGCAAAAAACACCCAAATGCGATATTTCATCATCTTGCTGCAGAGAGCCGCCGCGGGGGCGGCCTGATGGTTCGCTTGGGGAAAATTGCTCAACAAAAACACTTATCGGTCTCAAGCCCGGGTCAAGCTTCTATATTTGATCCGGTGCGGCTGGTCGGCATCATGGCCAAGCCGGCGTTTTCGGTCCGCTTCGTATTCGCTGTAATTTCCGTCGAAATATTCGACGTGAGAATCGCCTTCAAAGGCCAGGATATGAGTCGCAATGCGATCAAGGAACCAGCGGTCGTGACTAATTACGACGGCGCAGCCGCCAAAGTTCTCCAATGCTTCCTCGAGCGCGCGCATCGTGTTTACGTCGAGGTCGTTCGTCGGTTCGTCTAAAAGAATAACATTTGCACCCGACTTAAGCATCTTGGCGAGATGCACACGATTGCGCTCGCCGCCCGAAAGCTGCCCGACGCGCTTCTGCTGGTCCGAGCCCGAGAAGTTGAACCGCGAAACGTAACCGCGGGCATTGACCTCGCGTTTGCCGAGCGTAACAAAATCGAGCCCATCGGCGATCTCTTCAAAGATGGTCTTGTCGGCATTGAGCGAATCGCGTGATTGATCGACGTAGCCGAGCTTGACGGTCGGCCCGACCCTGAAAGTGCCGGCGTCGGGTTGGTCCTGGTCGGTGATCAGCCGAAAAAGCGTCGTCTTGCCGGCGCCGTTCGGGCCGATGACGCCGACGATGCCGCCCGGCGGAAGCGAGAACTCGAGGTTCTCAAAAAGCAGCTTGTCGCCGTAAGCCTTCGAAACGCCATGAGCTTCGATCACCAGATCGCCGAGCCGTTCGCCGGGCGGAATGAAGATCTCAAGCTCCTCGCTGCGTTTCTCAGATTCACTCGCGACCAGCTTTTCGTAATCGTTGATGCGGGCCTTTGATTTCGCATGGCGGCCCTTCGGCGACATTCGGATCCACTCAAGTTCGCGTTCAAGCGTCTTGGCGCGTTTGTCCTCGGTCTTTTGTTCCTGGGCAAGGCGGTTCTGCTTTTGCTCGAGCCAACTTGAATAATTTCCCTTCCACGGAATGCCCTCCCCGCGGTCGAGCTCGAGAATCCAGCCGGCGACGTTGTCGAGGAAATAGCGGTCGTGCGTAACGGCAATGATCGTTCCTTCATACCGCTGAAGGTGCTGTTCAAGCCACGCGACCGACTCGGCGTCGAGGTGGTTCGTCGGCTCATCGAGCAATAGAATATCGGGCTTTTGAAGCAGCAACCGGCACAAAGCGACTCGGCGTTTTTCACCGCCGCTCAGGTTTTTGATCGGCGTTTCCGGCGGCGGGCAGCGGAGAGCGTCCATCGCCATCTCGAGCCGCGAATCAAGGTCCCAGGCGTCGGCGGCATCGAGCTTTTCCTGCACCTCGCCCTGCCGTTCGATCAGCGCGTTCATAGCTTCGTCGTCCATCGGCTCGGCAAACTTTGCATTGATCTCTTCGAATTCTTTGAGCAGATCGACGGTTTCCTGGGCGCCTTCTTCGACGATCTCTTTGACCGTCTTCGTTTCGTCAAGCTTCGGTTCCTGCTCGAGCAGGCCGACGGAATACCCTTTCGAAAAAACGACCTCGCCGTTAAATTCCTTATCAGTGCCCGCGATGATCCGCAGCAGCGACGATTTACCCGATCCATTCAACCCAAGCACGCCGATCTTCGCTCCGTAAAAGAACGAAAGATAAATGTCCTTAAGGACCGGCTTCTTGTCGTAAAACTTTGATACCTTGACCATCGAAAAGATGATCTTGTTTGGTTCTTGATTGCTCATTACTCTTTCAAAAAGGGTAATGGTAGCAAAATCGGTACGGAACGGGCTAATTCACCCGTACGGCAGTCAGGTCGGTATTAGTGTACTTCTGGTCAAAGTACCAGGCGTTACTGAATGTGGTGTTTCCGCTGAACGGGCCGTCTCGATGGGTCGGGGCGTCGGCCTGGAGAACGAGGTTCCATTCCTGGATTCCGGAGAAATAATGGAATGTGAACTTGTACGCGATCTTCTCGATCTTACGGTTTTGCGTTGTTGCGAGCGTCCCGAGAGCGTCGCTGCCGCCTGCCTTGTTGTATGCCGAAATAGTGCTTTTGGCGGGCGTGATGGTCAAAGTATTACCGGTGACCGCATAGCGGCCGTTTTCCTTGACGATGAAGATCCGCGGATGGGTCATCCTGAACGTCCGCTCGGTGTAGATATAAGTTCCATCGGAATTGAATTCGTAGCGGCTCCGAGTGTATCCGGCCGTGCCCCAACTTGCGGGATCGGCATAGGCCGGACTGCTCGAACTCGAACGCTGCCACCGTCCGATGAGCTTTGCGGCATCGCCTGAGGGAGCGGCCGCGGGCTGAGCGGCCGGAGCTTTTGGGGCGGTGAGCGGCGGCAGCTTGATCGATTCGATAAAGGCGGCGATGTCGGACTCGAAAGCGTCGGTATTCGTAATCACAAGCACTGCCACGGCCTTGCCGTTGCCGGAAAAGGTGGTCAAGATCGCCGCCCCGCTTACTCCTTCCTTCTCAAACGCGCCTCCACCGGCCTCGACCAGCCAGCCATCTTTTTCGGCCGACCTTCGCCCTTGAGCAGAGGTGGCGTTGAGGCCGTCCTTCGCCATCAGTTCCCAAAGCAGATCAAAATCTTTGCCCGAGTCACCAGTGGCATCGATCGATCTGACAAGCGAGATGGTGCAAAAGCCCGAGCTCGTTTCCTTGCTGAAGCGGACCGAATTGGCGTCCCTTTCAGTCGACCATCCGGCCGGTGCGGTGAATGTAACAATGTCGAACTTGCCCGATTGGGACAGGGCCACGGTGAAGAAAATGTGAAGACAGAGAAAAGTCAGGATTATTTTTGGCTTTTTCATTGTTTCCGTCGCAGCAGTCTACCCTGATCTGATATGCGAGTGCCGAAAAAAACCGGCTCAATAAAGCGCCCGATCGAGCATAGCCACGTCCTTTAGGGCGTGGAAACGTCGATAAAGACGGGCCCGAGGGCGTTTAACGCCCTTACCCATATCAATCAGCCGACATCCGATATTCGGAGTGGTCAGTAGAAAATCGCATTTCGTATGAGAGTGTCCACGCCGTAAACGGGCGTGGCTACGCGAAGCCAGCCGCTATTAATTCTTCGGGCTTTGGCTTGAAAACCTCATTCCTGCCGCGAGGCTGAATTCCTTGGGTTCAGGCCCTTTAAGATTGCCGTCGTCGTCGTATTCGTAACTATAGCCCGCACTCACAACCTTCGCGACAGCGGTCTTCTCACTCACCGAGGCGACCGAGATCTTTACTTCGGTGTTCTTTACTCCGGTCAGCCAAAAGCTCATCCCGACGATCACGCCTTTGTCCTTTCCGGCATCGATGGTGATATCCGGGTACCACTTCTCGGGTTTTTCTCCGATCTGGACGATCCTTGCCTTGACCGGTTTTCGGTTGAGGATATGTTTGAACTGACTTGGAAGTTCGGGCCGGCCTCTCGGCTTATCCGCGTTCCCGTCCGACTTTGAGTAAAAGCTGTGGTAGTCGTTAGAAGACCCTGAATTAACCGCGTAAGCAAAAAGCTCAAGCTCATCTGTCGGTATCAACCACCGCTGGTGGCCCCATTTTACCGGCGTATATTCCCGTTTTATGGCAAGCACATGCTCGCCGGCAAATGTCTGTTCCGAGGTTAGAAAAAGCAGCCCATTCTCAAACCTGGCGGACCCGAAATTCACCCAGGCACGAGGACCGTTGCTACAAGTGTCACGGTAAGCGGCAAACCCGAGCTCCGGCGTCCAGACGAGGACGTCGGTCCAGGTCTCGCCAACGTATCGCGTGTAAGCACCAGCCCACTCGTCCGATGTGGTGCGTTGTATTTCAGAGGTAATCCCGGTGTATCGCTCGCGAAACGGCGCCTTGATCTCGTCGGGCAATATTTCCACGTAACCCTGCGCACTTATCATAGGAGTGCACACGGCTACTAACACAAAGCAAAGAATAACGATGGCGGGACGACGAGTCATGAACCTCTAGTTTACCAAAACATTTCGAACCGCGACACGATGTATTCGATCTCGCTTCACCTCAAACCCGATTCCCGGGCCCTCGGGGGCGGTGATGGTTCCGTCTGAGCTGACCTCGACGGCGGGTTCGATTATGTCTTCGTGCCAGTAGCGTTTTGAGGCGGAGACGTCGCCGGGCATGGTGTAGCCGGCGAGGGTTGAGATGGCGATGTTGTGGGCCCGGCCGATGCCGCTCTCGAGCATGCCGCCGCACCAGACGGGCATCTTGGCTTCGCGGCAGATCTGCTCGATCATCTTTGTTTGCGTGTGTCCGCCGACGCGTCCGTTTTTTAGGTTGATGATCTTGCCGGAGCCGAGTTCGATCGCCTTGCGGGCGTCCTCGGGCGATTTTATCGGCTCGTCGAGGCAGATCGGCGTTTTGATCTCTCGCTGCAGCTTTGCGTGGTCGATGATGTCGTCGTGCGGCAGCGGCTGTTCGAGCATCATCAGGTCAAATTCGTCAAGCGATTTCAGCTTATCGATGTCGGCAAGCGTATAAGCCGAATTCGCATCGCCCATCAGCAAAATATCGCCAAACTCCGCCCGCACGGCCTTGATCACGTCGTAGTCCCACGAAGGCGAGATCTTGATCTTGATGCGTTTATAACCCGCCTCGACCTCGACACGGATCTTCTCTAGAAGCTGGGCGATCGAGTCCTGAATTCCGATCGAAACGCCGCATTCGATCACCTGATTGACACCGCCCAAATGCCGCCAGAGCGGGACGCCGAGCTTCTTTGCCTCAAGGTCCCAACACGCCGTTTCGATGCCCGACTTCGCCATCCGGTGCCCGCGTGCCCATTTCATGAGATTCCAAACGTCCGCGGCCGACGCGACCTCCTGCCCGACCACCATCGGCGCAAGTATCTTCTCCGCAGTCACCCACGCCGAATCGGTCCATTCGTCAGAATAACCCGGCGATTCGCCGCAGGTTATCTCGCCCCAGCCCTCGGCCCCGTCCGCATCTTGGACTCGAACCAAAATGATCCGGCGCTCATACGTCCGGCCAAAACTGGTCTCAAAAAAATGTACAAGCGGAAGGTTTATCTCTATCAGTTCTATCGACTTAATAAGCATAATGGCGGCAAAATTAACAATCTAGTAACTAACCGCTGAAAATGCAATACTCGGCCCTTTTTCGCGATGCCATATCGAACGAGGATAGTGCCTGTACCGGTTTGCTATACTGATGGTTTGAGGGTTCGGGTCAGTTCACAGATAACACGTATCGGGCAAAATATTTCGCCCCGCCGGCATCAGATACTTCGGAAGTGTTCATGATGAAACGCATAAGTAAAGTAAGCCTCAACCTTTCGGCCGCCGTTTTCCTGTTTTCGCTTTTTGCGGTGTTTACGGTCTCGTGCTCGGCGCAGCCCGCCGCGGAGGCGGACGCTCTTCGCCAGCTCCGCGAGCTGACAAAGGGCGGCCGGATGCCGACCGAACAGGCGGTCGAGGATATCGAGCGCCGTTTTAGCGGGACGCAAACGGGAGCGCTTGCCCGGCTGCTCCGTGCACGAGTGCGGTTTGAGAATAAGGACTTTCGCGGGGCGAGCATCGTGCTCAATTCTGATGAATTCGGGCGTCTGACAAAGCTCGGCGATTACGTGCATTGGCTTCGTGCCCGCTCGCATCAGGGTCTCGGGGACCATGCTGCGGCTATGGCCGAACTCGAACGGCTCGTTACCTCGTTTCCGACCTCGCTTCGCGTCGCCGATGCACGCCTGCTCTGGGCCGAATCGGCAATGGCCGCGGGGCGTGCGGCCGACGTTCCGGCCTTTCTTGAACCGATGAACCGCGAGAACCGATCGGCCGCTTTGCTCGCGACCGCAAAGGCGTTTGAAGCCTCGGGCAAGCAGGCGGACGCTAACGAATGTTTCACCAAGGCATTTCTTTACGGCGGCACTTCGGACGCAGGCAAAGAGGCCGAAGCCAAGCTCAAGACGCTGAACATTGACCCCCTGGCCAATCCGACCGCTGAAACGCTGAAGGTCCGCTCGAACCGTTTGTTCGCGATGGGCGCTTCGTCGATGGCCTATGATTCTTACACCAGATTTATCGAGCAATTTCCCGATGAGGTGACGCCTGAGATCCATCTCAATCGCATCTCGGCCGCCGCCCGAATGGGCAACGCTGTCAATGCACAAGCCGCATTTGACGCGATACCCGCCACGATGCCGGGCCGCGACCAGGCATATCGCGATCTGATCAATGCTTATGCCAAATCGAAGCTCTGGCCGCGGGCTCGCACCGCCGCCGACGAGATGCGGCGAGCCTATCCGCAAAGCCCGCTGACGGTCAAGGCATGGGTCGAGGCCGGCTATGCCGCTCGCGATGCAAAGAACAAAGGCGAGGAGAATTTCTTTCTGCGAACGGCTTTGACGGCCTATCCGCAGGCGGTCGAAGTTGCGGGTGCGCAGTTTGAGCTTGCATGGCTCGAGCACGAGGCCGGCAATAGCGCACGGGCCGCCGATATGCTCACCGAGCATCTCGCCCGCTATGCCGACCGCGATTCCGCTAACCGCGGCCGTGCCGGGTATTGGTCCGCACGAAATGCCGAACGCGCTGGCCGCATCGCCGAGGCATGCACGCTTTACGACGCCCTCGTTTACCGCTACAACGCAAATTGGTACGGCCACATCGGCTTCGAACGCCTGACCGCACTCCGCGGCCGCGGACAGTGCCAATCGCCCGCTAACTTCCCGGCAGATTCGCTCGTCCCGCAGGCGGCAGCAAATCTAAAGAGCATCACCGTTGCCCCCGAAACGGCCGGTGCCGCCGAGCTTGAACGAGCCGCAAAGAGCGAAGAGCTAAGCTCGGTCGGGCTTTTCGATTGGGCGATCGAGGAGCTGAAAGAAGCCCAAAAGACAGCGCAGAATTCGCCGAAGATCAACCTCTCGCTCGCCAAGCATCACCAGATGAAGTTTGATAACGTCTCGGCCTTGCTCGCCCTCGCGAAGAGCTATCCCGATTACGCCCAGATGTTCCCCGAGGAAATGGGCCGCGAGGAGTGGGAGATATTTTACCCGCACATGGCATGGGACCAGATCGCGAAATGGTCGCGGGCGAGGAACCTCGACATATATAAGGTAGCGGGGCTCATCCGGCAGGAATCGGTCTTCAATCCGTCCGCTCGCTCTTCGGCAAACGCCTATGGACTGATGCAGCTCTTGCTTCCGACGGCACAGCAGACCGCCCGCAAGTTTGGCTCGGCTTCGCCAGTCAGGTCGGCCGCGGACCTCTTCAACCCCGCATTGAACATCGAACTCGGCACCGCCTATATGCGCGAACAGCTCGACAAATACGGCCGCGTTGAATACATGGCCGTCGCCTACAACGCCGGGCCCGGCCGCGTCGTCACCTGGCGCCGCACTTTGCCGATGGAGATGGACGAATTTGTCGAGGCGATCCCCTTCCGCGAAACGCGCGGCTACGTCCAGGGCATCATCCGCAACACCGCCCAATACCGCCGGCTCTACGACGAGAACGGCAATTTCAAATCGAACGTCGGCACCCGCCCCGTCCGCGCCGCCATCGACACCAAACCCGCCGCCGAACTCGCCCGCGAGTTCCCTGAGGTCGTGCTATCGCCGGGCCGGACGGCTGAGTAGGGCCGCACTCGTCGCGAGTGGAATTCTGGTCGCGGCAAATTGCGCGCGGTTTTCTCGTCAACGCAAGGATTAAGGGGAAAATTTTGAAAAGGAGCTTATGAACAATGAGACAGATCTCTCGGGCGTTGTTTTTTCTTCTGGTTTCCGTACTGCTTTTCTCATCCCAGGCATATTCCCAAAGACCGACATGTGATCCGGTGATGAACACCGATTCTGTGCTGACCTCCGTTAGGGTTGATGGTGGATTTAGCATGGGCACGTTTTCGCTCGATTGCCGCCCGGGCACGGCCCCGGGCGTTTCCGGCCCTTCGATCTATCACCCGTATAACGGCAAGAAATTTGAAACGCATCTAAAGAACGCAAGCGGTGCGACCATCAACAAATTCGTCTGGTACGGCCGACTGGCCAGTTGGAGGATCGAGCTTGACCGCTACGAGGTCGAAGGCGGCCGCGAGGCAATAAAGCAGATCGGGCCCGGTTCGTACACGATCGATTTCATTGACGAGGGCCGGTCGATCTACAAGTTTCCGTTCTCCGTGAAAACGAAGCAAAGCGCCGATAAGTTCAATCCCCGAACGCTCTATCTTCTTGATGGCCCGTGGCGCGGAAAAGGACTATTGACCGCCACGACTCCTGAATCGAACCCGATATTCTTCTTCTGGCTCCGCGATTCAGATGACAAGGCCGATGCCCGCCGTCGCCAGAT
The DNA here is from genome assembly GCA_016716435.1 of Acidobacteriota bacterium. Lineage (NCBI taxonomy): Bacteria > Pseudomonadati > Acidobacteriota > Acidobacteriota bacterium. The sequence goes on along the minus strand of JADJWI010000003.1, from coordinate 796,015 downwards.
TCCCTACAGCTTGAAATTGATCCGCGACCGAGACCGTGCGACGATCGCTGAGTCAAACGAGGGCTCGCTCGCACTCGACCATCAGTGGTACAACGCGCGGCTGACGCTCTCGAAACCGACCTCGATGACAGATGGCAAATCGGTCATGTTCAAGCTGGGTGACATTCTCGACACCAACAGCACTTACACGCTCGAGCTTTCGCTTGACGGACGAACACATTCAACCTTCAAACTCGACGTGCGGAACCGAAAGATCAATGGCCAAGATGTCCCGGCTCGGGGCTTCCGCCTGCCGCTGACCGCAGGCAGATAGGCTCGCTTTTTCTGGCTCTTGAAAGCATTGCGGCCTCCGCGTTAGGTTTTTCCTAACGCAGAGGCCGTTGATTTTTTACAGAGGATCCGCGAATACTTGCCGAGAATCCTCAGGCCATTTCAAGATGCCGTCGAGGCTTAGAGATTCTTCACTATAAAGTTCGTCATCATCTCGTACCAGTGGCGGACCTGGGCTCGGTTGGCGATGCCGTGGCGTTGGCCGGGGTAGAGCATCAGATCGAACTGCTTGTTGTGTTTCTGCAGCTCGTTGACGAGCTGGATGGTGTTCTGCATATGGACGTTGTTGTCCATAATGCCGTGGATCAGCAGTATTCGGCCATGGAGGTCCTTTGCCGAGCGGATGACCGACGTCTTGTCGTAGCCTTCGCGGTTGTTCTGCGGCGTTAGCATGTACCGCTCGGTGTAGATCGAATCGTAAAGCCGCCAGTCCGTTACCGAGCCGCCCGCGATGCCCGCCCGAAAGAGCTTGCTGTTCGTCATCGCATAGCTCGTCATAAAGCCGCCGTAGCTCCAGCCCCAGATTCCGATCCGGTCGCCGTCAACATAGGGCAGCGACTTCAAATAGTTGACGCCGTCTTCGATGTCGCGAAGCTCGAGCGTGCCCATCTGTTTATAGACCGGCCAGGTCGATTCCTCGCCCTTGCCGCTTGCCGTGCGGTTATCGCAGACCCAGATGATGTAGCCCTTTTGGGCAAGCATCTGGTGCCACATATAGCGACTGCCGCCCCAGCCGTTTCGCACCTGCGGAGCGTGCGGCCCGGCGTAGGTATATTGCAAAACGGGATACTTTTTGTTCGGGTCAAAATCCGGCGGGCGGATCATCATCGCTTCCATCTCAAAGCCGTCGCGGGTTTTGACCTTCATGAACTCCGGCGTGCCGAGCTTGTATTCGGCGAGGGCCGGGACGCGGTTCTCATTGAGCACGCGTTCGAGCCGGCCATCCGAGCGGAAAAGCCGCTGCTGCGAAGGTGTGTTTACGTCGCTCCAGGTATGTACAAAGTGCGTGAACGTCCGGTTGAACGAGGCAGCGTGCGATCCCTCGCCTTCGGTCAGGCGTTCGATGTCGCCGCCCGCTATCGGCACGCGATAGACGTTGACGGCGATGTGGCTGTCGCGCGTTGCGGAGAAATACGCATAGCGGCCTTCGGGGTCAACGCCGTAGAAATTGCGGATCTCCCAGCGGCCGTCGGTCAACTGGCGGATAAGCGAACCGTTGGCGTCGTAGTGATAAAGATGCCGCCAGCCGTTGCGTGCAGATTGGTAAACGGACGAGCCATCGGGCAGAAACTCCGGATTGTCGTAAACCTCGACCCAGGCGGCGGTCGTCTCGGTAAAGAGCTTCTTCGTCTTGCCGTCGGGCGTCGCGGCGTTCACATCCAGGAAGGTCTGCTCGCGGTTCAGCGCCTGAAAGAGCACCTGCGTCGAGTCCGGCGTCCAACCGACGCGACCGATAAGCACATCTTCGGGCTTGTAGCGGCCGAGGTCGGCAAACTTTACCGCATCGCCGAGCCGCTGAACCCCGGCGGGCAAACGCCGCCCGACACCGGGAACGCGGCCGACCGGCGGGACGATGGTTGACTTCGTCACATCGGCAATGCCGAGCCGGACGAGCGGGTTCGGGTCGCCAGGCTTCGGGTAGCGTGTCTTCTCGAGAACCGGGTCGTTCGTCAGCTCGTTTGAAAGCACGAACTCCGGCAGCGGCGAATCATCAAGCCGGAGAAAGGCGATCATCTTCGAATCCGGCGACCACCAATAGCCGCGGTTCTGGCCGCGTCCGTAAAGCTCCTCTTCATAGACCCAAACGAGATAGCCATTGTGCACCCGCTCGGAGCCATCGCGGGTCAGCCGCTTTTCGCCGCCCTTGGCGATATCGACGACGTAAAGATCGTTCTTGCGAACAAAGCTGACCATCCGCCCATCGGGGCTAAAGTCCGCTTCCAGTTCCTCATCGGCATTGCTGGTCAACCGCTTGAGCATTCCGGCGGCGATGTCGTAGTGCCAGAGGTCGTTGTTGTGGTTGAGCAGGATCGCCGTCTCGCCCTTATTGAAGAGCAGGCCCGGCGAATTGGCTATCCGGTCGGCGTCGCGGGCGCCGATGCCGGCAACGGTCGCGAGCGCCGAAACGAACCGCTGCGTATCAAGGTAAGGCCGCGACTCGCCCGTCAGCGCGTCCACGCGGACCAGCCGCCCGCCCTCAACTCGCTTGAACGAACGCCCGTCCGGCGACCACTGCAGGAAACTCGGCGTTCCGCTGAACTGGACCTGCACCGCAGGGTCCGGGCCAAAGATCGCGTCAAGCGTAAGCAGCTTATCCTGCGCCGCCGCCGCCCCAACCAAAACAAACAAAACTGCCGCAAGCAAAAAGGGTCGTCTCATATTTTTATTTAGATGGATCAAAGTCTCCGCGGGTTAGCTTGAATCATATTAAAAATCCAAGTCATCACAAAACAAACTGCATGGCTTCTAGTACCGGCGCCTCGCAGCAGCCGTTAGTTCAGACCGATCCAATTGACGAGAAGATTACGGAAAACGATTCGGACAGTGAGCTTCCGGCAGGCGGAACGTCAATCTGTGGGCAACGTACTTTTGGCCTGCGATACCGTATACAAATACAATCAACGCCGACCGGTTACTATCGAAACTTCAATCACCCGCGACGGTCAAAGTACTTTCAGCGTACAACCCGCCCCAGTCTCTCTCCTGCGATCTCGATAGACCTTTTTCACGCAATCCCTCACGAGCCATAAAGATAATTCTTTGGATCCGGATTCATTACTCGCTCGATGCCTTCTTGTTTAAGACCCACTCTCAGGGCACGGTGAATCAATAGAAAACTGGGTACTTCTAGTAAGCTGTGACCGTTAATATTAACCTTTCTATAACTTTCAAGAATGTCTTCACGGCCAACGTTGAAAGGAAAAATATGGGAGCAATCGTAGCCCCAGTTGGCCAAAAGTCTTGAACGAAGCTTAACGGTCCGGTGAATAACAGAAACAAGCCAGCCATCGAGTGTTTTAAGTTGAGACTCGTCGGTTATTAGCGGGTAAAAACTCATGACGCCTTTGAAGTAAATTCGCTTTGTTCTACCACTGACGTAATTAAGGAGCTGTTGGTTTGTAAGTCCACCAAAGAGATAGCGGCGGACTTGCATCATCGCTGTCAACAGCGCAACGTCACGGTCATTATTCGGTATTTCGAGACCCAAAAGTCTCGGACCTTTCAATGGTTGAATAAGGTTGCGGTAAAGCAAGTAAGATATTTGCTTTTTGATTCGCTTGACAGAACTTTTCTTAATAGCGACGTGATCTACCGAGATTGAATATCCGAGAAACTCGACTTCGGTTTTTGCACTTTTCATCTCGACGGGTAAACCGTCCCGGGACAACAGACTGATTCCTTGTGTTTTGCCATCACCAAGGTTCATGGGAATTCCAGCGTCTTGCGAAAACCTATTGAGTATGTTGAACGCATCACAAATCTTAGTGTAGTTTGAACTCCACACTACGGTGTCGTCTGCGTACCTCGCAAACTTGACCCCGTGTTTCTCGAAAGCTTGGTCGAGGCGCCAACAGACTAGATTTGCCAAGAAAAGTGATATCGAAGTGCCTTGCGGGATACCTTGATCCCGTTCGCACAAAAAAGACCGAATGACTTTGCGCTCCATGTCGCTTATAGAAAAGCCATTTTCATCGAACTGTTTTTCAAGATACTCGTGCGAGATGGAACCGAAGAAATCCGAAAAATCGAATTCTGCTACAAACAGGCGGGCTTCTGCGGAAATGTCCAGCCAGATATCTTGGATCGCAAAATGAACATTTCGATCTGCTCGATAAGCGTATGAAAACGAGCTGAACCTGTGTCTGTTTTTCGCCAATAGATGTCTGTAAAAAACTGTTGAGACTGCAGCGTCCGGAATTTGATACACCGCAACATCGCGAAATCCACCGCTTGCTTTGGGGACCTTTTTTACATGGGCCGAATTCGGCGTATATTGACCCGACTCAATTTTCTTCGCAATCGAACGAGCGATCCGCCTCCGACGACTCTTTACATAGAACGGATTGAACTTTGGGTCGATAGCCCAGTGACTCGGTTGATATATTTTCTTGGGTGGGGGATTGGCGAGTCGTTTCTCGTTTCGAATATGCTCTAAGTGTCGTGTGTTATGGTAAGCATGGAATTTGCCTATCAATTTGTCACACTCGGTCAACAAAGCTCTTTCGATGATCGCTTCTAGGTTCATTCGCTCAACAGTTGAGCCCGCTGTTAGGCGGGCCCATCCACGGACGCAACCGCGTAAAAGTAAGTTACCATTTGGTTAGATGAGTTTTGAGGCCCATCTCCCATGAGGATTAGTTGTGAAGCTAACCAAAGGGCGTCCGTTCTCCCCCTGGGGGAATATCGTCAATATATGAAAGTGCCTACTGGAAAAATGTCGAACCGACATCTTTACGTCTAATTCAATAAAGCCTTGTATTTCGGATACTTGGCGAAATTTATTGCGATTAGACCTGTCAGAAAAGATACCATAGTTTTCTGACACACTGCTAGAGTTTTTTTTGTAAAAGATGGTGTCAAATTTTGACTGATCGAAATGATCAGGGATATTTTTGAATGACAATGACAGCAGCGAATAAAACCAAACGCCCTTTTGCCGTCTGGCTTTCGCAGTTCCTTCTGCTCGGGCTTTTCGGTATGTTCGTGTACACGGCGGCCATCGTGTGGATGGAACCTGAAAATGAACCCTTCGCTATTTCTGACTATATTGAGAATCCGTCGTATGCCTTTGGGAACGCGATTGGGTTCCTCATAATCTTTTCGCCATTCATTACGTTTCTCGGATTGTGTTTTAGAGTGCGAATAGCCAGATGGCTGAGCATCCTCTTACTGGGAGGCTTTTTTGCTCTTGTATCTTACTTCACGTTGACGGCAGGCGAAGACGAAAGCCCCTTCTATTTTGTTCTCGACGACCCGTTGCTGTTACTTGAGGACGCGACCTCCTTTCTTTTGCTGTTGGTTGCTCCCCTTCTCGCCAGCATTCTTTTAATATTCAGCCCGAAGGTAAAGCGGTTTTTCTCTTCAGAAGTTGAGAGCGAAAACGGAATGAACCAACTTCCGCCACCGCCGCCGGAATTTGAATGACCAGAAATCGTTCGCCAAAACATGCAGGCGAAGCTATTCAGACGGCTCCGCCGCTCTATTTGCGGAAAAGTTCCACTTTTCCGAAAGCCGACCCCGAAGGATGCGGCTATGCCGGCGGCGAAGCCGCGAATGATTGCGGACAGGACGGTGAAGCCGAGCTTCACCGCAAATAGACAGGCAGAGCCTGACTGACAAAGCGGTTCGTTCGATCAGGTACTTCCAACCCTGCTACCCTCCGCCCGGGTTCAACATGCCCGCGAACAATTCTGCAAATTTCTCGTAGAGAATCGTCGAGGTTTTGCAGTAGTTTGATCACATTAAATTAGGAACAGATAACAATGTCTATTACTCGTTTGCAGAACGTGCCGCTGCTTTCGCAGCCGTCCACGGGAGTTTGCTGGTTCAAGTCGGCGCAGATGGTCTATGCCTGGTCAAAGGCGGCCGGAAAAGGTTCTATGAAGGATCCGATGTCCGTCGCCGACTACAAAGAGCGGTATGAGCGCAACCGCGACTGGTGGGGCGGGCAAAACGGCATCCTCGCTACTGCCTTCAATATGAAGACCCATTCGAGCGTCGATATGTCGCTCGCCGGACTCAATTCGTTCTTGCCAACCCATGGCCCGCTCTGGACCGGGCTCCGCAAAAACTGGGGCGGCAATAGCCACGGCCACGTCGTCGTCATCTTCGGCGTCGCCGATACCGGTGTCCTGATCAATGACCCCGAGCCGATGCACCGCGGCACCGAGATGTGGCTTACCTGGGAACAGATCAACAAGGCCATCGCCGGCATCACCGACGCCGATTACCAATTCCTCACCGCCGCCTAAAAGCCATTCACCGATCATCAACCGGCTCCCACCGCGTTTCAACCTCCGCCCCGCGGCCTTCGATGCGGAGGGCGAAGGCCATTGCTTCGGCCCAGGTGTGGCCGAATGCGGCTTGCCGGTCGCGGACCTTTGCCGCAAGCCGCGACTCCGCCCGCCGGAGCGCATCGCCGCTCGGGAAGCCCCGGGTGTGCGGCATCAGGTAATACATCGGCGTGCCCGTGACGGACGCAACATCGATGCGAAAGCTGTCCTTTACCTTGATGAACTGATCAAGCCCCGCCGTCTCAAAATCGCCGAACCGAGCGTTCGGGTTCTCCGTCACCCAAAGGTGATCGATGCCCGCCTTGAACGGCGCGACCGCGTTCCCCTCGTTGTCGTATTCGATCTCGATCCCCGCCGCCCACCGCTGCCGATAGGCCGAAAATTCCATCGCGACCAGCATATCGAGCACTGCCTTATTGAGCCCGTCCTGCACCGGTATCGCCGCCTCTAGCTCCGAGCGGCCGCGTGCACCGATGTCCGCATTATTGGCAAAGTGAAAGACCGGCACTGCCCCGAATGGGTTCGCCATCCGCCCGCCCGCTTCCATAAAAGGCACGAACTCGCGGGCCTCCGGAAGAGCGGCCTCGCCGGCTTTCGCTGTGATATATCGCTCGATGCGGTCGGGGTAAAAAAGGTTAAGCCGCGTTCGCCCATCGGCCGTCCGCCAGTGCTTTGCCGCCCTGAGCACGCGGCCCGGATGCTCTTCGTCATAGATCACGGCGCAGTTCGCCGCCCGCTGCGGATAGATAGCCGCCCGGCCGGCTTCGTCCGGCCAAACGATGACATAGGCATCGCCATTGACGAGCGCTTCGCGGTGCACTTCGCCCGAGCGGATCGGCATCCGCGTCCGCCGCCAGATGCTCTCCGCAAGCTCTCCCGCTTCGCCCGCAAAGCCCGCAACGCGGAGCCGATCGCGGACGGCATCCGTAACCGCTGGGCAAAGGTTCATCGCAAATTCGCGAAAGAGCGAGCCGAAGGTATTGGCAAACTTCTCGGTCGCAAATGCGAGGTCGTGGTCGCCGCGGTAGTAGCGCTCGGTGCGGGCATATCGCCCGCCGCGCCGCCGAAATTCATTTATCGCTTCTTCAATGTGTTCATTCATATTCTTTTCTCCCGGCCGCCTTTCGCGGCCTTTAACTCAAAATCCGTGTGACTTGCCTCGCTTGGCAAAGGTCAGCGTCTGCACCGCCAGCGAGACGGCGTCGATCTGGTCGTCGTGCTTCCCGCCCGGAAAGGCGACGGCCTCCTCAATGAATTCATCCATCCAGGCACCACGGACGAGAAAGACTTTGCCCGCCTCGGCAAGCGCCGCCCAAACGAGCGCCCGCGTGAACTTGTCGCGGTCAACGCGCTCGCAGCGGAGCGCGATGCCCTTGCGGAGCGCCTCGCGGCGGAGCGATTGGACAAACGCCCGCCCGTGCAGTGCCTCTTCAAAAACGTGGATCGTCCGCGGCTCTTCCTTGAATCGCTCGAGGACGTACCGCTGCTGCTCGGGATAATCGATGCGGCCGCGAAAGCCGTCGGCGATGTAAACGTTGTCGTCCCCATCGACCGCACATCGGAACGAAGCCGTGTAGTCGGCCGAGGTCTTCGTTGAGATCGCCAGGTCATATGCCCGGCACCAGCGAAGCCCTTCCGGAGCTTTCTCGACGACCTGGGTGAACCAGCCGCGTTTGAAAAGCCCGCCGTCCCGCGGCACCGGCCGCTGCTGATAGAGCGATGCGAAGGCGTAGCTCCCGATCTTTTTCTTGATGCGGTCAAAGGCATCGCGGTCGTAGCGCTCGGGGCAAAGGGCCTCGCCCGCATCGCGCCAGTCGGCCGTGTCTTCCTCGGCAATTGCGGGCAGCGAAAGCACTTCCCACTCTTCGCCGCCATCGGCCGCTTCGGCGAGTAACCGGCCCGCGAGGTCGTCCTCATGCCAGAGGGTCTGGATCAGCACGATCGAAGCACCGGGCTCGAGCCGCGTGTAGATGTCGTCATTGAACCAATCCCACGTCCGCTCGCGGTAGGCGATGCTCTCGGCCTCGGCACGATTCTTTACGGGGTCGTCGATGACGATCAGCTCCGCGCCGTAGCCCGTAACTCCCGCCCCAACGCCGACCGCGCAAAGCCCGCCGCCGGCCTTTGTTTCCCATTCATCTACCGCCTTACGAGCCGGCGAAAGCCCAACTCGCGTATCGACCAGCCGCCGGATCTTTCGCGAAAAGCGATTCGCCAGCCGCTGGTTATAGCAGCCGAGAATGACCCGCATCCCGGGCTCGCGAAGCATCCGCCAGGCCGCATAGCGGACCGTCACGGTCTCAGACTTCGAGTGCCGCGGCGGCATAAAGATCATCAGGCGTTTTGCTGTTCCTTCGGTCATCATTTGGAGCTTTTCGTAGATGCGGAGCTGGTGCGGCCAGTCCCAGGTCCAGTGGCCCTCGGCCTCGCGCAGCCACACATCGAACGGGCGCTTTTCGGGCCTGAAGTTTTCGTCTTCTGGTTTCTCCACGTGGAAGTTCTCATTTGAAAATGGCCCCGAGCGCAGCGCCGATGGCGATATCGCCAAGCCGCTTCCAGAGCGACCCGCGGCGTTTTTTGAGTTCGCCGATCAGCTTTTCCTGTGCGGCAAGTGCGGCGTCTCTTGCTACGAGTGCGTCGTTCTTTGCGGCGAGTGCCTCGCGGAGAGCGGCCGTTTCAGCACGGCGCGTTTCGTTCAGCTCGCGGAGCGTTTCGTTCGCTGCCTTTTCGGTTTCAAGCCGAAGGCGAAGTGAGGCATTCTCGCTCTCAAGCGCCGCGATCAGCCGATCGGCAAGGCGAATCTCCTCGCGGAGCGCGTCAGCGTTGGCCTGTCCCGCTGCGGTGCCGGCGAAGAGCCCCGCGAGCAGAATCGGTATCAGCAGAAAGCTTCTCAAGCTCGGCCGTCTGCCGCTCCGCAACGCGGTCGAGCTCGCCAAGGCGAGCCTCAAGGTGCGTGATCTTTTCTTTGTAAACATAGGTCTCCTTTTCAAGTTCGGCGGCTCGCCGGGCCTGTTCATTTGCTTTCTGAATTGCCGCGTCCGCCGCCCGCTCAAGCCGCAATATCCGGCGGCTCCCGATCGCCGAAGAAACCGCCGCCGCCAGAAGCGCCGTAGCAAGAATCCCGGCCGTGATGTAGATGTGTGTTTTTGTCATTGGTGTTTTTGTTAATGAGCTAATAGCGATTAGCTGTAAGCCCTAAGCAGTCGGCGATGAAGAACAAGGGTCAAGTGACGGGTGACAAGTGACAAGTTACGAGCCGTCAGGGTCAATGGGCGATCGATCCATGCCATTCTCATTGCGTCACTGATCGCCGTTTACCCTGCATTCTCGTCATCCTTCACTCTTTACTCGTCACTCTTCACTCGCCACTCTTTCCCCTACTGACTTCTGATTTCTCGCTTCTGACTTCCTCCCATGCAGATATATCTGCAGCCCGACGTCGATCGCCTTTCCGATGGCGAAGAAAAGTATCGGCAGGACGATCGCCGAGATGATGGTGACAAGCGTCCGCGTCTCGATGGCGGCAAAGACCGACGTCGCCGCGGCAAAATATGCAAGCAAAATGTTCTTTAGGTCGTTCATATCGTCTCCTTTTGTTCCCGCAACCGCCCGAGCGCGATCTGGCGGTAAAGATAAGCAAGCGTTAAGACCGCGGCGATCACCGCGACCACAAACCAGACCTCACGCGGCACGCCGGCAACGGCTCCGACCGCCGCCCACGCCGTCTGCCAGATCGTTCCGGCAACCGTTGCCCAGAGCGACTTCGCCCGGTCGGTGCGGTTCGCCGTTCCGAGCCCGATCCGCTCAACGCGGTCATAGTTTTCCGCCGCTCTGTCAAAGCCCCGCTCGACACGGCCGAGCACTTCATTTGCCGAAACAGGCGGCCGGGCCTGAGGAGTTTCGGCGGGTTGTGTGGTGGGTGTTTGGGGTGCTTCGTTTTGTTTTGTTTGAGGCGGTTGTTTCGGCCCGGCCGCCGCCCGGTTCTTGCCGGATCGCTCCGGCGAGATGCCAAGAATTTCGTTTGTGATGAGCGCTCCGTGGACATTGATCGGAAGCTCGAGGCCCCAACGCCCGGTCGCGATCTGGTTCCGGAAAAAGCGCGTCCGGTATCGCGTCGAACGCAGCCGCGGGATCGACCCGAGCCAGGCATCGCGTTCGCGGACGTAGGCCGTGATCCAGCGTTTTTCAAAGTCGCCCGTGCCTGCAGGCGAGACCCGCACGCGGTCGCGGATCTTGTTATATGAGCCGTGCGTCATCGAGTCGTAAACGACCGCCAGCGAGAGCGGCAGCCGAAAGCCCGAGCCCTCGCAGGCCCGAACCGCCGGAAGCATATATCGCTCAAATGCGACCGCCTCTTGCACCTCGCGCATCTCGCGGGTGTGCCCCGCGGCGGCGAGTGCCCGCCGAAGATCGCGGTCCGCCGCGAGCGAGGCGACCGCCGCTGCCGCGCGATCCCGTAGCATAGGCAGCCGCGAGACCAAAACATCTCGCCCGGCCGCGGCACCGCTCGCGAGGTATCGAGAGACGACCTCGGCAAGCGAGCCCGAGCGGTGCGTGAACTGCGAAATGCCGTATGAAATTCCAGCTCCGTCATTGAGCACGGCAACCTCGCTGTAGTTCCCAAGCGGCGTACCCGTCTCAAACACGCGGACGATCGCCGCGGCCGTTGCGATATCACCCGAGCTGAAACCGACGTGTTGCATCTGTGAAATTTTCTCTTGCATATGAATCATTCGTTTGATAGTATGAACGGACGGACGATATTGGACGATGTACTTTTTGTTATTTCTGATCGCCGCTTACATATCGCCCGGCCACATGCAGACTACGGCAGAACGCCCATAAAGCGAATAGTAAGGCGTAAGGGACGAAAGAAATGGACAAGAAAAACGAAATGGATGATCTGGATGATATGAAAGATATGGAAGGTAAAGCACAAAACGCGATGAAACAGTCGCACGATTTGCGAAATACGACCGTCAGGCCAAAACTGCGGCTCGGCGAGGTCGAACGGCTGATCCGCAAGCACCGGATCGTCATCCCGCCGCCCTCACGTACGACGCTTATAGAGATGTGCGAGGACGGAACCTTTGAGACTGCCGGCAACTCCCCGACCCGCATCGGCTGGCTCGTTTACGAGGACAGCTTCTGGAGGTGGGCCGCGGACCTTTAGCGGCCATTCATACCATCCATTTCATCCAGATCATCCATATCTTTCGCCGCTCGCGGATTCCCGTTCCCGCCGGCCCCGGCTTTCGCTAAGCTCCGGGCTGTATGAACGACGAACCACACAACACAGACGAATCGGCTGCCGAGCTCGAAAGGCTCCGGCAGGAGAATGAGGAATTGAGGACGGCGGCACGGCTCCGCGAGGCTCGCGAGTCGATGGCCGCCGAGCTTTCAGAGGCCGGGGCACGCTCGCCCGAGCTTCTCTTTGGCGCGGTGCGGGCGGAGATCGAGTTTGACGACGAGGGACGTCCGGTGAATCTCGGCGATCTTATCGCCCGGCTCCGGCGCGACTTTCCTGAGCAATTCGAACAGGCTCCGCCCGCGGGGCCGATAGACGCCGGCCGCGGAACCTCGGCTCCGGCCGCTCAACCACTCACCGCCGAGGCTCTCGCCCGGATGTCGCCGGCCGAGATCAACCGGCTCGACTGGGCCGAGGTCCGCTCGGCTCTCACCAGATGAACTTAGACAAAAAGAGAAAAGAAAATGGCTTTGAATTTTATCCCAACGGTATGGGCGGCGCGGCTGCTCACGGCACTGGAAAAGACGCTTGTTTACGGACAGGCGAATGTCGCAAATCGCGACTATGAAGGCGAGATCCGCGAGGCGGGCTCGGCGGTAAAGATCGCATCGATCGGCAATGTCTCGATCGGCGATTACGAAAAGAACACGGACATCGATCCGCCCGAAACGCTGACCGATTCCGAGCAGACGCTCTCGATCGATCAGGCGAAGTATTTCAACTTTTACGTCGATTCGATCGACCGGGCACAGCAGAATGCCAACGTGCTCGAGGAGGCGATGCGGCGTTCGGCTTGGTCGCTCCGCGATGCGGCCGACTCGTTCCTGGCGGGTGTGATGGAGGCAGCCGTACCGGTCGGCAACACGCTCGGCACCCTCGTTACGCCCGAGGTTCCGACGCCCGAGACGGCGTATGAATACCTCGTTGATCTCGGCGTTCTCCTCGATGAGGCAAACGCCCCGATCGAGAGCCGTTTCGTCATCGTCCCGGCATGGTTTCACGGAATGCTGCTCAAGGACGACCGCTTCGTCGCGGCCGGCACGCTCCGCTCGGACCGCAGCCTCGGAAACGGGCAGGTCGGCGAGGCGGCGGGCTTCACCATTCTAAAGTCAAACAACGTCCCGAACACGGCCGGTGCTCAGTACAAGATCATCGCCGGCCATTCGGTCGCGACGAGCTACGTTGAGCAGATCCTCGACCTTCAGGCTTACAAGCCGGAGTCGCGGTTCGGTGATGCGGTCAAGGGCCTCCATGTTTACGGTGCAAAGACCGTAAGGCCAACGGCCCTCGCAATGCTGATCGCGAACAAGGAGTAAGAACTATGGCGGGAAGTGCGACAAGCGCGCTTCCCGCCTTTTTCGAACGGAGAAAAACTATGACACCGACTGAGAAACTAAAACTGCTCGCCGCCTGGGACACCGAGCCCGCTTTGACAGAAACCGAGATCGACGACCTGCTGGCCGAGGCCGCCATTGCCGACAGCGACGGGCTTGCTCCCGAGGACGAAGAGTGGACACCGACCTACAACATCAACAAGGCCGCCGCTTCTGCGTGGCTTATCAAAGCCGGCCGTGCCTCGGCGCTGACCGAGATAGACCCGCCCGAGAGCGGCATCGTCACTTCGAAGATTTTCGAGAATTGCGTTAGGATGGCTCGGGTTTTCCAGGCCCGGTCCGCGGTCTCGTTGAGGACCGGCCTGTCGCTCGGTCAATTGTAGAATTCCGATTCGGCTTCGAGGAATTTTTTGACGGCGTCGCTCGGCAATGGGCGGGCGAAGTGGAAGCCTTGGCCGGATTCGCAGCCGAGTCCTTTTAGCTCCGTGATCTGGTGACCATGTTCGATGCCTTCGGCGATGGTGCGTAGGTTGAGCGAATCGCCCATCATGATTATCGCCCTCGCGACCGCATTGCCCTCGGAGCCTACGCCGAGCTTATCGATGAACGACTTGTCTATCTTCAGGATATCGACCGGGAAACGCTGCAGATAGCTGAGCGAGGAATAGCCGGTGCCGAAGTCGTCGATCGCCAGGCGAACGCCGAGTTCCTTGAGCTGCTGGAGCTTTTCGATGGTCGTTTCGGCGTCTTCCATCATAAAGCTTTCGGTTATTTCGAGTATCAGCGATGCGGGCCTCAAGCCGCTCTCGCCGAGAGCTCGGCGAACCGTGTGGACAAGGTCGCGCTGATGGAACTGGCGGATCGAGATATTTACCGTAACGGAAAGATCTTCCATAGCCGGAAATTCCATTCGCCATTTCTGTATCTGTTTGCACGCTTCGACGATCACCCATTCGCCGAGCGGGACGATCAGCCCGGTCTCCTCGGCAAGCGGGATGAACTTCATCGGCGGCACAAGCCCAAGCCGCGGATGTTGCCAGCGGACGAGAGCTTCCATGCCGGTTACCCGCGAGGAGCCGAGATCGAAGATCGGCTGATAGTGGATGATGAATTCGTTTTCCTCAATGCCGCGGCGAAGATCGGCTTCGAGCTCGACCCGCTCGACCAGGGCCTCGTGCATCTTCGGCTCAAATATCACATAGCGGCCTTTGCCGTCGCTCTTGGCGAGGTACATCGCGAGGTCGGCGTTGCGGAGCATCGCTTCCGCGTTCGTTTCCTCGTCCGAGGCCGTCGCGATGCCGATGCTCGTGCCGACGTAGATCTCCTTTCCGCCGATGTCAAAGGGCTGCTTGAAGACCTCAAGGATGCGCTCGGCGATCATTACTGCCTCATCCGTTCGGTGAACAGATTCGATCAGGATGGCAAATTCGTCGCCGCCGAGCCGGGCGGCCGTATCGGTCGAGCGAAGGCAATCCTGCAGGCGCTCGGCGACGGCTACCAGCAATCGGTCGCCCGCCGCATGGCCCATTGTGTCGTTGATCGACTTGAAATTGTCGAGGTCAAGAAAGAGCACCGCCAGCGAGATCGAATTGCGCGAGAGCCGCTTGAGCGCGTGGTCAACGCGGTCGCGAAAGAGCGCGCGGTTCGCGATCTTGGTCAGCGGATCGTGGAGCGCCTGATGCGTCAGCTGATCTTCGAGCAGCTTGCGGTCGGTTACGTCCATCATCGAGCCGAGCATCCGGACGGGCCGCCCTTCGTTATAGACAACGTAGCCGCGGTCGATGACGTTAGCATAGCTTCCGTCGCGGCGGCGGAAGCGGTACTCGCTCGCCCAGTTCGTTTTGCCGTCTTCGATGTGGCGGTGGATGTCTTCGGTCACCCGCTCTCCGTCGTCGGGGTGAAGCCGCTCCTGCCAGGCATCGACAGTCGCGCCAACCTCCTCGGGAGGGTAGCCGAAAAGCTTGCCAAAGCCCTCATTCCACCAGATGGCGTCGGTCTCGAGGTTCCAGTCCCAAACGGCGTCGCTCGTCGCCCGCGTTACGAGCTGAAACCGCTCGTTGCTTTGCCTGAGGGCCTCTTCATTCCGCTTGCGCTCGATGGCGATCGCGATCTGATCGGCGACCGAGGTCAGCAGTTCCATGTCGCGTTCGGAATAAGTGTCGGAGTTTTCGTAGTCCTGAACAACAAGCACACCGATCGGCCCCGAAAGTGTGATCAGCGGAACACCGAGCCAGATCGGCGAATCCGTCCCGACCGATTCGACCTCGCCGGCCTCGATCAGTTGCTTGACGTCATCGGACGTGAGCAGCATCGATTCGCCGCGGCGGAAAACGTATGCCGAAAGGCTCCGGCCGATCTTGAGCGGTGCAGGCATCGGGTCGTATTTATCGACCCAGAACTGCATCGTTAGCATGTCAGTCTCGGGGTCGATGAGAGCGACAAAGAAGTTCTCCGCGTAAACGATCCGCTTGATCGAGGAGTGTACGAGCTTAAGAAATTCCTCGAGGTTTGCGGTGGTCGTAACTCCGTGTATGATGCGCGAGATGGCGCGCGACTCGGCCTCGAGCCGCTTTCGCTTGGCGATGTCGCGTGCTACGCAGACGATGCGGTCGCTTCCTGTCTGCGGGTCGAATACGCGTGCCGCCGAAAGCGAAACCGCAAAGCGGGTGCCGTCCTTGCGGACGCAGTGCGTCTCTATCCGCTCGGCCAAAATGTCGCGGGCGAGCGCCCGGTCAAAGATCTTTGCAAAGTACTTCCGCCCGCCGGAGAGAATGCTGACCGGGCTTCCGACGAGTTCGTGTTCGGCGTATCCGGTCTGCGAAAGCGTCGCCGGATTGACGCGCTCGATTGTGCCGTCGCGGTTGAGGACGAGTATCGCGTCGCGGATGGAATTGAAGATGCTGTCGCCAAGCGTTTCGGATTGCGTAACGCTGACGTTCAGCATTGAAGGTGAGGCTGCCGCGATGACCGCTGGCTCGGCCGCGATGACGTTTTCGGACACAGAACCAGTGCCGTTATTCTGAAGCTCCATTTGTTAAGGGACTATTCCTTTGCTTAGAGATAGGTGGAACAGGGAGACGGCCAACTGCAAAATGCTTGAAAACAGGGCCTTAGTGCGGGAATAACGGTTGGCGTGAACATTCCGCCAAACTCAATGATGTAACATCGGCCTCTCCGGTGTCAATGTTTTTGTTTCACAAGAGGATCGCGAGTTTAACGACGTGAGGCTGCGTGAAACTCGCGATCTTATCTGTGTGTTTCGGATTCTTATCTGTGCATTCTGTGGTTCCGCCCTGTTCATTATCGGCGAGACCACAGAACACACAGACGAAAGACACAGAAGGAAGAGCTTCAGACAGTCTCTCGACGGATTCGCTGGTGGCCTATTCCTTCGGCTCGGTGTTCCACCAGTACTGCGGCGGAAGCGGCTTCTGTGCCGGCCAGATCTGGTTGAGCGTTTCGGCCTCGTAAAGCTCGCCGCCCTTCATTACGTGGCTGATCGAATCGGTGTTGCGGATATCGGCCAGCGGGTTCTTGTCCATCACGATCAGGTCGGCGATCTTGCCCGATTCAAGCGAACCGAGGTCGCGCTCGAGCCCGATGGCCTCCGCGCCAAAGATCGTCGCCACGCGGAGCGTGTCCATCGTGGACATTCCGCCCGACTGCATCGCCCAGATCTCCCAATGGACGCCGAGCCCCTGAAGCTGGCCGTGGCCGCCGATGCCGGCACGCCCGCCGGCCTTCACGACCGAATTCGCATCAGCCGCGATCTGCTTGAAGCTGTACTCCTCCGGCCGGAACCACTGCCCGCGGCGGCGGAGCATTCCGTTCAAAAGCTCCCGCGGGATGTAGCGCGCCAGCCGCTTATTGCCGAGCACTTCCGTGTTCTGGAAGAAATAATTCTCCGCCCAGGGGCCGCCGTAAGCGACGAGGATCGTCGGCGTGTAGAACGTCTGCGTCTGCGCCACGAACTCGATCACATCCTTATACACCGGCTGCAGCGGGAGCGAATGCTCGTGGCCCGAATAGCCGTCTATCATTTGCGAGAGGTTGAGCTTCATGTCGAGCGCACCCTCGGTGGTCGGCGAGATCTTGTTGTCGTAGCAGGCCATCGCAACCCACTGCCGGACGTTCCGGTCGCCGACCACATATTGCTTCAGCGTATCGGTCTGATAGGCATCGCGGTACCGCTTGATGTAAAGATCGGCGGCCTCTTTGCTGTCTATCCCGACGCTTGAGAAAACACCCGGCCCGGTCGTATAAACACGCGGCCCGAGTATCTCGCCGCTTTCGACGAGGTCCGCGTAGGCATAAACGTCCGTCGTTGAGCTTTGCGGGTCGCGGGTCGTCGTAACGCCATAGGCGAGGTTGGCGAGATATTGCCAGACCTGATCCTGATGGAGGTCACGCGGCGGCCACATATGGGCGTGGACATCGACGAAGCCCGGGATAATGGTCTTGCCCGTTACGTCTATCGTCCGAGCACCGGCGGGTATCTGCACACGGCCTTTCGGCCCGACGGCGGCGATGCGGTTGTTCGTGACGACGATGTCGCCGCGCTCGATCACCTCATTGCCCTTCATCGTTATGATGCGGGCACCGGAGAGCACTACCGTTCCAGAAGCCTTCGGCCGAGCGGCGGTGATCTTTAGGGCGGTAGTTTCGGGTTTTTCCGCATCGATGCCCTGGCGATAGAAGTTTGTTCCCCACGACCACGTCACCGTCTTTCCATCCCGTGCCCAGTCGATGTAGTCGCCGCCGAGCGTGGACATCTTTTTGAAAGGCACACTTGCCACCGGCCCGCCGAGGTTTACCGTGATCGTGTCGCGCCCGCGACGCGGAATTGTGACGATATAATGGCGGCCCTGCAACTCGACAAAAACTTGGCTGCGGTTCGGCGAGATGCGCATCGCGCTTGCCGAGGGCTGCTGCGGCGGAGTTCCCTTACCGGTGATCCGCATATGCACCTGGCGATCCTGCCCATCGAGCCGGATCGAGGCGAGGCCCATTCCGGTTGTCACGTAGACACGCTCGGGGTCATCAGAAAAATGCGGGAATCGCCCGCCCTGAGTCGGTGCGATATGGACCGCCGCACCGCCCGCGGCCGGGATATATTTCAGGTCTGTCCCGGTCGAGCCGCTGACGCCCGTCACCTCGCGTTCGCCGTGGTGGCCGTGAAGGGCCGCTTCTTCCGGCGACATAAATTCGTGGCCCTCGCGGATGTCGGCAAAGAGGTGGTCGTCGACCGCTCCGGTGATGAAGACGATCTTGCTGCCATCGGGCGAATATGCCGGGTAGGAATAGAACGCGGCCTTGTTGGTCAATTGCCGCGGTGTGCCGCCATCGGGCGAGACGGACATTATCTGCCCGCCCTGCCGCGACCACGTAACGTAAGCCAATGAACGGCCGTCCGGAGACCAAGCGGGCATAAATTCGCCGTCCGTCGCGGTCGTAACCCGGCGAGGCGTGCCCGAAGGCAGGTCCATCACGTAAAGCTTGCTGAATGCCGTAAAGGCGACCCGCTTTCCGTCCGGCGAGAGAGCCGGATAGCGGATCAGTCGAGCCTCGACGGTCGGGCTTTCATCGACCTTGTACTGAAAATGCACACGCGGGCCGATCTCGATATCTACATTAACGGTGAAAGGGACATCGGTCGCTTTTCCGGTAGCGAAATCAACTCGGGCGACCTTGCCGTTGACCGGAACGATCAGCGAGCGGCCATCGGGCATGAAGTCATAGCCCGGATAGGTGTCGCGCGTCGCACGCGATTCCTGATCGTCGCGGGTGACGTTATCGATCAGCCAGCGTTCCTGGCCGGTCTCAAGATCGCGGACGCGAAGCGCGGTACGTGTTTCGAACCGAGTTGCGTAAACAAGGTAACGGCCGTCGGGCGAGAGCACCGGCCGCATCGCCGAGCCCTGGGCGTTGGTCATCCGCGCAACCTCACCGGTATCGCGGTCAAAGCGGAAGATCTGCCAGATCGGGAAGCTCGCGTTGTAATTGAACGGGCCGGTCCGCTGTGCGTAGTAAATGAATTTCCCGTCGGGCGAGAAAACGGCGCCCATCCGGTTCTGCGGCGGCTGCGGCGGCGGGCCTTGCTGTCCCGGGGCCGGCAGCGGCGGCGGAGGCGGGCCGACGCTTACGCCCGAGCCGCCATCCTTGTGATACATAAATGGATGAAACGCGCCGATCGCCTGATCCGAACGCGAAACGACGATGTAATTTCCATCTTCGCTCCACGAGGGCGAAACGTACATCGCCCGCGGGCCTTTCGTCACCTCTTTCGGGTCGCTGCCATCGGCTTTCATCACCCAAAGGTTTTCCGAGCCGCTACGGTCGGTGAGGAACGCGATCATCTTGCCATCAGGCGAAAACTTCGGCTGGCTTTCGAACGACATCGCCCCGTGGATCTTTGGTCGCAGTTCCGCCCTCGATCGGCATTGTGTAAATATCGCCGAGCATATCGAAGACGATCGTCCGGCCATCGGGCGAGACGTCGAGCGACATCCACGTGCCTTCGTTGGTCGTAAACTTGACCGTCCGGGCGGGCTTCAAAGGTAGCGGGTCTTCCTTTTCTTTTCGTCTTTTTTCTCTTCGGTCTTGGGCTCTTCTTTCTTTTCGTCCTGGGCAAATGCCGGCAACGGCATCGCCATCAGCGCTATGATAAATATGGCAAAAATGCGTCGAAGGGGCTCGGAAACGTGCATCGTGTTCTCCTACAAACTGAACGTATTGTGATTTTGGTCAGATAAAGCTGAATTGCATTACGCAGAAATAATAAGATAGTTTCAGCCGATTCCCGCCGAACGCCCCGCCAAAATCCCCCAAAAACCGCACTTCCTACCGCGATGTGTCGATAAAATCGCAAAACATCGACATATTTTCTTGACATGTCGATGTCATCGACATATCCTCTCGATGTGTCGATAAAAACGCAAAACGTCGACATATAATTGAGATATGTTGATTCCGTAAACATATCGCGATGATGTGTCGATAAAAACGCGAAACGTAAACATATGCCGAACTGGGATCCAAAAACACCGTACCAGGACCTGCCTAGACTGCCGCCGGAAGCAGATATCGAGTCAAAGAATATCCTCCGGAAGTGCATTGAGGCCCGTGCCGCACTTGCCGAACTCAAACAAGCGGCCGAATTGATCCCCAATCCCTCGATACTGATCAATACGCTGCCGCTACTTGAAGCAAAGGCCAGTTCGGAGATAGAGAACATCGTCACCACGACCGATAAGCTTTTTGAGCACTTGAATAGCGAATCGAACGCCGACCCCGCGACCAAAGAAGCCCTGCGATACAGCACCGCACTGTTTCAGGGATCTCAGGCACTCGCCAAATATCCGCTTAGCACACGAACGGCTGAGGAAATATGTTCAAAGATCAAAGGTGGGAAATGCGGGTTCGCCGCGTACCCGGAACTGCCTTGGCAAACCAGACAACCGGCGAAATCATTTACACACCGCCGGTGGGTGAGGATGTACTGCGTGAACTGCTCTCAAACTGGGAGCGGTTTCTCCACAATGAAACTGAGATCGACCCACTGATTCGGCTCGCGGTCGCCCATTATCAGTTCGAAGCGATTCACCCATTTACAGACGGAAACGGACGGACAGGCCGGATCATCAACAGCCTTTTTCTGATCGAGCAACAGTTGCTGAGCATTCCGGTGCTCTACCTGAGCCGATACATTCTGGAACGAAGGGCAGATTATAATCGGCTCCTATTGTCCGTGACCCGCGACGAGGCGTGGGAAGCATGGGTCGAATTTATGCTCGATGCGGTCGAAGATACATCGCGGTGGACGACAACAAGATCGCGGGCGATCCGCTCGCTTGCCGAGGTGACTGCCGAATACGCAAAAAGAAAAATTGCCCAGAGTATATAGTTACGAATTGGTAAGCCTGATCTTCGAACTGCCTTACTGTCGCATCGGAAATGTTGTAGATAAAGGCATCGCTAAACGACAAACCGCGTCAGTTTACTTGAAGCAGCTAACTGAGATCGGCGTGCTTGTCGAGAATAATAAACTAAAGGAAAAACTCTTCATTAACCCGAGGCTGATGATGTTACTCGCTGATGAGTCGAACGTGATTGAACGGTTTTAGGATGGATCTCTCATTTCGAGAGTCTTTGGAGTTCGACCAGTATTGCGGCAGTGTTGGGCGATCCTAACTAATGCCTGCCGCTCGAACTGCTGAATGACGAGCTGAAACAATGGAGCGTTTGAGAAAATTTCGCCTTGCGTTATTGGTCGTGCTGATGGTGTCTTCGGCGGCACTTGCAGGGGCCTACTTTGGTTATGAACTTGGGTGGGTTGAGGGCAGTTCGTTTCGGGTATTCCATAGCCGATTCGATTACATCGCACAACAATTTACTTTGGTGTGTTTTTGGTCCGGATCTGGGCGATAATAACGTTATCCGAAAGTCGATTGTTTTGGCTATCGCAGATACTATCGTCCTTCGTGATCGCGTTTACGAGCTTTAGCGTCTGGAAACTTTTTGCTCAAATGACCTTTTCATTCAGTACGGAAGATGCTTTGGCAAGTATCGACACTAGGTTCTTGCCATGGATGTATATTAGCCTCGGGTCATGGATCGCGTTAGTGATCTTTCAGGCAGTGACCGTGGCCTTACGGGTTCGAAAGAGAACAAATGATTAACGTGATCGGCGGTGGGGTTGAGGCGAATTGCCTAGGTTGTTCAAGACCAACAGACCGGAAGGATTGATGATGCGGTGATCTCGTTATCTTTAGTGATGACCTCAACGACCTCACCGAGGTTTTGAAGATAGACACCCGTGGCTACAATGAGGCGGTCGTGGATCTCCGGAATCACCGTAAGGGACGAGCTTTCTTCCAAGATCCCCGCCGTGAGTGGATAAATATCGATTCGCTTGTCACTGGTAACATCAGCCAGCAGATCCTGCACACTCGGGATCGCAGATCGGCCCTTTTCGACGATGAACATCGCCTCTGCGAAAGCAATCACCGGTAACACCAGGTCGCTACTCGGTTCGCCGATTATCCGTTTGGCTTCAGCCCCGAGCAGTCCGTTGCCTTCCAGGTGCCAGATCAGAGCATGAGTGTCAAGGATTTACCTAATTGCCATTTAGCTCACGATCGTTTGGGTGCCATTCGGCAATGCGGAAGTCGCTTTCGGTCGCCATTCTTAGGCCTGTATCAGAATATTTGCCAAACTTGAGCGGAACCGATTCCTGTCCCTCTGCGGTTAATGAGTCCGCCAGGTACTTGATCAATTCCACCCGCTGCTTCTGCCGGAAGCGACCTGACTTGATCTTTGATAGCGGCTATCTCGCTTTTATGCATATGGCCTTACGGACGAATTTTAGCATAATCTCAATTGCGCGAGATTGAAAAGGACGAGGGGCATATGCCCAAAGCTATTTGGACCTTTCGTTCTATAATTGTACGAGTGAAAAAGTAATAAAATGTGATCGGCGGTGGGCTTGCGGGCGTTGAGGCGGCTTGGCAGGCGGCGGAGCGTGGGGCGAAGGTGCGGCTTTATGAGATGCGGCCGGTTCAGCAAACACCGGCGCACAGGACGGACAAGCTGGCGGAGATCGTCTGCTCAAATTCGCTGAAGACGGACGAGCCGGGCTCGGCGCCTTACCTTTTGAAAGAAGAGCTTCGCCGCGGCGGTTCGCTTGTTATGGAAGCGGCGGCGGTGACCCGCGTCCCGGCCGGTGCGGCCCTGTCGGTCGATCGCATCAAGTTTGCCGAGTACATCACCGAACGCATCGAGGCCCATCCAAACATCGAAGTCATCCGCAAAGAGGTGAAGTCGATCTCGGGGAGCGCGACACTCCTGTCCGCATGAGCGTCGCTTCGACGCGAACGAGTGCTGAAAGCGACGAATCGTCAATAGATGAGGGCGATCTCGCCGGAGGAACCGGCGATGCGGACAAGAGTGTCCGCGCTCCAAATCGAGCTCCCACGATCATCGCGACCGGCCCGCTGACATCAGACGCGCTGACCGCCGAGATCATGAAATTCACCGGCGATGACCAGCTCTATTTTTACGACGCGATCGCCCCGATCATCGCGGCGGATTCGATCGATATGTCCATCGCGTGGAAGGCGGCTCGGTACGACAAAGGCGGCTGATTACATCAATTGCCCGATGGACCGGGAGCGTTACGAGCTTTCATCTCAGAGTTGCTCGCCGCAAACTCGGTGCCGCTCAAGCGATTTGAAGAGACGCATTGGTTCGAAAGCTGCCTGCCGATCGAGGAGATAGCCCGCCGCGGCCCCGAAACGCTTCGTTTCGGCCCGATGAAGCCGAAGGGTTTGCGGCACCCGAAGACCGGCGAGGAGCCCTACGCCTGCGTCCAGCTTCGGCAAGAAAATCTGATGGCCGATGCTTTCGGAATGGTCGGATTTCAGAACCATCTTCGCTATGGCGAACAGGCCCGCGTGCTTCGCCTCATACCGGGTTTGGAGAACGCGGAGTTCTTGCAGTATGGCCAGATCCACCGCAACACATTCATCAACAGCCCCAAGATCCTCAACGAAACGCTGGCGACTAAAGCCGACCCGCGACTCTTTTTCGCCGGGCAGATCACGGGGTCGAGGGATATGTCGAATCGGTCGCGACCGGCTGGCTCGCGGGCATAAATGCCGTCCGCGTTTTGAACGGCGAGGAAATGATCACGGCTCCGCAAACCTCCGCCATCGGCGCACTCTGCCGTTACGTGTCGAACGTCGAAACCAAAAATTTCCAGCCCGTCAATATCACCTTCGGCCTGCTCGAACCGCTCCCGCCCGAGCTGCGAAAAAAATACCGGAAGAAACGCGAACGCCACATGATCCAGGTCGAACGGGCCCTAAGGATTGGGATGAATGGCTGACCACCCGGCTCCGCCCGAACGGGAACGCGGGCATCTCTGCCCGCCTGAGTGCGAAGCACCAGTCCTAGTTACGCCAGCGGTTTTCGCATAGCCACGCCGTTTATGGCGTGGTAGTTTTCGCAGGCTCGCGTTCCCGACTGAAATGGAATTCTCTTTCTTGATTATCCTCGCCGTTTTCCTTGTCGCGATGCTCTATTCCTCGGTCGGGCATGGCGGGCCAGGTTTCGGGGTATTTGGCGGTGATGGCGTTGCTTGCGGTTGCGCCGGAGGTGACGCGGCCGACGGCCTTGACGCTCAAC
The DNA here is from genome assembly GCA_016716435.1 of Acidobacteriota bacterium. Lineage (NCBI taxonomy): Bacteria > Pseudomonadati > Acidobacteriota > Acidobacteriota bacterium. The sequence goes on along the minus strand of JADJWI010000003.1, from coordinate 771,905 downwards.
CTTTTCGTCGCCTCGATCGCGACGGTTCAATATTATCGGGCTGGGCATTTTCGTGGCGGCTGTTCATTCCGTTCGCAATTGCCTCGATCCTGATGGCCTATCTCGGCGGCACGATCCAGCTACCGACCAATATCTATAAGATCGTCCTCGGCGTCGTGCTCGTCCTCGCGGCCATCCGCCTCGCCTGGCTTTGACGGAGACGAGGAAACGAAAGAACCGCCCGTTTGGCTTGCCCTTATCATCGGCGCCGTGCTCGGGCTTCTTTCGGGCTTGGTAGGCGTCGGCGGCGGCATTTTCCTGACGCCGCTGCTTCTCCTTCTCCATTGGGCGGGTGCGAAAAAGGCCGCCGGAGTCTCCGCACTCTTCATCTTTGTTAATTCGGCCGCCGGACTCGCCGGTGCCTGGCCCAAGATGCCGCAGCTTCCCGCGGAGGTCTATTTTTGGATCGCGGCGGCCGTCGGCGGCGGCATCATCGGTTCGACACTCGGTGCCCGCCGGTTCGATTCGATCGTGCTTCGCCGCTTGCTCGCGTTGGTGCTTGTCTTTGCGGGCGGTAAACTTATTTTCGTCTAGGCAAAGATTTCCGGCTTTCGGCAATCAAACCATATTGGCCCATGCTCGTGTTGCGCTTACGGTCATTTTCTTAATAGTCCTCGCGGCCTCGCCGCGGCGCAATCCGGGCGCAATAAACCCGAGCCGACCCCGACGCCTCGCTCTACGCCGCGAATCACCCCGGCAAGCACGCCGCCCCGCGACCGCATCGTCACCGCAACGCCGACCCCGACACCGACACCTTCCGATAACGAAGAGGTGATCCGCGTCGATTCAACGCTGATCCCGATCCCGGTCTCGGTCGTCGATAGCGAAGGCCGTGCGATACGCAACCTCCAGCTCAGCGACTTTGAGGTAAAGATCAACGGCGAACGCGTCGAGCTTGCCGAGCTGACCCGGGCCGAAACGCCAGTGCGCGTCGCATTGCTTTTTGATAATTCGGGCAGCGTGCTGAAGGCCCGCGAATTCGAGGTCCAGGCTTCGGTCCGCTTTTTCGAACGCGTCATCCGCCCCGACCGCGACCTTGCCGCACTCTTTTCCATCTCGACCATCGGCCGGCTCGAGCAGCCCTTTACTGCGGACCCGCGAGTTCTGATCGACGCCATTCGCCGCCTGCCGCCGCCCGAGGGTGCGACCGCGCTTCTCGATACTATCGAGATGGCCGCCCGCTATCTCGGCGATATAAGCGGCCGCCGCGTTATCGTCCTCGTCTCCGATGGCGACGATACGAAAACCGACACCACATTTGAACAGGCCTTAAGGCTTGCCCAATCGCTCGATTGCCAGATATTCGTCGTCCACACCACCGAATTTGAGAACTACATTCGCACCGGTTCGCGTCGCGGCAATGCCAACGTCCGTGCCCTTGCCGCCGAACGCCGTATGCAATCCTTTGCCGCACAAACGGGCGGGGCCGTTTATACGCCGATCGACGAACGCGAGCTCGACGACGCTTTCCGCCGCATCTCGATCGAACTTGCCGAGCAATACGTGCTCAGCTATTACCCCGAAGAGCTTCGTGCCACGCCCGGCGAATATCGGTCGATCGAGGTCACCGTAAAGGCCCGCCCCGATGTGACCGTCCGCGCCCGGAAGGGGTATTATGTCCCCAAGCAAAGGTAAGCTTTTTTGTGCTCAACGTCGCCTACGAACAATTTCTCCAGCACCTCAAATACGAACGAGGCATGAGCCCGCACACGCTGCGGAACTACGCCTCGGACCTTGAGCAATTTCGCGACCACCTCGTCGCGATCGAAGGGCGCGAAGATCTCCCGATCGAGCAGATCGACCGCCTGACCATCCGCGAATGGATGGCAAGGCTCGATGCGGCCGGTGCGAAAAAGACAACGCGGGCGCGCAAGCTCGCCAGCCTCCGCACGTTTTTCCAATTCCTGATCCGCGAGGGCAAGCTCGAGGCAAACCCGGCAAAGCTCGTCGCAACGCCGCGGGTCGAGCGCAAGCTGCCGTCGCACCTTTCCATCGAAGACGCTGTCCGCCTCATCGAAACGCCCGATACCGGCACCGACCTCGGCCGCCGCGACCGTGCAATACTCGAGTTTCTCTACGCGACCGGCATCCGCGTCAGCGAACTCGTCGGCATAAATTTGTCTGATATCGATTTCCGCGAACGGCTTGTCCGCGTTTTAGGAAAGCGGCGGAAGGAACGCATCGTGCCGTTTCACGAACACGCTCTTCAGGCACTGCTGCACTATCTCGAAAAGACACGGCCCGTTTTTCTGCTTGAATGTCCCGAGCCCGAACGCGACCTCGAGGCCGTTTTTCTCCATCGCCGCGGCGGGCGGATAACGACCCGTTCGGTCGGCCGCATGCTCGATAAATACATCAAGCAATGTGCGAATATTCACAATATTTCGCCGCACAGCCTCCGCCATTCATTTGCCACGCACCTTCTCGATTCCGGCGCCGATCTTCGCGACATTCAGGAACTCCTCGGCCACTCGCGGCTCTCTCGACGCAGATCTACACACAGGTCTCGATGGAAAAAATGATCGAGGTTTACGACCGCTCGCACCCAAAGGCCTGACCAAGCTATCCGCCGGTCATCCAGCGAGCGGCGGCCAGCCACGTCTCGCTTTCCATCATCGCCAATCGGATCGGATGCGACGCTATTAGCAGCAAAGCCCCGAGTGCAAAAGCCGGTTCGAGCCTGCGGTTTCGCCATGTGTCAAAGACAAGAAGGATGATGAGCATCAGGTCCGGGAAGCCGAAAAACCAAACCGGCCCAAGAGATTGAAGTGATGCGATCGGCACGCGGGCAACGGCTGCCGGCATAAAGTTAAACGCCGTAAGCAGCATCATCCGCTTGTGGATTGTTGGCTGCTTCCGGTAATAGACCGCTGCCGCGAAGAAGATCGCAAACAAAACGATATCGCCAAACGGAACGATCAAAAAAGAGAGCGGCGATATCTCTGCCGGAGCCGCAGCCGTACCAAACTTCGCCGCCGAGACCGCCGTAAGATACCCGACAACGACAAGCAACACCGCGAGAGCGATCGCGGCCATCCCGAGCTTCATGTGAACAGCGACCAATTTGCGGCGAACAAGATAGATCTGCAGTGCAAAGACGGCGATCCACGCGACCATCAGAGCGGCGTGAATGCTTGTGATCAAGCGATATTCGGAGAGGGCAGTCTGCAATTTGAAGTAGTAGGTCGGGCCGAAACCCGCAAGCGTAGCCAGCACCAAAAGCCCGAGCACAAGCAGGACGGCCTTTCTTTCGAAATTGCGTTTCTTCTGTGCGGCAGAGAACGGGAGTCCAACGGCTTCATTGATCGCCATCTGACATTATCTCCTTATATATATTCGAGATGGATTCCTGCCCGTGAGTTCGTTGGTCGAGACTATATACCTAGATCCCGTGCTTCTCAAATATCGCGAAACGCTTTTCGACCATATCGCGTTCAAAGCCGTCCTCTACCAGGCTCGCCGCCGAACTCCGCCGCAGCACGGCAAGCGGCAAAATGGCTACGAGCGCAAAGAGGTCCGCCTCTTCTTCCTTGCGGGTGGGTTTGCCGACTCCGTGATAGCTGGCCGTCTCGTTGGTGTTTGGCGCGTGCATCAGGTAGTGGGCAAATTCGTGGAACATCACGAAAAGCTTTCGCGACGGCGGGAGTTTGCTGTCGATCGCGATAAAATGTCGGCCCATCACACAATAATAGAAGCCGCTGACGCGAAGCGGCATCTCATCGACCGTGATCCGATGGCGGCGGCAGAGCCGATGAAAATCGGCCTCGGTCAGCGGCCGCCGGTTCCAGCCTCTGACTAGAGATTCGATCTTTTCGCGGAAGAAGCGCATGAGGTGTGAGAGTTCGGGTCCGTGTTTTGCAGATGCAACTATATCTCATCCTCGCAAACCAGGTCAAGAGTTAATCGCTCTTGTCGCCTTGTGCGCGGAGCGCTCGGTCAAGCACCTTTTTGGCATCGCGAACCGCATCGACCCTTTCCTCGGGCGTAAAACTTTCCCAACCCTGGAAAAAGACGACGCCGAAATCCTCCGGATACTCGCGGCCCTCGTGCTCATACCAGGCACGCATCACAGCCTGCGGCTCGCCCGTCTGGCGGACGGCGGCGATCACATCAAAATCGGGCTTTAGGTCGATCTCGCCGAGCTGCTGAACCTCCGGAGCCATTCGCTGCGAAAGCCGCTCATCGACGATCTGCGTGATGCGTTCCTCCATCAACGCCCCGAGCTCAAGCGGCCGCTCGCCCTCGGCAAACATCTTGCCCTCACCCGTCAGCAGCCAATTAAGCGAAACGCCCGTTTCACGAGCAAGCTTGATCAGCACCTCCGGAGCCGGCAGCCGGCCCTGAAAATAATTGCGGATGGTTGCGTGCGGAACGTCAATTCTTCTCGCGATTTCCGCCATCGATGCATGCCCAAAAAGCTTGCGAAGCCGCTCTACAAATTCCGTATTCATCTTTTGTGAAACGTACGTTTACCCCTTTGCTCCAAATATTAAACCCACCCGCCCCTCAAATCAACCACCCCGCCAACTCGTCTCCCCTTCTCTCCCTCCCCCGCGTCCCCACACCCTCCCCACTTCCAATTCTCACTTGCAATTCTTACCTTCTCCTCCTCTCCTCCTCTCTTCCTTTCTCCCTCCCTTCTCTCCTCACCTCCTTTTCTAATTCTAAAAAGTCGATCTCCGGGTACCCGTGTCTCCCTGCCCCGATTTCTCAACTTCCGAACGTTGTCTTCATCTCTCGCCACTCACCACTCACCACTCACCCTTGACACTCCGCCGCCGCCGAAAGTATATTTGGAAGTTCGGCGCTAACCACCCGATCTGCTCTTTTTATGTCGCCCGAGCGGCCTCGCTTCGCCTCCACGGCAACCCCGAGCCCGCTCGCCCAATCAAGCCACCCTAGCTCAGTTGGTAGAGCATTCGATTCGTAATCGAAAGGTCATCGGTTCAAGTCCGATGGGTGGCTCCATTATTTCGCGTGCATGCCCGCGATCATCCTGCTGCTACCTCACAGTAGGCTTTTATTACGCCCTTGCCGTTGGTGAGCGCGTCGAAAAGCTGATTGTAATTTTCTAGTCCATCGACCGGATGTGTTAGCAGGCGTTCGAGCCAGTCGCCGTATTCGAGCACGGCGGCGGCCATGTTTTTCGCGCCGCTCTCAAAATATTCCCGGTTCGCATTGACCGTCCCGACCATCACCCGGTTGCCGAGAACGAAGTCGAGATTGATCTTGTCCGCCGGCACCTCAACCTTTCGGTCGCCGCCGGTCACACTCGAAAGGACCAGGACGCCGTTCTTTTCGAGCGCCTGCATCGCGTCAAAGACGATCGGCGAAAACCCTGTCGCTTCAAAGATGATGTCAAACGCACCGTTTTTAGCCGCGAAGTCCTGAACAGCGATGTCCTCGGTCGAAACGTACCGAGCTCCAAGTTCCTCGATGAGGTCCGAGTTCAGATACGGCCGGGGCGAGTGTCCGAACGTGACCACTTCGATCCCTTTCAGCCGGAGCACGAGCGTTGCCAGCAGCCCGATGGTCCCCGCTCCGAGCACGGCTGCACGCCGCGGCCGCCAAACGCGAAGCCGCCGCTGTATCTCATAGGCCTGTGTGATGCCCTTCTGCACTACGGTCATCGGTTCGAGCAGAACGCCGACGTTCTTCAAACCCCGCGGGATCTTCACCACAAACTCGGCATCTTCTACGTAGTATTCCGAAAGAAACCCGTGCCGCAGATTGATGCCGCGTTCAAAGTACTGATCGTCGGTCGTCATGTCGTTCGTGCCGATCAGGTCATAGATGCTGCCGCCCGGCCGTCTTACCGTCGCGACGACATAGTCGCCGGGCTTGAGTTCGCTGACCGCCGGCCCGACCGCCTCGACCACACCAAAGCCTTCATGTCCGATGACGAGAAAGTCTTCGCCTTCGGGTGCCGCACCATACTCGGCGTTGTTGATCTCTTTGTCCGTACCGTCAACCCCAACGCGGAGCACCTTCACCAAAACTCCTCGCCCATTCGGCACGTCTTCGACCGATGGCTTTGGCATTTCTACCAAATGAACTGAATCCGGAACGCCCGGTTTAACTGCTATTGCTTTCATGTTCGTTTTGTCCTTATTTCGATTTCGGTCTATCGCTCATTCGCCGCTTTGCTGTAAGAGCTTTGCTACCAGTCCCGTCCACCCCGTCTGGTGGCTTGCCCCAACGCCGCGGCCATTGTCGCCGTGAAAGTACTCATAGAACAGCACGTGGTCGCGGAAGTTCGGGTCCTCCTGCATCTTCCGGTCGTTGCCGAAAACCGGCCGCTTGCCCGTGGCATCCTTCAAGAAGATATGTGAAAGCCGCCGCGAGAGTTCCTGCGAGACTTCCCAGAGGTTCATCATCCGCCCCGAGCCCGTCGGGCACTCAACCCGCAGGCCGTCGCCGTAGTAGTGGTGAAATCGTTGAAGAGATTCGATCAACAGGTAGTTCACCGGAAACCAGATCGGCCCTCGCCAATTCGAGTTGCCGCCAAAGAGCCCGCTGGTCGATTCGCCCGGTTCGTAATCCACCCGATGCACTTCGCCTTTGACCCGCATCTCAAACGGCCGGTCGAGGTGGAAACGCGAGAGCGCCCTAACGCCGTGCGGTGAGAGGAACTCATTCTCATCGAGCAGGACCTTGAGCACACGTTCGAGCCGTTCGCGGTATGCGACCGCCAGCAGGCGACGCTCGCCCTCGCCCGGCGTCTTCATACATGAGACGTTGCCGATCAGGTCGGGCCGGTTCTCGATGAACCAATAGAGCCGCCGTTTGAAATCGGGGAGCCGATCGAGCACTTCCGGCTCGATCGTACCGACCGCGAAGAGCGGTATCAGCCCGACCATCGACCTTACTTTGAGCGGCGTATTGCCGTCGCCGTGAAAATGCAGAACGTCGTAATAAAAACCGTCCTCCTCGTCCCAAAGCGATATGCCTTCGTCGCCAAGCCGGTTCATCGCGTTCGCAATGAAAAGGAAATGCTCCCAGAACTTGCTGGCCAGGTCTTCATAGGTGTCATCCTCGGCCGCAAGCTCCAGAGCGATCGCGAGCATATTCAGGCAGTACATCGCCATCCAGCTTGTGCCGTCCGATTGGGCAAGCTTGCCACCGGTCGGCAGCGGCCTTGAGCGGTCGAAAACACCGATATTGTCGAGGCCCAGAAATCCGCCTTCGAAGACGTTATTGCCCTCGGCGTCCTTCCGGTTGACCCACCACGTGAAGTTGAGCAGGAGTTTCTGAAACACACGAGCGAGAAACTTGCGGTCGCCTTTGCCGGTGCGTTTCTTGTCGATCTGGTAAACGCGCATCGCGGCCCAGGCATGCACCGGAGGATTCACATCACCGAACGCCCACTCGTAGGCCGGTATCTGCCCATTCGGGTGCATATACCATTCACGGAGCATCAGGATGAGCTGCCGTTTTGCAAAGCCGGCATCGACCAACGCCAGCGGAATGCAGTGAAATGCCAGGTCCCAGTCCGCATACCACGGATACTCCCATTTATCCGGCATCGAGATGACGTCCGCGTTAAAGAGATGTCCCCAGTCGCTATTGCGGCCGCTCTTTCGCGACTCCGGCGGAGCGGGCATCGCCGGGTCGCCCGCGAGCCATTCGCGAACCACGTAATGATAGAACTGCTTCGACCAGAGCATCCCGGCAAATGCCTGCCGCTGAACATTCGCAGCATCGGCGGAAAGTCCTGCCGGACTTAACCCGTGATAAAACTCATTGGCCTCGGCCTCTCGCTTATCGAATACGCTTTCGAAATCCTTGAACGGATCTGTAGCGCCGCGTCGCTGTTTCGACAGCCGAAGCCGGATCGAGACCTCGCCGCCGGCAGGAACGGTCTGTCGGAAGCTGACCGCCGCTTTCGTCCCGCGCTGCTGCGGGTTTACCGCATCGGCTTCGCCGTTGACAACATATCGGTGAAAAGCATCCTTCACATAGGGCGTGCGGTTGGGCGAGCCGTAGAGCCTTTCGGTGTTCGTTTCGTTTTCGGTAAAGATCGGCTCGGCGTCGTCCGCCTCGAAATGTAGTTCCCAATCGCCGAGCAAAGGCGACCGCGACAGCATCTTCCCGGGCGCTGTAAGCTCCAAGCTCTTTCCTTCATCGATACCGTTCCACGACCACGTATTGCGAAGCCAAAGCGTCGGGAGCAGCGTCAGCTTCGCATCCTCAGGGCCGCGGTTCGCGGCAGCTATTCGGATCAGGATGTCGTCAACGCCTGCCTTTGCGTATTCGACGAAGATGTCGAAGTATCGGTCTTCGTCGAAGATACCCGTGTCCAACAGCTCGAATTCCATCTCGCCGCGGCCGCGTTTCTTGTTCTCTGCCAGAAGCTGCTCGTAGGGAAATTCTCCCTGCGGATACTTATAGAGCATCTTCATATAGGAGTGCGTCGGGGTCGAATCGAGGTAATAGTAGAGTTCCTTTACGTCCTCGCCGTGGTTGCCCTCGCTTCCCGTCAGGCCAAAGAACCGCTCCTTGAGGATCGGGTCGCGGCCGTTCCACACCGCCAGCGAGAAACAAAGCTCCTGATTGCGGTCTGAGATACCGGCGATGCCGTCCTCGTTCCAACGGTAGGCTCGCGAACGCGAATGATCGTGCGGAAAATAGTCCCAGGCGGAGCCGTCGGCGCTGTAGTCCTCGCGAACCGTTCCCCACGACCGCTCGCTCAGATATGGCCCCCAACCACGCCAGTCCTTCTTTCTTTCGTCGGCCTCCTTAAGGCGTTTCGCTTCTGCTTTCATCACGTCACCAATTCCTGCTCATTACCGCTTTATTCCTTTCGGCAGGCTGAGACCGAAAATAAAAAGGGAGCGACATAGCCGCCCCCAATTTGCTCCACTGTTTCTTGCGGATCAGCCCTTTTTCACCGGCGGCTTTGTTTTAAAGGCCTCCCAGTTCTTGTTCGCGTTCTCGATGCGTTCGCTCTGCTTCTTTTCCCAGGTCGCCTTTACGTCCATGTTGTAGTTCAGATACAGCTTACCATCTACGATCTTCCATGCTTCCGGGTCGCCATCGGCGGTGTAACCTTCCGATACCGCATACGAACAATAGCCGCCATATTGCGGGGCATAGCGTTCAGGTTCGGCCTGAAAGGTTTTCATATTTTCTTCGGATGAAAAATACCAGGTAACTCCATTCCAAACGTGCTTGAACCTCGGATCACCCTTGGCGGCCGAACCAACCACAAAGTAAGCGACCGCGTCGTAGCCTTCAAGCGCCAGGCCGTCCGCGGATGCATTGAATCCGAGTTGCGTGTTTTGCTTGGAGCATGCTCCGATAATTGCTGCAGCCGCGATCGCCGCCGTAAGGATCAATATTCTCTTTCCCGTAACGATCATTATTTTATCTTTTCTCCAACTTCAATGATTCTGACGGCGTGCCCATCCGGGTCACGCACCGTCGCCGCACGGCTAAAGCCCAGCGGACCGTTTGGTATAGATACCGTTCCACTCGAAACATATTCCGCTTTCAGCATCTCGACGAAGGAAGTACTGTCCGCAGCGAAGCTCGTCTGCCAGTGCCAGAGGTCATTCGCAGCGGAGGCCTTGCGGATACGGTCTGCCCGTTCGCGGTGCAAGGTACTCGAGAAATTCGACCGCGATCCCTTCCTCAGGCGTTGCTAGTCCCGTGATCCGAAGCCTTGCCCCGAAGACGTTATTGAGCCGTTCCTGCTCCGGGCCATAATTCATACTCTCGCCCGCAACGCGGAGCCCGAGCTTATCGCCGTAAAAGCCAAGGCTCCGGTCCGTATCGCTCACTGCGATCGCCGTGTGGTCTATGCCGAGGAAAAGCCGGCCGCTTTTTGCCAGCCGGTGCCATTTCTCTTTTCCCTTGTCCGGCGGAAACCCGAGCACCTCAAGGACGTGGCCGTCCGGGTCCTTGAAATAGAAAGCCCGAATTCCGGCCGCCGGCTTGATGTAAACGGGCAGTGTCTGCGGCCCGGTCGAGGCATGCTCCACCTTTTTCGCACGCAGAAGTGAATACGCTTTGTCCATGTCGGAAACGATGATCGCGACATGCTGGAACCAAAGGTCGTTGCTTCGCGAGCCCTGCGGGATCGGCCTTCCGCGGGGCGTCAGGAACTCGGTCAGTTCTATTACCTCGTCGCCGAGCCTGAGCCGGACGATGCGTGACCTCGCCCCAAAAACACCCGTCAGCAGTTCGTACTCGCGTCCATGGATCTCCGTATCGCTTTCTACTTCGAACGTCAGGACACCGCGATAGAAATCTATTGCTTTGTCCATATCTGAGACCGTAAAGCCGACCGACTCGATCTTTCTGACCGGCATCGCCTCGGCCGAAGCGATTAGGGCGATCAGCACGGTCAAAGCGCCGAAGGACCATCGAATTCGCTTCATATCGTTGTGGATCCTGTGTTGCATTACCCGATCCTTTCAAGAATATGGCGGCCCACACGAAGGGCATTCGCCATTATCGTAAGAGCCGGGTTAACGGCCGAGCTCGATGGAAAGAATCCGCCGTCGACAACGTAGAGATTATCCAGATCATGTGCCTTGCAGTTGCGGTCGAGCACGGATGTCGCCGGGTCATCGCCAAACCTCACCGTACCGTTCTGGTGGGCAACACCTTCGAGCGGTATCTGCTGCCCAAGGTAAAGATTTCGCGAAAAAAGCCCCTGATGGCACTCGTGGCCGTGCATCTTGCAGGCCCGCTGGCTTTTCATAAGTTCCTTCAGCTTTGCCTGCAGCCGTTTGTGCGGCTCTACATTGTTTGGTGTGTAGGCGAGAACGATGTCGCCCTGCCGGTTCAGCGTTACGCGATTCTCCGGCCGCGGCAGGTCCTCGGTCGTCAGCCAAAAGTCGAGCGAATGGCGGGCCATCATATCGAGTGTGAAGCCGGGCGTGATCTTCGGCGCACCGGCCGAAAGCGTAACGCCATCGAGCTTGCCGACGAACGAGATATGGCCCATCGGATAGGGAAACTCCGGCGTACCGAAATAGAAATCATTGACGCCGAGTGTCTTTTGAAAGACCGTCGGGTTCGGGCATTTTGAGACTGCGAGCAGGACCGAATTAACGTGTCCCATATAGTTTCGCCCGACCTGGTCGGAGCTGTTCGCCAGCCCGTTCGGGTGCCTGTCGTTCGCCGAGCGAAGCAGCAACGCAGCCGAATTTATCGCACCGGCAGAAAGCACGACGATGTTCGCTGAATACGACTCGATCTGGCCTTCGCGTTCGACCACGACCGCGGTAACGCTTCTTCCGGCCGCGTCCGTCTCGAGCCGAGTCACTTTGGCGTTCGTGAGCAGCGTCACGTTCGGCCGCTCGGTCGCATGGTCAACACCGCAAACCTGCGAATCGGATTTCGCATTCAAAAGACAAGGAAAACCGTCGCAGGTCGCGCACCGGACGCAGGTACTCTTCCGGTCATTCTCTTTTATGCGGATACCAAGCGGCACGTGAAAGGGCCGAACGCCCGCGGCCGCAAAGTCTTCCGCAAGCTCCGCGATCCGCGGCTCATGGCTAACCGCCGGTGCCGCGTATGGGGCTGATGCCCATGGCTCGGTCGGGTCCTCGCCGCGGTTTCCGTGCACGTCGTACATCTGCTCGGCCTGGGTATAAAATGGCTCGAGTTCGTCGTAGGCGATCGGCCATGCCGGCGAGATGCCGTCGTAGTGTTTGAGCTCGCCGAAGTCGCGTTCGCGCATCCGGAAAAGAGCGGCTCCGTAAAACTTCGTGTTCCCGCCGACGTTGTAGTTGGTGTGCGGATGGAGCGCCTTGCCGTTACGGTCGTACCAAACCTCTTTTGTGTTGTACTTGCCCTCTACGTTGACCGCCCGCGAGTTCCAGTTGTCCGGCTCCCGCTTTACGTAATCGCCGCGTTCGAGGATGAGTATCTTCTTGCCGGAAGGCGCAAGCTTGCGCGCGAGCGTCCCGCCGCCCGCTCCGGTTCCGATGATGATCAAGTCGTAATGTCCGTTCGTCATAACAATTCTCTTAAGGCTCAGAAAAGCCCTGCCGCAGCCTTTGCAAACCGCCTGTCCTTCGTAATTTCGATCGCTTCGGGCCCCGCCTCGTGGTAGCCGCAGTTGAAAATGCAGAGTGAACGGCCCGTGTGGTCGAGCTTTGCGCAGAGCACCCTATGAAGCCCGCGACTCCGCGCATACACCTCGGCCGCGGCAAGCATCGCTGCCGGCGGTGCCGTGAAATAGATCCACCATCCTTCCCAGCTTCCCGCAACAGCCGCCGATGCGAACGTCCGTGCCGGATTCATACTCATCCCCGAGACCGGTGCTTCGATCGCGATATAAAGAGCGACCAGCGTTCCCGGCGATGAACGGCGTCAGCCGTGACCATCTCATCGAATTTGAGATAACAAGGATGACCGTCATTTGAGTAAATGCGATCAGGAACTCACCCGCCGCCGCGGCCCAACCGCCGTAGATCCCCGGCACCGTCACAACAAAATTCACCGTTGATGCAGAAAGAAGATCCCCGAAGGTCAACCAAGCAGCAAAAACGCCGATCACGCCTCCGGCAAAATGTGCCGCGACGTAAAAAGCGGCGTCGGTTCCGCTGATTTTGCCGAGCCGATAGAACGCGAGTGTCACCGCCGGATTGAAGTGAGCCCCGGAACGCTTTCCCCAAGGTGAGGTGATGATCAAGATCGCCGTCAGCCCCATCGCAATGCCCATCAAAACCCCGCGTGCTGTGCCTGAAACCCCGGCCGCTGGCGACGCCGGATGAAAGAGCAGCACACCAAACGTGCATGCCAAGAACATAAATGTCCCGAGGCACCATGCCTCGATAAAGTATTCCGGAACATGTTCCCTTGCGATGGAAAGCGTTCTGCTCACGACCTCGAAATCACCCGCGCCGTCAGCTTTATTCCATAGTTGCGTTTAAATGAAGAACGCCGGCTGAGGCTGAAACAACCGGCGTCCTATTTGAGCGATCTTGCAGTTTCGCTTTGTTGATCTCGTGCGGCGATCAGGCGATCTCGAGGATCGAGTTAAAGCCGCCAAATCCATCGTCTTCCTTTCGGCCGTGCGTCGAATCCTCTACCCAGCGGACACCGTCCACAAGGAACTTGTAACGGTATCGCCCCGCGGTCGGCACCGGGATCGAGGCTTGCCAGAGCCCGTTGTTCGTGCGGTCAAAGCGTGTTGCCTCGCGGTCCCAGCCGTTCATATCGCCGGCGAGCGAGACCTCGCGGGCAAGGTCGTCGTGGAAACCAAAAACGACCCGCGAGCCCGCGATCCGCGGCGGGCAGAGCGTCCCGTGCGGCAAGGCGTGCTGCTCCCGGCGGGCCCGCCTCACCGCCGCCGCTGCGTTGATGATGCCAAAGCCCTGCCTTATCGCCGGCTGTCCGCCGAGCCGCGTTGCTGTCGAAACCAGAATGTCTTTGATCACGGCCGGCCCGAGCTTCGGGTTTGCCTCAAGCATCTGCGCGATCAACGAGGCTGTTATCGGTGCCGCGAATGAAGTTCCGTCAACGTGCTGGTAATGCGTCGAAACGATCTTGCGCTTCTCCATCTCGCGTTCAACGGCGATCCGGGCGGTCGCAACATCGGTCGAGAGCAGATACTCGGGCAGCCCCGCCGCGTCCCAATGCTTTATGAAGCTCTCGCGAAAAGCGTAGTCGGGCTGAGGCAGCATTTCAGTTAGCCGCTCTGCCACCCGATATTCCTCCGTATGCGGCAGGATCGGTGCGGCGACGAACATCGCCGGTGCGATCACCTCGGGCTTGATGTGGCCATCCGCCGTTGATCCGAAGCTCGAATGGTATAACCCGAATTGATCGCGATCTTTTTGATTCTCGTCCGAATATCCGCCGACAGTTATGACCGAAGGCGCACTTGCCGGCGGGATCGACCGCCGCTCGCTCGAATTTCCGGCCGCAACCACGACGGCCACTCCGGCCCGTACAAGCTGCTCGGCCAGTTGGTTCACCCGGCTCTCCTTGAGGACAAGGTCGCAGTCCCCGCCAAGCGATATGTTCAGCACTCTGATCCCGAGCCGCGTGTGATTCTCGAGTATCCACTCCAGCCCGCGTTCGATCTCTGCATCGCTGATGCTTCCCGCTCGTGAGACCTTGACCAGGACCAGTTCGCTCTCCAAAGCAAGGCCTCTGTAGGTACCTTCCGAAAGCTTGCCGTCTCCCGCACAAACGACCGCCGTTTGCGTGCCGTGCCACTGATATCCCTCAGACCTTTCCGGCCGAAGCTCCGGCTCCTCGCCGGTTACGTCGAAAAACTCAACGATGCGGCCCGCGATGTCCGGATGCGGATAGAAACCCGAGTCGAGAAAAGCGATCCTTACACCGCGGCCCGTAAGGCCCTTGTCCGCTCCCAGCTTTTCGTGTATCGGAATGGTCGAAACTCTGTTCGTTGTGTGCCTATGGCCGTGAATTACTGCTGCGTCTCGCATCACGTTTCTCCTCCAACGGATTATCACGTGATGGCCTGATTTAATTCCAAAGGGACGCGGGAGTATTGAACCGGGCAAGTGACGGCTGTCCGGGCGAGCGGTCTCAGCCGAAGAAGAGGAAGGTAAATGCGGCAAGCGGGGCGGCCGAGCGTAGTGCGGCCTTGATGCGTTCGCGGGCCGGCTCACTTAGTGTCCCCTCAAACAAAGCTTCCTTTTCGTCGCTGTTCATTAGGTCGATCGCCGAACTAAGAAACTCGGATTGCTCAAGGTAGCGTTCACACGGGCGGCAAGCGACCAGATGAAGCCTTAGGATGATGCGTTCGCGAAGCCCGAGCCGCCGGTCGAGCGACTGCGAGATCAGCATCGCGATCACCTTGCAGGGCGGAAGCCGCCGAAGCAGAAAGCGGTTAAATTCACGCCGCAATTTTTGTCTCGTCGTCATTTCCATTATTGCGGCCTCATGAACCAGTTAAGCTCGATGCATCGCCGCAAAGACATTCTCGCACGATGCATTATCACCCAAAAGTTGCTTTCCGAGATGCCGAGCACATCGCAGACCTCGCCGGTCTCAAGTTCGTCCATTTCACGAAGGCTGAACGCAGCGGCTGTCCTCTGCGGCAGCTTGGCCACGCAGTCGTTAAGCACGCCGAAAAACTCGCTTTCGGTCACAGCATCCTCCGGCGAACGCTTCCATATACGCGGGCTTAGCGTGTCGCTCCAGTGGTCCTTGAACTCGTCATCCCGCTCGAAAAGCGGGTCAAAGTCCGAAAGGTCCGTCTCGGCCGGGTCAAGCATTACCTCCCGGCAGCTTTTCCTTATTATATCGACGATCTTGTTCCGCAAGATGCCCGTCAGCCACGTCCTTTCAGATGCCCGACCGCCAAAGGTGTTCAGATTTTTCAATGCGGCGAGCAGCGTTTCCTGCACCGCGTCCTCGGCACGGCATTCGTCGTGGAGCCGCACGAACGCGTAACGGAAAAGGTAGTCGCCGTGGTCATCGACCCATTTTCCGGGATCGATATTCCACGCGACAGTACTTGTTTCGGCCCTGTCTTCCATTGCCGATGGTCCCGCACTCTCGTCAAATATCGCGGCTTGCCGAACCATTTTCTACCTCTTTATACTCCTCCGGATCTCTTCCTTCAAATACTCGGGAGCAACATTGCTTTCGACTGCACGCTTCAGTGCGGACCGAACGCGGTCGTATTCCATGAACTCGGCGAACGACACCTGCCGCGAACTGTGGCCGGGCTCTAGCCGATAGATCGCCGCCCGCTCCCGTAAGTAAGAGCCCGCCCCGTCTATTCCGTTGCCGCCTATTTCGCTGTTATTGCTCATTGTTTCCCCGTGTTTATGGTTTCGACTCGCGTCCTCACCCGAACTTAATCATGCGGGCCCGCCGAAATATTCCAAATTCTTTTGCCTCGGCTGATGGAATAAAGGTGCTGCCGCACGCGATGTGATAGTTCCGGCAGAGGTCTGCCGTGAGAGCTTTAGAATGTCAAACAAGAAAAGAATCGTGATCCTTGGAAGCGGCTTCGGCGGGATGTACGCCGCACTCGAATTTGACCGGACGATCGCACGCAGTGCAGATATAGAAGTAACGCTCGTTAACCGCGAAAACTTCTTTCTCTTTACGCCGATGCTCCATGAGGTGGCAGCCAGCGACCTCGACATCACGCATATCGTCAGCCCGGTCCGCAAGCTGCTGAAACATGTGAACATCTTCAACGGCGATGTTGAGTCGATCGATGTCGTGAACAAAGTGGTTTCCGTTTCGCATGGCAAGGACCCGCACTTTCACGACCTGAAATACGATCACCTCGTCCTCTCGCTCGGTTCGATCACGAACTTCTTCGGCAACAAGGGTCTTGAGGAGAACGCACTGACGATGAAATCGCTCGGCGACGCGATCTACCTTCGCAATCATCTGATCTCGAATCTCGAGGAAGCAGATTTCGAGTGCTGCCCGAACGTCCGCGAGCCCCTGCTCAATTTTGTCGTCGCGGGCGGCGGATTTGCAGGAGTCGAGACCATCGCAGGGATCAATGATTTCCTCCGGGCCGCCATCCGTTTCTACCCGAACCTGCGCGAGGATATGCTCCGCGTCGTACTCGTCCATGGCGGCGACGTGATTCTCCCCGAACTCAGTCAGAAGCTCGGCGAATACGCCGCGGAAAAGCTGATGGCCCGCGGAGTCGAGATCAAGCTCGGCACGCTCGTTTCCGGTGTCGATGGCAACGAGGTGACGCTGAGCACCGGCGAAACCATTATTTCCAACTCGGTTATTTGGACGGCCGGAACGGCGCCGAACCCGATGCTCGGCCCCCTTCCCTGCGAGAAGGACCGCGGCAGGCTCTGCACCAACGAATTCCTCGGCGTCCCCGGCTTTGAAGGCCTCTGGGCCGTAGGCGATTGTGCCGCGATCCCCAAGGCAGATGGCAAGTTTCACCCGCCGACCGCACAGCACGCGATGCGCCAGGGTAAGGCCGTCGCCCGCAACATAATTGCCGCGATCAACGGCGGCACCCCAAAGCAGTTCAGGTTCGAAACCCTCGGCCAGCTCGCCGCTCTCGGCCGCCGCACCGGCGTCGCCCAGATAATGGGCTTCAATTTCTCCGGCTTCTTTGCATGGTGGCTCTGGCGGACGATCTATCTGATGAAGCTTCCGCGTTTCGAGAAAAAGCTTCGCGTCGCAATGGATTGGACGCTCGACCTCGTCTTCAAGAAGGATCCCGTCCAGTTCCTCACGCTCCGGGCCCCGACCGTTTCGTCGCCTTCAGACGCCAAGGAGGAACGGATCCTAAAAGCAGCCGCCTAAGCGAGCCGGCTGCATAAAAGCGGAACGACAAACCCTCACGAAAAAAATCTGTAAGGAATCGCTCGGCTCTCCGACTAACGGTTAAAGACGCCGATTTCAAGGCCGTCCCGGAGAAAAAAATGAGCGAGAACACACCAGAGATCTTCGAAGCCGAAGCGATGCAGCACATCAATGACCTTTACCGGACCGCTCTGCGGCTGACCCGCAACCGGATCGATGCCGACGACCTCGTGCAGGAGACCTACATGCAGGCGTGGAAATCGTTCGATCAGTACGAGCCCGGGACGAACTGCCGTGCCTGGCTCTACAAAATACTCTTCAATAAGTACGATCATCACCGCCGGAAAATGATAACGCGGGCGAAATACGTCACCGAGGCAGACGACCTGGTTTTCGAGCTCTCGCCGGGAACGGAGCCGGTCCCGGAAACGTTGACCGACCGCGAGGTTATCGAGGCTCTCAACGCCCTTCCCGAACATTACCGTTCGGTCGTCCTGCTCGCCGATGTTCACGAATTCGACTACAAAGAAGTAGCCGAGATCCTTCAGATCCCGATCGGCACCGTTATGTCCCGCCTCTCGCGGGCCCGCACCCGCCTTCGCCAAGCCCTCGCCGCAACGGCCGTCGCCTACGGCATCGGCACCGCACCATCAACCTCGCGGGCGACCAATCCCGGCCGAGCACACGCCCGGACCTGATCGTCGTTACGATCGAAACGGAGCCGCCGATGACCTCCGCTCGATCGAATCATCGACACCCAGTTAGAGCTTAAGTAGTGATAAGTCCCGAACCACTCGCCAAAAATTGAAAATGCCCTTCGCGTTAACGAAGGGCGGTACGATCGGTCTGCATTTTGGCCGCGGCTATCGGAGGCCGGCGTTGAGTTTTTCGAGGGCGGCCGAGCCGGGGCAAAGGTCCGCTTCCGCGAGCGAATTAAGCGGCTGTTCGGTGGTCTCGAGCAGTTCGTGGAGCTCGGTCGAATTCTCGTTGATATAGAGCAAACCGGTCAGGATCTCGTCCCGCCGCTTTGCCTCGCGGACGGCGTTCGTCGCCGAGAGCCGGTCGGTCGGGTCCCAATCCTTGGCGAGTTTATTGAGGTGAATGACCGAGCCATCGTGCATCGTCAGGTCCTTGACCGAACCCGATTCGTAGCTGGTCTTTATCTCATGCATCATCGGGATGAAGTCCATAGTCGCCGTCGCGGCCATATGCTCGCGGACGTAGTCGTATGACTTGGTCGAGCCCGAGTTGTTGTTAAAGGTGACGCACGGGCTGATCACGTTAAGAAACGCAAAGCCGTTGTGCCGCATCGCCGCCTTGAGTAGCGGCACGAGCTGTTCCTTATCGCCGGAGAAGCTCTGCCCGACGAAGGTCGCCCCGAGCTCGATCGCCAGGCTCGCGAGGTCGATGGCGGCAAAGAGGTTCTCGTGGCCCGTCTTGTTCTTCGAGCCGGCGTCCGCGGTCGCCGAGTCCTGCCCCTTGGTCAGGCCGTAGCAGCCGTTGTTCATCACAAGATAGACCATCTTGAGGTTGCGGCGGACGACGTGGACGAACTGGCCCATCCCGATCGAGGCCGTATCGCCATCGCCCGAAACACCGAAATAGAACAGGTCGCGGTTGGCGAGATTGGCACCGGTCGCGACCGAAGGCATCCGGCCATGGACGGAGTTGAAGCCGTGCGAGTTCGACAAAAAATACGCCGGCGACTTCGACGAACAACCGATGCCCGAAAGCTTCGCCACCTTGTGCGGCTCGATATTCATCTGCCAGCACGCTTCGACGATCGCCGCGTTGATCGAATCATGCCCGCAGCCGGCACAAAGCGTCGAGAGCGAGCCCTCATAATAATCGACCGTGTACCCAAGGTCGTTCTTCGGCAACGCCGGATGTCGGAATGTGGATCTTACGTAGGTCATATGTCATTTAGAGCCCTGAGCAGCCATTTGTTTGGCGAAGATTCGCGTACTTAAGTCATAAAGATCCGGAAAGGTGTTTGCCGGAAAAACGTCGTGGCCACCAGGAAACTGGCGATATTCATGAGGTATCTTCCGATCAAACATCAACCCGGCGAGATCCCGATTTGGCTTGAACAATCCAAGCTCGTCCTCGGTGCCGCAATCAAGATAGAAGAATGGCAGATCCTTTATTTTTTCGGTCGGGTATTGGGAAAATAGCTTGAAGAGGTCGTTGGCGTCAACGGTAGACCGGTCTTCACCATCACCAAATACAGTTGTCAGCGTTTGTTTAAGGAACGGAATTGACGGCAGATCGGTGGTATCGTGAAACGCAGTAACATTAACAGCACCGCTCCATGAGACCGCTAGAGAAAATAGTTGAGGATATTTTATCCCAAACTTCAACGCTCCGTATCCACCCATCGATGATCCGGCGACAGCCCGCCCGCGTCTTTCGGCGACAGTTCGAAAATTCTTGTCCACTTCCGGTATCAGCTCTTTAATGATGTACGATTCCCACTTATCAGCGGGCTTGGTCGCGCTATCCGTGTAAAAGCCGGTTCCTCCCTCGAGAAACACCATTATTACCCGCTGCTTGTCAGTGTACTTTGCAGAGGTCAATTTAGTTATCTTATGGCTACCACCGAGTCCGTGCATCATGTAAATGACTGGAAAGCGGGCTTCTTTGTCGATCTCGTAGTTCGCCGGGAAAATAACGTTATACGGGATCGGCCGCCCCATCAAATCGCTGTTGACTTGGAAGGATTTGATCGCTGGCTGCGAGCCCACCGAATCAGGCGACGGGCTTGGTTTCGGCTGCTGGGCATACCCGACTAACGAAACCCAGAGAAGGAAACTGAACAACAAAGCTGATTTCTGAATCGATAGCATTTAGTTAGACCCCTTTATCTGCCGGTAGATATTATCCGCGGTGATCGGCATGCCGTCGTAGTTTAGGACGGAGATGAGCTTCGACGCATCGATGCCGAGTTCGATCATCATCAGGCTGCGGAATTGAGCGTCGCGGTTTTGTTCGATGACGAAGATGCGTTCGTGAGCATCGACGAATTCCTTGAAACGCTCTGCCGAACGGGAATGCACGCGGACGCATTGCATCAAGCGCAATTCCGTCAGCGGCAAGCATTTCGATCGCCTCTTCGGCGGCGTAGATCGAAGTTCCGAAGAAAATGACGCCATTGGGGTGTCCGGTAACGACCGCTCCGGGTTCCGATTCGTGTCTCATTCCCGGGCTGAAGAATACCGGCTGCGGCACGAGTTCTTTCGCCGTATCCCACTTGCGGGCAAGCCGGTCGACGTTGCGTTTGTAGGCTTCGCCGTCCTCGGTGTAAACGCCGTATTCGTCGCGGGACGAGCCGCGGGTGACGAACGCACCGCGGGTTGCATTGGTGCCGGCGATCGTCCGATACGGAATGCCATCGTCGTCGATATCAAGATAGCGGCCGAATTTGCCTTTGAACTGTTCGAGCGGCTGTCCGGCCGTTTCGTTGCTGCCGTCGTGGCCGGGCAGGTCGGCGTGGTGGCCGCCCGCGTCGCCGTTGGTCGAGGCGGCGTCAAGGCTGGAAGCTCGCGAACCCAAGGCCGATGCCGCAGCGATCTGATCAAGCTGTTCGCCGGTCAGGGTCTTGCCCCGGTCGTATGCTCGCGAATCGTCCCAGACGAGCGGCTCGGTGATGTGGTCGTTCATCCCGAGGTCGAGGTCGGTCATTACGATCACCGGCGTTTGCAGCCGCTCGGTCAGGTCAAAGGCATCTGCGGTCATTTCAAAGCATTCCTTTGGCGATGCCGGGAAGAGCAGCGGGTGCTTTGTATCGCCGTGCGAGGCATAGGCGGCGAGCAGAATGTCAGACTGCTGCGTCCGCGTCGGCATTCCGGTCGAAGGCCCGGTTCGCTGCACATCGATCAACACGGTCGGCACCTCGGCAAAATAGCCGAGCCCGAGGAATTCGTTCATCAGCGAGACGCCCGGGCCGCTTGTAGCCGTAAAGGCTCGGGCGCCGTTCCACATCGCGCCCATCACCATGCCGATCGCGGCGAGTTCATCCTCGGCCTGGACGATCGCATAGTTGTTGCGGCCCGTTTCGGCATCGACGCGGTACTTCGCCGCATAACTCGCAAAGGCATCGACGACCGAGGTCGAAGGCGTTATCGGGTACCAAGCGGCGATCGTCGCCCCGGCATAGACTGCGCCCATGGCACAAGCCGAATTGCCGCTATAAAGGATCTTGTCGCCGAGCAGATCGCGGCCTTCGACGCGGAGCGAGAAGGGATACTCGAAGTTCTCCTTGACGTAATTCACTCCGAGATTCAGTGCCCGAATGTTTGGCTCGATCAGCTTTTCCTTGCCCTTGAATTGTTCGCCGATCAATCCCTCAAGCATGGAAAAATCGATATCAAAAAGCGTTGCGAGAGCACCGACATATACGATGTTTTTGAATAGCTGCCGCTGGCGGGCATCGGTATATTCGGCATTGCAGAGCGCCGTCATCGGTATGCCGAGATGCGTTATGTCCTCGCGGGCATATTCGGGCGAAAGCGGCTTCGTGTTGTCGTAAACAAAATAACCGCCGGGCAGAACGTCCGCGTAGTCCTTCTTCATCGACTGCGGATTGACCGCCACCATCAGGTCAACGCCCTCACGCCGGCCGAGATAGCCCTTTTCCGAAACGCGCACCTCATACCACGTCGGCAGGCCCTGAATGTTCGAAGGGAAAATGTTCTTCGGCGTAACCGGCACGCCCATCCGAAACACCGCCTTCGTAAACAAGGCATTAGCCGACGCCGACCCGGTGCCGTTAACGTTAGCAAACCTCACTACGAAATCATTTATTTTCATAGAAACTTAGCGCCGAAGACCGAAGTCGGGGTGCTGTTTGTGATGCCGAACCGTGGTCACACGGATGAGGGTCTTGCTGACGATCCTGTAGACGATCTGATACGGAAATCGGTCTAGATCTACACATCGAAGCCCTTTTGCGATAATGCGATAGGACTCGGGATTCGACTTCATGCGCTCGATCTTTGCCTGAATCTGGTCGATAAGATCGTCAGCAACTTCGGCTCCTGCCTCGTTCAGATAAAAGTCGAGTGCTCGCTTCACGTCCCGCTCAGCGGCAGAGCTAAGGACAACTCTCATTTGCGAACGTATTCTCTAAGCGACGTGAAGAATTGCTCCTCGGTCATAACCGTTTCAGGGTTTTCATCCATTTCGCGGTCGCGGCGCAGCGCTTGCTCGACCCAGTTTTCGTCGTCATCAACAAGCGGCGATGGCAACGATGCTATCAGTTTATTTGCGAGCTTTCCGCGTTCTGATACGGGCAACCCAAGTGCAAGTTCTTCTACATCTGCGATCGTTGACATATTTTTGACCTCGAGTGAATTATATCACTTGCGGCCCTGGAAAAACCCAGTCGCTACAACTCCCGGTTCTGACGCTTCTTACTCCGCCTTTCTCAGTATCTGCTCCATCTTCTTACCATTGGCGACGTCGTTGATACGAGAGATAACGGGTACGATGCGAAGGATGATGCGTTTTGTGCCTGGTTTTATGGTCACCTCAAGATTTCATAACCGTGTCTCGCACACGAGTCCGCCAAATTTGCACGGAAGCATTCCGCTTTGAATCCGCCAAGCCGCTTTTTCTTCTCGATAAGAATCGAGGTCGATGCATAAATGAGATTCAGGGCATATGCCGCTACCGAAGGTAGTGGGAGGTTCAAAAGCAGATCGAAATCTGGTCTGACGCTATAGTGCCCGACGTTCTCGAAAAGCGGAGTTCGCAAACCGGTAAGTTTTGAGACGCCGCCTCCGACCTTTCTCTGAAATCGAAAAGGAAACGGCGGACGACGATCTATTCCGAATTGGCTTAGTTCAAAGTCTATCCAGAGGTGCTGCATCATACCTCCGTATTCCTTGCTGACATCCTTCTCGATCAGTGCAAACACCTCACTCAAGAGCCCGGCAATAGCTTCAGTCTCGAGATCACAAACGTTTGCATTGAAGTTTACGTCCATTATGGCATCGGCGTCTCCTTCCGCAATATTTTCTCCATCTTCTTGCCCTTGGCGAGCTCGTCGATGAGTTTGTCGAGCCAGCGGATCTTTTGCATCAGCGGGTCTTCGATGTCTTCGACGCGGATGCCGCAGACGACACCTTTGATCAGCGGGGCGTTGGCATTGAGCTTCGGCGCCTTTTCAAAGAACTCGCGAAAGCTGATCTTCTTTTCGATCACCTTTTCAAGGCCCTTCTGCGTGTACCCCGTCAGCCAGCGAATACACTCATCCACCTCGTCCCGCGTCCGCCCCTTCTTCTCCGCCTTCGCAACATAATGCGGATAAACCCCCGCAAAACTCATCGCGAATATTCTCTCGTTTGGCATCACACTGCAATACTATTTGAACGGTTGCCGGTCTTCGCCGCCGTCTCGGTCGTGCCGTTCCTTTAATCGATCCGCTATTTCATCCCCAGCTATAGGTCCGATTTGTTGTTTGAAGCAGGGCGCATAAGCGCGAAAAGTAGAGGCACACCGCCAAGAGCCCCGGTCGACCAAACGGCCCAGTCGAGCGCATACCATGTCGCGGCGCGGGATTGCAGCGCAGGGTCGACTTCGTCTCGAAAGCCGACCGCTTTAATCTCCTCGAAAAGCGGCTCCAGATAAAAACCAGCCACGAGGCCGCCCACCACGAATAAGGCCAAGGCTGCGAGAATAAGCATTCGTCGCGGCGTCTTCCAATTTGCAACAAGGGCTGTTATGAACAGAGCGAAAGTGATCATCGGTAGGGTGCTCCAAAAGGAGCTGCTGTCGTATCGGTACTCTCCCTGCAGAATTGCGAACGAACGCGGCGGGGCTGCCGAGACTGTACTGGCAACCACCGACAGTGCAAACAGTTGGGCGCCAACCTGGACAAACAGACCCGCGACCAGCGCCATCATCGTGATATTCTTAAGATTCAATTCTTTCATGGCGAATTCCTCAATCCGATGTACCGGCTTGATTCGATTTCTCATCCCTGTCTGCTAAGTATGCCGTGTAAATTACGTCAGCCACCCATTAAAGTCAATGACTTCTTCCTTACCGTTGACCCGGAATAACCACTTCTTTCTTATTCAGAAGCCCGGTCGATAGCAATAAAACGAGCATGATCACAAAGCTTGCGCCGAAGGTGATAGGTTCATTAAATGAGCCCACGAAGGCGGTTGATGGATTCATAAGCTTATATGTCTCAAGAATTGCACCGACCAGGATACTAGATGCCGGCATTATACCGGTCACCAGCAACGGCCAATTGTTTCTTCGATCTTTAATGAAAAAGAGTATCCCGATAATAAGACGAATAACGAGACCGGTTATCGCGGCATAAGCGAATCGGTAAAAAGTTTCCGGGCCCTCGATCTTGAACTGCGGTACAAAGGCGAGAAGCGTGAAAAACAGAGCGACCCCCACGAATGCCAGCACCGTACTCAAGAGAAACGCTCCGTGCAATGCCCTTCTTTTCCTAAAAACAAACGCAAGCAGGATCAGGATCGCCACTTCAAACGTGCCCATCACGTTTTGCACAAACAAAGGGTCGCCTTTACCGGAGATCACGCCCTTATTCGCGGAATGAATTGTCATTACCGCCGTAGTCGCGACGAACAAAGGCCCAAAGAAAAGGATCAAGAGCCCGATCCTCTTATGACTCAGGAAGCCTTTTTTTCCGATGAGGTTGAGTTGAAGGAGCAGTAAAATTAGCCAGACAAAGACCGTGATGACGTGGAAGTAGTGGTATGCACTAGGTTTTGCCTCGGGACCGAAAAAGATATTCCAAAAGCCGCCGGCGCTGGCAACCATCGCACCGATCACGAGAGCGTACTCAAATCTGTATTTCCTAAGATTCGTCATTTCGGATACGCTGTTGCCGCCATCCTGCGTATCATCTGTCTCTTGTTAAACGGATCAATTGCCTAAATCAAGTCGGGCGTTGGAGCGTCTCTGGCTTGAGCTCATTGCTAGACCCTGCGCTCCACTGCAAAGCAATTTCACAGATAATGAGAGGGGCGACCCACGAGAGCCAGATGGACGCATTGCCACCGCCTATTTCCTCAACGCCGGGAACTCTTGTCACGAGTCGACAGAAGACAAAGGACCAGACCAGCACATAGCTGCGGATCATCCAATCACGGTGCGAGTCGTAACGTCCGTTTCTCACCGCTCGGAAAGCCATTCCCGCGGCCAGCAGCCAAGCGATAGCAAGAGTCAGCAGCGAGATGGTTGTATTAGTAAAGACGCTTCCGCCGACGTCCTTGTGCGCGGTGCTGCTGGTAATGACTATTGCGGAAATTGCGCCTAGGCCTCCGCCAATGAGATACGTTCGGCCAACGAGTTTGTGAAATCGAAAGAGTTTGCCTGAAGTTCCGATGTACAGGTTGGCCAGGCCGAGGAACAACATCACCGTTCCGCCCCCCACATGGAAATACACCAAACCAAAATGGCCCGTGTGCTTTTCAGTGCCCGTACTCGTGAACATCGCCACATCAGGCGCGATCACCCACCATGCCCAGGCACTAGAAATCAATCCCAGAGCCAGAAGAATGCCCGAGAGTGTCCATCTGGACTGCTTCGGAGATGTCAACATAGTATTCAACTCCTTTAGTTCATCGATCTTTCACTATCCTGCTGCGTCCACGCTTACTCCTTCTATGGCATCTATAACGCACGCTTTCGCGCCCTATCCAGTCCTTTCTATCTGCACGAAGTTACCGTACTTGACCTCGCCGGCTTTGGTTACGTTGTACCAGAATTTTTGCATGTCCCAGGCGGCGGTCGGCCAGAGTTCGGAACCCGTCACTGGGTTCTATCGCTCCAGTAGAATGGTTTGCGGCTGAAATGTGCGACCGCTACAACTAACACGTCCTGTTCACGAATCTCATACACAACACTGTAGGGAAACCTGTGCGTCAGACAACGCCTCGTGTTATCCGTAATGCAAGGCCAGGAATTTGGGCTGGCTGTCACCCGGTTGATCGTCGCAAACACCTCTCTTGAAAAGCGAAGCCCAAGGCCCTCGCTGGATTTCTCATAGAACGCTACGGCGTCGATGAATTCCAGGCGAGCTTCGGGATGAAATTCGAAGTTCATTTGCCGAATCGTTCTTCAATTTCTGCGAACACCTGTTCGCCCGGAATTGTTTTTACCCTGCCGGAGCGTACTTCTTCGACGCGACGCTCGATCTCGATCTTCCAAAGCTCGTCGATCTCCTTTTGTGAGGGAGAGATGCTCTCCAAGAGCCTATCTACCAATTCGAGTTTCATGTCGATCGGCAGCATCTCCGCTCTCTCTATTATGTCTTGAGTTTCAGTGGTCATACCCTTTTGCCTCGCTAACTATACCGCAACGAACGAGAAGAGATTTCACGTATGCGGTTGTGAGCTGCCGTTCCCGTTCCGTGTTATCTGGACGAAAGAGCCTGCTCCTTTTGGGCCGTATTTTACCTCGCCGGCTTTGGTTACGTTGTACCAGAATTTTTGCATGTCCCAGGCGGCGGTCGGGCAGCGTTCGGCGCAGAGTCCGCAGTGGAGACAGACGTCTTCGTCCTTGGCCATGATGCGGCCGGTCTTGAGGCCATCGGCGACGTAGATGTCTTGAGTAAGATTCAGCGCAGGAACCTTTAGCCGCGGACGCAGTTCGTCTTCCTCGCCATCGGTCGTAAACGTAATGCAGCTCGTCGGGCAGATATCGACGCAGGCGTCGCACTCGATGCACTTCGGCGCGAAAAACACCGTCTGCACATCGCAGTTAAGGCACCGCTCGGCCTCTTTGTAACCGGTCAACCGGTCAAAGCCGAGCTCGACCTCCTGCCGCCGGTTGCGGAGCGTGATGGCCTTTTCCGCCTGCGGCACGGCGTAGCGCCTGTCGTGGTCGATGGCGCTGTCGTAAGCCCATTCGTGAATACCCATCTTCTGGCTCTGGAGGTTGACCGTCGGCGGCAGCCTCTTCATCAGGTCCTCGCCGCGGCAGAAAAGGTCGATCGAGACCGCGGCCTGGTGCCCGTGGGCGACCGCGGTTATCACATTCTCCGGGCCAAAGGCCGCATCGCCGCCGAAGAAGACCTTCGGGTTGGTCGAGCGGAACGTCACTTTATCAAGCACCGGAACGTCCCATTTGTCGAACTCGATCCCTAGGTCTCGCTCGATCCACGGGAACGCGTTCTCCTGCCCGATCGCGACCAGCACGTCGTCCGCCGGATAGAAGACCTCGGGCTCGCCGGTCGGCACAAGGCTCCGCTTCCCGCTCTCGTCGTAAACCGCCTCGACTTTTTCAAAGAGAATCCCGCGGAGTCTCTTATGCAGCGTGGTGTTTGCCGAGAGAACCACCCCGTCCGCCGAAGCGGCGTCCACCCCTCCTTCGTAAGGAGGGGAGCCTTGTTTCGCGGCGCCAGTTCCGTAGCCCTCCGGAGCTGGATTCCCGGCTGACCACTGACCACCGACCCCTGACCACTCTTCGTCGGTCGCAACGACGAAGCTCTTCGGCACGTGGTTGTCGATGATCGGGATGTCCTCGTGCATCGCGTCCTCTTTTTCCCAGGGGCTGGCCTTCATCGTCTCAAAGGGCGAGCGGACGATGACCTTCACATCCTCGCCGCCCAATCGACGTGCCGTCCTGCAGCAGTCCATCGCGGTGTTTCCGCCGCCGAGCACGATCACGGTCTTGCCGATCTTTTCCGTATGTTCAAATGCGACGCTCGAGAGCCAGTTAATGCCGATATGGATGTTCGCCGCACCTTCCTGACGGCCGGGAATGTTCAGCTCGCGGCCGCGCGGTGCTCCCGTCCCGACGAAGATCGCGTCGTAGTCCTTCTCAAGCATTTCCTTCATCGAGGAAACGTAGTGTTTGAAGTGCGTGTGAATGCCGAGCCGGAGAATGTAATCCACCTCTTCATCAAGCACCGATTCCGGCAGCCGAAAAGCAGGTATCTGCGACCGCATAAAGCCGCCGGCCTTTATCTGCTCGTCGTAAAGATGTAGCTCATAGCCGAGCGGGGCAAGGTCGCGGGCGACCGTCAGGCTCGCCGGGCCGGCACCGATCAATGCGATCTTTTTGCCATTCGCCGGAAACGGGCCTTGTGGCATATATGGGATAACGTCGTCGCGGTTGTCGGCCGCAACCCGCTTGAGCCGGCAGATCGCCACCGGTTCTTCCTCCACACGCCCGCGGCGGCAGGCCGGTTCGCACGGCCGGTCGCAGGTGCGGCCAAGCACGCCGGGGAAGACGTTCGAATCCCAGTTGATCATATAGGCCTCGGTGTATCGGCCCTCGGCGATCAGGCGAATGTATTCCGGCACCGGCGTATGGGCCGGGCAAGCGTGCTGGCAATCTACAACCTTGTGGAAGTATTCGGGGTCGGCAATGTCTGTTGGCTTCACGTGAGTTTTTTCCTGCCTGTAAATGAGGTCTCTCCGCTGCGGTGCGGGTAATGGGCCCAAGGCCGTCCGGGCGGCATCGGCAATGTAACATAAACATAATATAAACGGCCCCGTGCTTCAATAAATTTCCGGCGCCGAAGGAATATTTTCGCCTTGCGGGAGTATTCTTGAATTGTGCGGGCCGGAAGTTCCAATGGCCATGCGCGATCGGATTTCGGCTTTATGGGTTGGTTTCGTGAAAACAACGAGGAAAAGTGGGAGGCATTTGCCGAAGAGGCGATGCCCCACATGCCTGATCTTTACCGGGTTGCGGTCTGGCTGACCAAGAACCGCGTCGAGGCCGAAGACCTTGTTCAGGAAACGATGTTTCAGGCACTTAAGTCCTTCCATCGCTATGAGATGGGGACAAATTGCCGGGCTTGGCTGGTGACGATAATGTACAACCTCAATTACAAGAGGATCGCCAAGCTGACCAAGATGAAGCTTGTCGATGATCCTGAAGAAAGGCTCGCCGAGACCGTCCCGTTCGAGCCTTCGGTTCCCGAAAGCCTGACCGATGAGACGATCATCTCAGCATTGAAAGCGGTGCCGGACAGTTTCAGAAGTGTTGTCGTGCTCTCGGACGTCGAAGAATTTTCTTATAAGGAGATCGCTTCTATTTTGGAAATCCCGATGGGAACGGTGATGTCGCGGCTCTACCGCGGACGCCGTATCCTGCGGCAATCCCTTGCGGGCCAAGCTCGCGAATATGGCTTTGTGGGCGGGCTTCAGGCGGCCGAGGGTTGATCAGAAGCGATCATTGTGAAAGTTATGCAGTGCAGTGAATTCAGAGAACTTTCGGAGGCTTATCTCAGCGACGAACTGCTCGTCGAAACGAACCTCCAGGTCTATCGCCATATGGAATCGTGCCCGAAGTGCCGCGAGGACTTCGCCGCCCGCCGAGTTCTTCGCTCGCGAATGCGCGATGCCGTCGCCGCTTCGCCGGAGTTCGCGATCCAACCGGCCTTTGAAACGCGAATGAATGCCCAGCTCCGCGAGGAGGCGTTCAAGGGCCGCGGCTGGACGTCCGTATTCACCTCGGCGAAGATGCTTGTCCCTGCATTCGCTTTAGTATTGGTGACAGTGTTTGGGGGAATTGTCGGCCTGCGGCTGCTCGAATCGAGTCCGCTCGCCGCCGATCCTTCGCTGACGACATTCCTCGCTGAGACATCGGCAAAGGCCGTTGGAAGTCACGATCATTGTGCACTTAAGAAGATGGCACTTTGGGATTCGAAGGAGTTACCAATAGAGGAAACGGCCGGGCAGACCGCCAAGGCAGTCGCCGAACCGATCCGAGCAAACTTTGCCAGCGACGTCGAAATACTTCATTCGCACGATTGTTTGTTCGAGGGTAAGCGGTTCTCGCACGTCATCGTTCGCCGGAGCGGCCACGTCCTTTCGGTCTTTTTCGACCGCGAAGGCAAGGTCAGCGGGCTCGGCAGTGCGGGTGGCCACATCGTTTCCGAGCGAGAAAAAGGAATGCAGGTCGCGAGCTTCATTGCTCCGGTCGGTGCCGTGTTTGTTGTCTCGGACCTGTCTGAGGCCGAAAATCTCGACACCGCCCGGGTCCTTTCCGATGCATTTCGGAACCGCAGTCCTGTTTGATCGAATACTCCGGTAGAAAGTGCGTTCATAGCACCTCCTTTTGCGAGCGGCCTAAACCGCTCGCCTTTTTTATTGTATCCTTATCTCATATCAAAAAGAGCCGGGCCGGCCCGAGGGCGTTCATCGCCCGGCATGCGATAATTTTCTTTATTCGGAGCGATCATCGACTATGAACCCTCAAACGCAAATGAACTCTAATCCGCTCGTTCGGCTTGCCGAGTTTGGCCAATCGCCGTGGTTCGATTTCATCAGCCGCGACATCATCGAAAGCGGCGAACTTGCCCGCCTCGTCGAGGCAGACGGGCTGAAAGGCGTCACCTCAAACCCCGCGATATTCGAAAAGGCTGTTTCCTCGGGAACCGCATACGACGACTTCATCCGCGAGAATACCCCTGGTTCAAGGGATGCCGTCGATCTTTACGAAAAGCTCGCCGTCCGCGACGTTCAGGATGCGGCCGACATTCTCCGCGGAGTTTATGATGCAACCGATGGCGGCGACGGGTTCGTCTCGCTTGAGGTTTCGCCGCATCTTGCGTTTGATACAGAAAAGACGATCGCCGAGGCCCGCAGGCTCTGGCAAATGGTCGATCGGCCGAACCTGATGGTGAAAGTTCCGGCAACGCCCGAGGGCATTCCCGCCATCGATCAACTGATCGCCGACGGCATCAACATCAACGTCACGCTTCTCTTCGCGCAGGCCGCCTATCGCGATGTTGCCAATGCGTACGTCGCCGGTTTGAAACGCAGGAGCGATGCCGGCGAAGACATCGGCCGCGTCGCTTCGGTCGCAAGCTTCTTCGTTTCGCGGATCGATTCGCTCGTCGATAAGCAGATCGAAGAGCGGCTCGCCACAGCCGAAGGTGACGATAAGGCAAGGCTCGAAAGCCTTCGCGGCAAGGTCGCGGTGGCCAACGCCAAGCTCGCCTATCAGGCTTATCTTGAGATCTTCTCAGGCGAAGAATGGGAAGCTCTCGCCGCAAAAGGAGCGATGCCGCAGCAAGTTCTCTGGGCCTCGACCGGTACCAAGAACAAGGAATACAGCGATGTGCTTTACATCGATGAACTCATCGGCCCGGACACCGTTAACACGATCCCGCCGGCGACCTGGGACGCCTTCCGCGACCACGGCACCGTCAAACAGACGCTCACCGAAGGCGTAGATGAAGCCCGCGAAACACTCGCCGATCTCGCTGCCGCCGGCATCTCGCTCGATGCCGCGACCGACCAGCTCCTTGCCGAAGCGGTCAGACTTTTTGTCGAGCCTTTCGACAAAATGATCACCGCCGTCGGCGAAGCGATGAACGAGGTGAACCAATGAGCGTTGGGCCAATGCGCCTGACGTTCCCGCCGGAACTCTCGCAGGCGATCGACGCTGAGCTCGCCGCCTGGGACGGGGTCGGCAATACCGAACTGCTATGGAACCGGGACGCGAGCCTCTGGACCGGAGCCGACGAAGCCAAATGGCTCGGCTGGCTCGACGTAATGGACCGCCAGCTTTCTGACCCCGCCCGCTTTCCGCGATTTGCCGCCGAAGTAAAGGCCCGAGAATTCGACGACATTGTCCTTCTCGGAATGGGAGGTTCGTCGCTTTGTCCTGAGGTGCTCAGTTTCACATTCGGCCGGCGTGCGGGTTTCCCACGTCTTTCTATTCTCGACTCGACCGATCCAGAGCAGGTCCTTGCCCTCGACCGGCGGCTCGACATCTCAAAAACACTTTTCTTTGTTTCGAGCAAATCCGGTTCAACGCTCGAGCCTAACGTCTTCTTCGCCTATTTCTTCGACCGTGCCCGACAGGAACTCGGCGACGCTGCCGGCTCGCATTTTATCGCCATCACCGATCCGGGCTCGAAGATGGAAAGCGTTGCCAAAGAACATGGCTTTTGGAAGACGTTCTTCGGCGAGCCCAACATCGGCGGCCGCTTTTCGGCGCTTTCTGATTTTGGAATGCTGCCGCTCGCCGCGATGGGCGTTGACGTCACGGACTTCCTTTTACGGTCGCGTGCGATGGCAAAGGGGTGCCGCCTGCCCGCAACGCAGAATCCGGGCGTTCGGCTTGGCGTCGCTCTCGGGACCGCGTGGAAGATGGGCCACGACAAGCTGACCATAATTACCGAGAAAAGCATCTTCGACCTCGGGGCGTGGATGGAACAGCTCGTCGCCGAAAGCACCGGCAAGCATGGTAAGGCGATCATCCCGGTCGACCGCGAGCCTCTGATCGCCCCGGAAAATTACGGCACCGATCGGATCTTCGTCCACATAGCGACCGATGGCGAAAGCGCGTTTGCCGATGCGGTCGCCGCCATCGAATCTGCCGGCCACCCGGTCATCCGAATTACGCTTCGCGAACGGATGGACCTCGGGCAAGAATTTTTCCGCTGGGAGATCGCGACCGCCGCCGCTGGGGCGATACTCGGGATCAACCCCTTCGACCAACCGGACGTTGAGGCGAGCAAGATCGAAACCCGAAAGCTGACCGATGAGTTTGAAGAGACCGGGTCTTTGCCCGCGGAAACACCTCGCTTCATTGATGGAAACATCTCGCTTTTCTGCGACGACGCGAACGCCGCGACCCTCGGCATTGATGACGGCCAGACCTTGAGCCAGGCTCTCCGGAGGCACCTCGGCCGCATTTCAGCCGGCGATTATTTCGCGATGCTCGCGTATATAAATATGAACGCGGCGAACGAAGCGGCGCTTCAGCAGATCCGAGAAGCCGTTTTGAGGCGTAACGGCAATGCAACGTGCATAGGCTTCGGGCCGCGCTTTCTCCACTCGACCGGGCAAGCCTACAAGGGCGGAGCGAACAACGGCGTGTTTCTCCAGTTGACCTGCGACGATGCTGAAGACGTTCCGGTTCCCGGGCAGAAATATTCTTTCGGCGTGGTCAAAGCGGCGCAGTCACGCGGCGACCTCGAAGTGCTTTCCGAGCGAGGCCGGAGGGCGATCCGCCTCCACATATCGGGCGAGATCGGCGAGGCACTTTCACGCATCGGCAATATCGTGAGCGGTGCGGAGTAAACAATGGCCCGCGGTGAACTTGTTATCTGCAAAGACCCGGACTCGGTAGCCGAAAAGGCGGCCGAGTTTTTTATTGACTGTGGCCGAAAGGCGATCGCCGAACGCGGCCGCTTCAATGTCGTCCTCTCCGGCGGCTCGACGCCAAAGCTTATGTTCAAAAAGCTCGCCGTTAAACTCACTCAAGCGAAGAGCCCGATCGAGCTCGAGAACATTTACTTCTTCTTAGGCGACGAGCGAATGGTTCCGCCAAACTCGGACGAAAGCAATTTCCGAATGGCGAACGATCTGCTTCTCCAGCCGGCAAGCGTACCCGAAGCAAATATTTTCCGCTACCGGACTGAGCTTGAACCGCACGTAGCAGCTTCCGGCTATGCTGCTGCGATCCGAGAGCATTTCAGCACAGCAAACGGCATCCCCGTCTTTGACCTCGTCTTTCTCGGCCTCGGGACAGATGGCCATACGGCTTCGCTCTTTCCCGGAACGGATGTCCTTTTTGAAACTTATGAGCTTGTCTCGGCAGTTTTCGTCCCGCAGCTTGATGCCTTTCGACTGACGCTAACCGTGCCCGTGCTCAATGCCGCGGTAGCGGTTGCTTTTCTTGTAACAGGAGAAGATAAACGAAATGTGCTTCGGAGAGTTCGGGAAGGTGACGAACGGTTGCCGGCGTCGCTGATCTCGCCGGCCGGGGAGCTTCTTTGGTTTGCTGATGAGGCCGCCGCGGGTCAGCCGTGAACAAGAAATTCCGGCGTGACGATCGTCGGAGAAAAGAACCCGGCCGCCGCGTTGAACATCTTGATCCTCGCCTGCTTCCTGACGTTGGCGATATGCCCGAAGTTCCACGTCACCAGATAATCCACTTTGTGAAACGAAGCAAGCGCAACGTGCAGAGCGTCCGCCATAAATCGGCGGTGAAAGATCCCGCGTGAGACATAGCCATCGGCAAGTATCGCCGCCTCATCGGTCAGCTCAAGCCTCGGCATGAACTTTATCAGGTTTAGATAGCTAGAGCGGTGCGGCTCATCGAGCCGTTCAAGCTCGCGCTGAACAAGGATCGAGGTAAAGGCCTCGTATTCGAGCAGCTCGTGCTCCATCCAGCGGATGGTAAGGTCGCGCCGCAAAACATCCTCGTTATCGAGGTATGCCCCGATAACGGAGGTTTCAAGATAAATGCCCAACTTCATTAATAAGGGCGAGCGGGACTATTGCGGCTCCTTGACCGGGGCAAAGGCGACCCTTGAGTTCTTAAAATCAAAGGTCATGCGGAAATTCCTGAGAAAGTTACCACCGAGAATGCCCGATTGTGTAAATCCCGAC
The DNA here is from genome assembly GCA_016716435.1 of Acidobacteriota bacterium. Lineage (NCBI taxonomy): Bacteria > Pseudomonadati > Acidobacteriota > Acidobacteriota bacterium. Next base: position 737,280 of record JADJWI010000003.1, on the reverse strand, counting down.
GCTTCATTGATGATACCAAGGTCGAGAGCGATCGCCATAACGTCCGACCGCGTGTGGTCGGCGAAGCTTAGCCGAGGCAGATCGTATGACGGCACATCTTCGGTGATCCCGGCCGAACCGATGACTCGCATTCGCTGCTCGCGCAGGCCCGGGCTTACCGTCGAAACTAAAGCGATCTCATCTGAGATCACTGAAACGCTCGGCCCCTGTATCAACGATGAAGTTAAGCGGAGATTCAACGCCTTCGAGCTGCACCTCGCCGCTCAGGAACCCGCTCGAGGTAAGCCGCAGCGGCACCGCATTATCAAGCGAAATGGCCTTTGCAAGTTCTGAGTCTTTCCGCGTAAGCGTGAACTTTTCGTCGCCGTAATCTACCGTGGTGAGAAATTTTGAAATGACCGAGAGCCCGATGTAGCCGTCGAAGCGAAGCGAGGGGTTGTGAAACTTGCGGATATAGACGGGCACATTGCGGATCCGCATCTCGCCGATCTCTACGCTCCTGAGAAAACCGTAAACTATCTCGAACTTGCCGTCGCCGCCGAGGCCCTTTGCTTCTCCGCCGCGAGCGACGGGCTTTATGTTGAGACGTTCGGCCGTTTCGTCTGAAATAACGGTTATTCCAGAGCCGGTATCAAGCACGAACTGAAGCGGCTCTTTGCCATCGTTTACATGAACCTCAAGCACGGGCCGGTTTCCGATCAGCGTTAAGTTGATGGTCGAAGTATCGGGCCCGGAGGTCGTGTAAATTGCGGTCCTCGAGCCTAAAAATGTAAGAAAATTTATAAGTCCTCGGATGCGGTCGCGGCGTTCGTCGTTTTGGTCTTGAGAGATCTCGAGGAACCGTCGATAAGCATCCGCAGCCTCTTTGTATTTCTCCGAACGGGCCGCAACCTGGGCGAGCGAAAAGATAGCATCCGTATTCCGCGGATCGTGGAAAACCGATTCGCGCAAATTCGCGAGGCTTTCCTCGACCCGGTTTTCGTAGTATTCAAGAAGTCCGAGCGAATACCAGACAAGAGCCTCGCCCTTGTCCAACATGAGCGCCTCAATAAGAACCGCCTTTGCCTCAACAAACTGACCGAGCGATAGAAGGGTCGTCCCGACCAATGCGAAGGCCCGCGCATTTTTGCGATCGGCCTGGGCAACACCGACGCTCAGTTCATAAGCCTCGGCCAGCCTTCGCTGCTTGATCATCAAATGAGCGATTTTTAGCTTCGCGTCTGTGTAATCAGGGGCGATGGTGAGTGCCTGCCTGTAGAGATCCTCGGCCTCGACCGCCTTTCCGCGCCGCAACAGCTTATCGGCCTCGCGGACCATCTTTTTCGGGTCTTTCTGGTCTGCGGAGCTATAGGCCGGGACCGAAGAGAAGAGCGTGAACGCTACTGCAGCAAGGAGAACAAACCTGTATCGTGATCGGGCCGGGTGGGTCGGCGAGTAAGAAAAGACGCTCAGTGACATATTGCTATACCTCATTTCCGATCGTGTTCGGTTTGCTTACATATTGTTACTTTAGGATCTCTCCGGTTTTAATGGACCAAAGCACGAGGTCCATCTCGTCCGCGTCGATCCCTAGCTCAAAGGAAAATGCTTTTAGCCGCGACTCTGCCTCCAGATATCGGGCCCTTGTCGAGGGCGGCCTTGGGTCGCCAATTACGCCAAGTTCGGCAAGGCAGTTCAAAACGTGCTTATCAAGGATCGCGTAGCCCTTAAAGCCAATATTGCGAAGAAAATGGCTGGCTTCCTTATAGCCGAGGCCCTTAATACCCGGATCCTTGACGAGCCAATCGCGTCTTTCTAAAGGGTCGGTGAATGAAACGAGCCTGCTTTTCAGCGAGATGCGTCCATTCCCGAAAAGGTTGCCGCGGGTAAAGGTTATATATTTCGACCTCGCGTTCGGGTAGCGATGGCTCCCGACCAGCGCCGCAGCAAGTTCGGGTTGGCTTCCGTGCATCAGCAGGTGCCTAACAGCCTCGACCGAGCGGAGCCCCATCTTTGCCGAGCAGCCGCCGGTAAAGAAGCAAAAGACCATCTCCTCCCATACCCGCTCGTCGGTTCCTTGTTCAAATATCTCTTCAAATTCGCGAAGACGCTCTCGGATCGCGGCATTCCGTTCGCGGTGCGTCCTCTTTATCAGATCATGCGTGACGGGGCCGGCCTGTTTTTTCACAATGTTGGCAAAACAAAATTCTATGCCTGTGTTACATCCGTGTCAACGATTTTTCCTTTCTGCCCGCCAAGAGCCGGTAGATTTAACATCGGGATCGTGGAACAAAACCAAGTGATCAGGCGTTATTAGTTTCTGCGATGGTTGCCATTACGGGTGTTTGTGATTTAATACATCGAATACGGCACGGAAGGTATCTAAATGATCGGACGGCGGGTGCCGTTGGGAGTGAGGAAAAATGGGGTTGAATCTGCGAGGTTCGATTGTTATACTGGGAAATGCCCGCGAGATACGGATTTCGGGCCGTCCTCATAAACACCCTTTAGTTAAGACTTAATGACCAACAGATTTTTCAAGAGCATCCTGCTCGCAGTAGCATTTTTCGCCCTCGGCGAAGGTATTGCCGCACAAACGGTCGCCCGGCCGCTCTTGCAGGACATCGAGGTGCAGCGTGAGCCTGCCCCGACTCCTACTCCACTGATCAGGAGGACAGTCAGTTCTTCGCGTGCCGACGATGTTGTTGTCGGCGTCAACTCGCCGATCGCGGGCGTAAAAACTTCGATCCCGGTTCTTGCAGAAACGGAAATTCCGGGCCTCTCGGGTGTTTTGGTCCAGAATCTTCGCGGTGATGTTGTTATTGCCTCCGGCACCGAGACCCCGCTCAATCCAGCCTCGAACGTCAAGATCGCAACGACCTACGCCGTCCTGAAAAGGTTCGGGCCCAATTACCGCTTTTCAACCAACGTTTGGACCGACGGCAGTTACGACCAATCGACCGCAACCATCCGCGGAAATCTTTACATCACGGGCAGCGACCCCGTCTTTTCTTACGAGGACGCGATCAATCTCGCAAACGAGCTCAACCGCATTGGCATTCGAAGCGTCGAGGGCGACCTGATCCTTGCCGATACGATGGTCTTCAATTACGGCAACCTCACAGCACGTTCGGGCCAAACGGTCCTTAACACATTGGATGCTACAAAGCGTCCGGCGGCGGCATCCCGGGCATGGGGCAGCTTCCGCATAAATTCGGGCAAGTATCAGCAACTCAACGAAATTCCGAGCATCTCATTCACAGGCTCGGTTCAAATTCAGACACGGCCGGCTGACGCCAATCTTCTTTTCTCGCACCAATCGGCTCCGCTCAAGGACATCGTCAAAGTGATGATGAGCTACTCGAACAATTTTCTGTCCGAAAAGCTCGGCGATATGGTCGGTGGGCCTTTCGGCATTGCACGCGTGGTTCAGGAAGATACGGGTTCAGCCCCACAGGAATTTTACATCCAGACGGCAAGCGGGCTCGGCATTAACCGCGTTACCGCAACGGCGATGATGCGGCTTCTCCGTACGCTTCGAGCAAAGCTTGGCGAATGGGATATGTCGCTTGACGATGTGATGCCGGTCGCCGGAATGGACAACGGCACGCTCGCAGGCAGATTTGCGACCGATTTTTCACGCGGCAGCGTGGTCGGCAAAACAGGCACACTTGGCCGGACCGATGGCGGAGTCAGTGCACTTGCCGGCGAGATTAATACGCGAAATGGCCGCCTGCTCTTTGTTATCTTCAATCAACGCGGCAGCGTTCCGCGATTTCGCTCGTTCCAGAATTATTACGTTTCGCTGATCCAGGGCCAGTTCGGCGGAGCAGCTCCGATCGGTTACACAGGCAAGGCAGTCGATTCGCTTTTGACGAAGACCGCTTTCGCTTACCCGGATTCGCGGCCTCGCGTCGCTGGCAACTAAGGGCCAACACATCAGCTATTAACTCGAGAGGAAGCCACGCCGGCTTCCTCTTTTTAGTTTTGCGGTTGAATGACGGCCGCCGTTGATGCAAACTTCTTGCTTTGGAAGCAGCCGACCCATGGCCCAGACCGATCAAGAACCAGTCGAAAGCGAATCACCGGAGCAACTGGCCGATCCCTCGACCGCCGAAGAGGCCGCCGACGTCCCGCCCGAGAAGCAGCGAAGCGTTGCCCGCTCGGCCGGAATTGTTTCGATCGCGGTGATGTTCTCCCGCGTCCTCGGGCTTGTCCGCGAGACGGTCTTTGCCAAATATTTCGGCGCCGGATTTCTCTACGACACCTTCATCGTTGGCTTTCGGATCCCGAACCTTCTCCGCGACCTCTTCGCCGAAGGAGCCCTCTCGGCAGCTTTCGTTAAGGTCTTCACCGACTATCAGTTGAAGAACAGCGAGAAGGAAGCATGGCGGCTCGCGAGCCTCGTCTTCAACTGCCTCGCCGTCGTGCTCGGTGTCATCACGATCATCGGCATCCTTCTCTCGCCGCTATTCGTCAAGCTGATCACCTACAACTACCTCGGCGACCCGAATCACTATTACCCCGCCGAGAAAGCTGCACTCGCCACCACGCTGATGCAGATAATGTTCCCGTTCATCCTGCTCGTCGCGTTGGCGGCATTGGCGATGGGCGTACTGAACACGAAGGGAAAATTCGGGATACCCGCATCGGCGTCGACCGCGTTCAACATCGCGTCGATCATCTTCGGACTCGCGTTTGCATTCTGGCTCAGCGGCGGTTCGTGGGATCGCTCGACCGACAAGCTTACGATTCCCGCCGATGCGGCTCAATGGGCGATCATCGGCATGGCGATCGGTACCATCGTCGGCGGCGCGGCCCAGTTCCTGATACAGCTGCCATCGCTCTGGAAGGTCGGATTCCGATTCTCGCTGAACCTAAACTTCCGCGACGAAGGCGTCCGCCGCGTGATGCGTCTGATGGGCCCGGCCATCATCGGTACCGGTGCGATACAGGTAAAGGTGTTGGTCGATACGGTAGTCGCATCGGGCATCGACGGCGGAGCCTCCTGGCTCTCATACGCGTTTCGGCTGATGCAGTTCCCGATCGGCGTTTTCGGCGTCGCGATCGGAACAGCAGCTATCCCGACGTTGTCGCGGCTAGCGTCGGAAGAGAACTTCACGAAGTTTCGCTCAACGCTTTCCGACGCGATCAAGCTGGTATTTCTGCTCGCCATTCCATCGGCATGCGGGCTCGTGGTACTCGCCGACCCGATCATCAGCCTGATATACCAACGAGGCGAGTTCGATGCTTTCGACACGAACATGACCGGATGGGCGTTGGCAGCATATTCGATCGGGCTCGCGGGCTACGCAGCGATCAAGGTTCTCTCGCCCGCGTTTTACGCTCTCGACGACGCAAAGACGCCAATGTACATCTCGCTCGCGTCGATCATTGTCCATGTGCCGTCGAGCTTCGGCCTGATGCAGTTGCTCTCGACCGTCGGCGTCTCGCCCGAGCGGCCGAACGGCTTTGGCCACGTCGGCGTCGCCCTTGCCACCTCGACCGTGGCGCTCGTAAATTTCATAGCGCTTACGATGCTAATGCGCCGCAAGATCGGCCGCCTCAACGGCCGCGACATCATTGCCGCACTCGTCAAGATCGCAATCGCATCAGCGGCAATGTCCGTCGTCTGCTACTTGAGCTATCAATACATCTCCGGTCTTTTCGCAGCGGAGACCTTCATCTCGCGGCTCCTCGAAGCCTTTGTCCCGATCGGCCTCGGCGGCGTTACCTTCCTCGTCGCGGCCAAGCTTCTCCGGATCGGCGAGGTCGAGCAGGTGGTTTCAATGCTGCGGCGAAAGCTGGGAAAATAGTGAAACCGCACGCGCGCATTTGTGGTAAGTTATTGCTATGGAATCCGAGGACCTACTAAAGCGAATAACGATGAATCCGGATATTTGTTTCGGCAAGCCAACCATCCGAAATATGCGTTATCCGGTCGAGTTGATCTTGGAACTATTGGCGTCAGGTATGACCACTGAAGAGATCTTGGCGGACTATGAGGATCTCGAGAAAGAGGACATATATGCCGCTTTGTATTTCGCGACAAGGCTTTCGAAATTAGGGAGCATAACTGAAGCTATTGCGGCGTGATGAAACTGATCGTTGACGCTCAATTGCCGCGTCGTTTAAGCAACTGGTTTTGCTCTATCGGACATGATTCGATCCATACGCTTGATCTGCCTGAGCGAAACCGGACAGCGGACGACTCGGTCGCGAGAATTGCTGATTCCGACGGTCGAATTGTTGTCACAAAGGACTCAGATTTCCTAAGCCTCAAGTTACTGACGCATTCACCCCGCAAGCTGCTTTTTGTTTCGGCAGGCAATTTGAACAACGACTCGCTCATGCATATGTTCGAATCGAACATCGACATTGTTGAAAAGCTCTTCTTAACGTTCGAGATCGTGGAAATCAATGCGTCAATGGTGATCGGGCGCAATCTCGACTAAGCTAGGTTCGTCATGTCGATCAAAACGTTTAACGGCGTCGAGCCAAGAATCCACGAAACTGCGTTCATTGCCGATGATGCCATCGTTATCGGCGATGTTGAGGTCGGCGAGGATGCTAGCATTTGGTTCGGGTCCATCGTCCGCGGCGATGTGAATTTTATCCGCATCGGCGCCCGGACGAACATCCAGGACGCGACCGTTATCCACGTCAGCTCAAAGACGCACTCGACCATTCTCGAACACGAGGTTACGGTCGGCCATCGCGTAACGCTTCACGGCTGCTATGTCGAAACGGGCTGCCTGATCGGCATCGGGGCGATCTTGCTCGATGGCGTCCGCGTCGGGGCAAATTCGCTGGTCGCCGCCGGCTCGCTGCTGACGCCCGGAACCGAGATACCGCCCGGCTCGCTCGTCATGGGCTCGCCCGCAAGAGTAAAACGCCCGCTGACCAAGGCCGAGCTCGCCGACCTCCCCCGCTTCTGGCAAAACTACGTCGAACTCAAGAAGCACTATTAGCGAACAACGGATTAACGCGAATCAACACGGATTGCCAGAATATTTTCTGGAATCCGCGGAAATCTGCGTATATCCGTTGTTATCCTTACCGTGCGTCTCTGCGGTAAACTATCGTTTATGTCCAAAACCAACCCGGCGCGCGGCATGCGCGATTTTCTCCCCGCCGATGTCCGCAAGCGTGAATACGTTATCGGCATCATCAAAGAGGTTTACGAGAGCTACGGCTTCGAGCCGCTCGAAACACCCGCGGTCGAGAACCTCGAGACCCTGATGGGCAAATATGGCGAGGAAGGCAATCAGCTTATCTTCAAGATCCTGAAACGCGGGGAAAAGTTGGCCGAGGTTGCGAAGTTGCGAAGTTCCGAAGCTGACGAACTTTCGCAACATCGCAACCTCGAAACTTCGCAACTCTCTGATTTGGCCTTGCGTTACGACCTGACCGTCCCGCTCGCCCGCGTTGTCGCGCATCACCGGAACGACCTGCCGAAGTTCTTCAAGCGTTACCAGATACAGCCCGTTTGGCGTGCCGACCGCCCCGCCCGCGGCCGCTTTCGCGAATTTTATCAATGCGACGTTGACGCCATCGGCTCGTCGTCGATGACGGTCGAGGCGGAGTTGATAATGGCGGTTACTGAGATACTTCGCCGGCTTGGGTTTGCGGATTTTACCATACGTTTGAACCACCGCGAGGTGCTGGCGGACATACTCGATACCGCGGGCGTTCCTACCGAAAAGCATAGCGATGCGCTCGTTGCGATCGACAAGATCGACAAGATCGGCGCCGAAGGCGTCGCAAAAGAGCTGGCCGACCGCGGCATTAGCGACGCGGCAGCTACAATGCTGCTCGACATTTTTGAACAGACGCAGAAGATAGTTGACGACGGAAAGGAGATCAACCGAACGATCGTCAGCAATTTGGTGAACATCGTAAGCAACGAGGTGCTGACCGATATCGGCCACGTTCTAACGTTTGCGGGCGATTGCCCGGTCCAACTCGATCCATCGCTCGCCCGCGGGCTTTCTTATTACACCGGAGCGATCTTCGAAATTAATGTTCCCGACCTCGCCGGTTCGCTCGGCGGCGGTGGGCGATATGACGGGCTGATCGGGATGTTTGGCAAAGAGCAGATACCGGCGTGCGGATTTTCGCTCGGGCTTGAACGCATTCTTGTCGTAATGGAAGAGCGCGGAATGTTTCCGCCGGAGATCGCCGATTCGACCCCCGCCGACGTAATGGTCACCATCTGGAGCGAAGAGACGGTCGCCGAATCGCTAAAGCTCGCCGCCGAACTCCGTTCCGCCGGCCTTCGCGCTACCGTCTATCCCGAGCCCGATAAATTTGGCAAGCAAATGAAATACGCCGACCAGATCAAGGTTCCCTACGTCGCCGTCCTCGGCGAAAGCGAGATCGCCGAAGGCAAGGTCACGCTCAAGAATATGAAAACCGGCGAACAGGAGCCTGTCGATCGGGATCAGTTAGTTCTGACCTCCCCCCGAAAAAAGATACCAAACTAAAATAGAGGAAGCCGGGTAATTATGACAATATGAGGAGACATAATTACCATGAAGAGATCGAAGTTTACGGAGCAGCAGATCGTGTTTGCGTTGAAGCAGGCGGAGACCGGAGTTCCAGTCGCGGAGGTGTGCCGGAAGATGGGTGTGAGCGAGGCGACTTTCTACAACTGGAAGAAGAAGTACGATGGACTTGGAACGGCGGAGTTGAGGCGGTTGAGGCAGCTCGAGGAAGAGAATCTGCAGTTGAAGCGGGTGGTGGCGGATCTGAGCTTGGACAAGCAGATGCTGCAGGACGTGTTAAAAAAAAGTGTCTGAGTGCAAAGCAGAAAAAGCAGTTAGTAAGGTGGTTGCTGGATTCTTACCGGGTCTCGGAACGCCGGGCGTGTTCGGTGGTGGCGATCTCGCGGAAGGTGTTCCGGTATATCGAGCGGCCGAGAGATGACCGGGCAGTGAGGCGGCGGATCAGGGAGATCGCGGAAACGCGGGTAAGATACGGTTTCTGGCGGATCCACACGGTTCTCAGACGTGAAGGCTGGCGGGACAACCACAAGCGTACGTACCGCATATACAAGGAAGAGGGCTTGAACCTGAGACGGAAGAGGCCGAGAAGGCGAAAGGCGGCGGCCCATAGAATGGAGCGGCCAGTTCTTACCGGTCCGCATGAGTGCTGGAGCATGGACTTCGTCGCCGACCAGCTGTTCGACGGGAGCCGTTTTCGGGTCTTAACTTTAGTCGATAATTATAGTCGCGAATGTCTGGAGATCGAGGTCGGCCAGTCCTTGAAAGGCCCCGATGTTGTCAATGTGATGGAGCGCATCAAACAGACGAGAGGGCTTGTGCCAAAGCGAATACAGGTCGATAACGGCAGCGAGTTCATCTCGAAGGTGCTTGACCACTGGGCATACGAGAACGATGTCACGCTGGACTTCTCACGGCCGGGAAAGCCCACGGATAACGCCTTCATCGAGTCCTTCAACGGCAGCTTTCGCGACGAATGCCTGAACGTCAACTGGTTCCTGTCGATCGAAGATGCGGTCGAGAAGATCCGGGCATTCAAGGATGATTACAACGGATTCAGGCCGCACTCCGCACTGTGCGGCCTGACCCCGAACGAGGCAGTTCAAAACTACCAGGAAACCCGAAATCCTCTAGTTTAGATCGGTAACAAGAATAGGGGGGAGGTCAGTTCAAGCTGTTAGCCATAAGCTGTAAGCTTTTAGCAAGAAATTTTAAGAGGCTAACGGCTTACGGCTAAAAGCTAATAGCTTGACGAAAACTTATGCAGGATTTCAGAAACTTAAAGGTATGGCAGCGGGCACATGACCTGGCGCTTCTCACCTACAAGTTGACGGCCGATTTTCCGCGGGAAGAGACTTTTGGATTGCGTCATTCGCTGCGAAAGACGGCGGTCGATATTCCTGCCTACATTGCCGAGGGTGCCGCCAAGGCTAACGACGCCGAGTTCGCAGCGTCGGTAAATTTTGCCTTATCGCTGGCAAAGCGTTTGGAGTATTACGCTCTTATGGCCCACGACTTAGAACTTATTGAGCCGGCGAGTTACCAGTCCATAAGCTCTGAGGTGATGGAGGTTCAGAAGATGCTTGCCGGTTTCAAACGCAGGCTGCAATGAAGATCTCGTATAAATTGTGTGCATGATTCTCGTGTCCGCCGAAAGTCCATTGCCGAATTCACTCGACAATAGGTAAGCAGATGTCTCAGCAATTCGAACCAAAACTGCTGTCGGTCCTGAAAGAAGGATATACGTTCAAGCAGTTTCAGGGCGATCTGATGGGCGGTTTGACGGTCGGTGTAGTCGCACTTCCACTGGCCATTGCTCTTGCCATCGCTTCGGGTGTAAAGCCGGAGCAAGGGCTTTACACTGCGATCGTTGCCGGGTTCGTCATCGCCATACTCGGCGGCTCGCGTACACAGATAAGCGGCCCCACCGGTGCGTTCGTCGTCATTGTTTACGGCATCGTCCAGAAATACGGCTACGACGGCCTGGTGGTCGCAACGCTGATCGCAGGCGTAATGCTCATAATAATGGGTCTTGCTCGCATGGGAGCGTTGCTCAAGTTCGTACCGTATCCGGTAATTGTCGGTTTTACATCCGGGATCGCGGTAATAATCTCCTCATCACAGATCAATGACCTGCTTGGACTGAACATCGAAAGAGTTCCCGCGGACTTCATCGAAAAGTGGATCGAATACTTCCGCCATATCGGCAATGTCGATCCCTACACCCTCGCCGTCGGTGCCGCTTCTCTCTTTATCATCATCATCTGGCCAAAAGTAACGCACCGCGTCCCCGGACAACTGATCGCTATCCTTGCCGTGACTTTCGCGGTTCAATATTTTCAGATACCGGTTGCGACCATCGAATCGCGGTTTGGCGGCATGCCGACCGGGCTTCCCTCACCGCAACTGCCGACCGTGACCTGGGCGGTATTCCAGGAACTGTTCACGCCGGCCCTCACCATTGCAATACTTGCGGCGCTCGAGTCGCTGTTATCGTCGGTTGTCGCAGACGGCATGACCGGAACACGGCACCGCTCAAATATGGAACTCGTCGGCCAGGGGGCCGGCAACATCGCCTCGGCGATCTTCGGCGGAATTCCGGCGACCGGTGCGATAGCTCGCACGGCCACCAATATCAAAAGCGGCGGCAAGACCCCGTTCGCGGCTATAATTCATGCTGTTTTCCTACTGCTCGTCCTCCTGTTCATCGGTAAATGGGCAGCGATGATACCAATGGCGACTCTTGCCGCGGTTCTGATCGTCGTTGCCTACAACATGAGCGAGTGGCGCGAGTTCAAGCACCTGCTTAAGAGCCCGCGTGGCGACATTGCGGTTCTATTGGCAACATTTTTCCTGACGGTTTTTATCGAACTTACCGTGGCAATTCAGGTCGGCATTTTGCTTGCGGCGTTTCTCTTCCTCCAGAAAATGTCAAAAGAGGCCCACGTTGATGTCATCACGGATACCCTGGAAGAGGACGAGGAGTTCAAGTCCCGGGACATGTCGAAGATCGACATCCCGAAAGGCGTCGAGGTCTTTGAGGTTTACGGTTCGTTGTTTTTCGGAGCCGTAAGTCAATTCAAGGAATCGATACGCATTGTCACGACCAAGCCGAAGGTGATAATCCTCCGATTGCGGGAAGTTCCATCTATCGACGCGAGCGGGATCCACATTCTTGAAGAACTGGTAAAGGAAGCGCACGGGAGCGGATGTGTCATTGTATTTTCGGCGGTGTCGCGTGGGGTTTATCGAGTAATGCGCAAGAGCGGCTTTGTCGAAATGGTTGATAAAAAGAATTTTGCTCCGGACATATTCGGTGCACTTGAGATAGCAAAACGGCATCTTGATTCCGGTGAGATCGATAGGACGCAATGAACATTTTGAGCAATTACAAGGACGACGCGATACGCTCCTTTCGCAGCTACAAGCGGCTGGCCGAGCGGGCGCTGGAGCAGGTGAGCGACGACGAGTTCTTTCTCCAGATCGATGAAGAGTCAAATTCGCTTGCTCTAATCGTCAAGCATATCGCCGGCAATCAGCGTTCCCGCTGGCGTGACTTTCTCACCTCCGATGGCGAAAAGCCCGACCGCCATCGCGACACGGAGTTCGAGTTGATCGAGGATACGCGCGAATCGCTGATGGCTTATTGGGAATCGGGCTGGCAAACGCTTTTCGAAACGCTTGAGTCGCTTACGGCCGACGACTTCGAAAAGACCATCACCATCCGCGGCGAACCGCACACTGTAGTTGAAGCGATAAACCGCCAACTCACGCATTACCCATATCACATCGGCCAGATCGTCTTTTTGGCAAAGCACCTGCGGGCGAGCGAGTGGAAAACGCTAAGCGTCCCACGGAACCGCTCGGCCGAGTTCAATCGGTTTCTTTCCGAACGACAGGCCGCCGGAGATGAGCAAACCGACAGGCTTGAAGCGACGAATGAATTCGCGAAGAGGGAATATTCAAAATAAAGGCGGGGAGAGCCGCCACCTTTAGCGAACCCGAACGCGGCGAATGACCTGCGTCTTGGTTCGTCCGTTCGGCAAATGTGTAACGCGGATCGTCTCTCGATATGTCCTGAACCAGCGGCGGACGTAGCGGGTCGTCGTGTACGAATAGACCCGGCCGCGATTACCGCGACGGTCGTACCTGCGGTCGTAGCGTCGATCGTAACGCCGGTCACTCCGCCTGTCGTACCGCCCGTTCCGACGGTCCCTTCGGTCGTACCTGCGATCATAACGGCGGTCGTTGCGCCGGTCATACCGCCCGCGGCGCTGCTGGCCCTCCCAAAGTTGCTCTGCGGCTACCGAAGTTGAACCGGCCGCGCTTACGTTTATCGGCGGAAGAACGACCATAGCCATTCCAAACATCAGTGTAAAGATTATTGTCTTTTTCATAGCATTTCTCCTTTTTTAAGTAAGATCTGCCGTGCCCGATCGGGGCGAGCCTCGTCGCGCTTCGGTGAAGTGAAACGAACGAAAGGAAGTGTACGAATACTGTACACGGGCATGCAGTTGGCACTATGAAAACCGCAAAAACCGTGCCGAATCGGGCGGCCGTGTGTTAATCTTTAGCTTTCCCGTCGATGATGAAAGGCATCTCAATTCTCGGTTCCACCGGTTCTATTGGCCAAAATACGCTTCGCGTCGTTGAGCATCTTGGCGATCTTCGTGTTGTCGCAATGGCGGCGGGACGCAATATGACCGTCTTCGCAGACCAGATCGCAAAGTTTAAACCCGATTTGGTGTCTTGCGAAGATGAAGCTTGCGCCGAAGCTCTTGAGCGCGAGCTTGCCAAACGCGGTGCATCAATTCCGCAGATCGAGCTCAATGAAAATGGCCTGATAGCGGTCGCGACACACCCCGATGCAGAGACGGTCGTTTCCGCAACGGTCGGTGCGGTCGGCTTTGTGCCGACGCTTCGCGCCATCGAGGCCGGAAAGCGGATCGCTCTCGCCAATAAAGAAACACTCGTGATGGCCGGCGAACTGATGACTGCCGCGGCCGCAGCTAGCGGGGCAGAGATATTGCCGGTCGATAGCGAACACAACGCGATACACCAATGCCTCCGCGGCGAGAAAAACTCAGAGGTGCGGCGGCTAATTTTGACCGCATCGGGCGGGCCTTTTCGGACGAAGACCAAAGAAGAGATCGCCTCGGCGACCCGCGAAGAAGCACTCAACCACCCGAACTGGTCGATGGGCGAAAAGATCACCATCGATTCGGCGACGCTGATGAATAAGGGCCTCGAGGTCATCGAGGCAAGATGGCTTTTTGGATTCGATGCCGACCAGATATCGGTCATCGTCCATCCGCAATCGGTCGTTCATTCGATGGTTGAGATGGTCGATGGCTCAGTCATCGCCCAACTCGGCGTGACCGATATGAAACACCCGATCCAGTATGCGCTGACCTATCCGGACCGGACTGAGAATTGCCTCGAACCGCTCGACCTCGCCGCGGTCAGCGGGCTGACCTTTGAGGAGCCCGACACCGAACGCTTCCCGTGTCTCGGGCTCGCGTATCGGGCATTGCGGACGGGCGGGACGATGCCGGCCGTGCTCAATGCGGCAAATGAGGTCGCCGTCCGGGCATTCCTCGATGGCCGCATCGGGCTCGCCGAAATTGCGACGTTGAATGAAGCGGTAATGGGCGATCACGAACCGGTCCCGGCTGACAGCCTCGAAGCGGTGCTTTCGGCCGATGCATGGGCCCGCTCGCGCGCTATAATGAAACTTCAGCATTCCGCCTCGGCGGTTTAGCTTAGATAGAGGTCGCGGACCTATTGCCGTGATGTACCGAATATCTGCAACGTGTCCGTGTTTGATAAGCTCTAATTGAAATGCGTTCCCGGAAGCGCACCGTATTTATATGTGGGAGTATTTATTACCAGTTCTAGCCGTCGTTTTCGTTCTCGGCGTCGCAATTAATATTCACGAATTCGGCCATTTTATCGTGGCGAAGATGTTCGGCATGCGTGTCGAGGCTTACTCGTTCTTCGGCTTGGGCCCGCGGATCTGGGGCTTCAAACGCGGCCATACGGACTACCGCATTTCAGCGATCCCGCTCGGTGCCTACGTTAAGCTTTACGGCGATGAGGCAACGGCCTCGCTTGAGGGCGGCGAATCCGAGGGCGAAAAGGTCCCGGATGAAGAGCTTTATGAGCTTCGTCCCCGCTGGCAGAAATTTCTCGTCATGCTCGGCGGCCCGTTCATGAATATTCTGCTCGCACTTTCGATCCCCTTCGGAGCTGCAATGATCTACGGTATCCCGTCGATGCCCGCTCCGATCGTCGGAATGGTCGCTCCTGGTGGAGCGGCTGACCAGGCAGGAATTAAGCCTGGCGACCGCATCGTCGAGGTGGACACAGTCAAGAACCCGACCTGGGAACAGGTCCGCGACAATATCGCCATCTCGCCGGACCGCGAACTTCCGCTCAAGGTTGACCGCGGCGGCGAGCAACTCGCTCTGACGGTCAAACCGACGGCTGAAAGCATCGGCGGCAACCGCATCGGCGATATCGGCATGGTCCCGGATGCGGGCGTCGAACCCGTACAGGCAACGTCTATCGTCGAGGGCAGTCCCGCACAACAGGCAGGGCTCGAACCGGGCGACAAGGTCATGGCCTTTAACGGCAAAGCGGTCCGAAACTCGCAGGAGCTTACACTCCAGATCCGCGAGAACAAGGACGCCCCGGCAAAGCTGACCATCGAGCGAAACGGCGAACGGAAAGAGATCGACATCGCTGCCCGCCAAGATAGCGACGGCATTTTCCGCATCGGCGTCGGCTTTGGAGCCGCGGCGATCACGACCCGCGTCCCGACCGGCATTATTGGTGCGGCGACCTTTGCCTATCAGGCGAACATGCGTGTGCTCGTCATGACCGGCAAGGTCTTTGGCCAGCTTTTCTCGGGCCAGCGATCCGTACAGGACGCCGGAATCGCCGGCCCGGTCGGCATTGTCCGCACCATCGCAAGCGCGACCGAGGGCGGCGACACGCTCGCCAAACTTTTCTCGCTTTTAGCTGCGATCAGCCTCAGCCTCGGTATCTTTAACCTGCTGCCGATACCGCTGCTCGATGGCGGCCAGATAATGGTCCTCGGCATTGAGAAGGTGATGTCGTGGTTTGGTGCGACGCTCTCGCTCGCGATCAAGGAGAAGATCCAGCTTGCGGGGCTCGCGTTCATCTTGTTCCTGATGGTCTTCGTGACCTATATGGACATTTCAAAATTGTTCTAGCGCTGAAGTTCCGGCTTATATGAGTAGAGTCTCTAGAGCGGTAAAGATCCGCGATATACAGATCGGCGGCGGTGCTCCGGTAACGGTCCAGTCAATGACCAAGACCGACACGACCGACGTTGACGGAACCGTAAGGCAGATCGAGCAAATGGTCGAGGCCGGATGCGAGATCGTCCGCATCGCCGTGCCGGATGACGACGCGGCAGCCGCGCTCAAAGAGATCCGCAAGCGAACGGATATCCCGCTCGTTGCCGACATCCATTTCCACTACAAACTCGCCCTCAAGGCGCTCGAGGCCGGCGTCGATAAACTCCGCATCAATCCCGGCAACATCGGCAATATCGACCGCGTCCGCGAGGTCGTCCGCGCCGCCGAGGCGCAGAACGTCCCGATCCGCATCGGCGTAAATGGCGGCTCACTCGAGAAAGACCTGCTCAAAAAATATGGCACCGCAACGCCCGAAGCAATGGTCGAAAGCGGCATGCGGCACGTTCGCATTCTCGAAGACCTCGGCTTCGGCAACATCATCATTTCGCTCAAGGCGTCAGACGTTAACCGCATGGTCGAGGCCTATCGGCTGATGGCCGCGAAGGTCGATTACCCGCTTCACCTCGGCGTGACCGAGGCCGGAACGCCATTTGGCGGCACGATCAAATCCGCCATCGGGCTCGGGCTTCTGCTCCACGACGGCATCGGCGATACCATCCGCGTCTCGCTCGCGGCCGAGCCGCACGAGGAAGTGCGCGTCGGTTGGGAAATTCTGAAATCGCTCGAGCTTCGCAAACGCGGGGTCACGGTCGTCGCCTGCCCGACCTGCGGACGGCTCGACATCGACAACTTTGTCGAGATCGTCACCGAGGTCGAACGCCGCCTTGCCCACGTCGAGGAACCGCTCCACCTTTCGATCATGGGCTGCGCCGTGAATGGCCCCGGCGAGGCCCACGACTCGCAGCTCGGCATCACCTTCGGCCGCAACGTCGGAATGATCTTCAAAGACGGCGTCCCGATGCGGCGCGTCGCCGGCGAAGATATCGTCGAGGAATTCGTAAAAGAGGTAGAGATACTCCGGAAAGAAGGCTCAGCCGCAAAGTCTCTGCTAGAAAACAAACCGCTGGTCCAGATCACCTAGAAAAAGAGCCTAGGGAAACAAGATGTTGAACGGATAGTACGGCAGGTTCCTGACGAAACCGAACACCAGCAGGAGCACAAGCAAACCCCAGATCGCCGGGAGTGAAAGCGACCACGTCGGGAAGGCACGCCCGCGGACCATCACCAAGAAGAGCGAAAGATAAAAGAAGCCGAAGATCGCGACAAAAACCGGGATCATCGCGTTGAAGTCGAGCGCCCCGATCACGTCTCCGTGAAAGAGCCGGTGAAACCCGCGCGTCAGCCCGCAGCCCGGGCAGGCAAATCCGGTCGTTTTATAGAGCGGGCAAGCCGGCAAAAAGCTCGAAGACCTGGTCGGGTCAAAGTACCAAATAAGCCCCGCCCCAAGCGTCATCGCCCCAAAGCCCCCTCCTGCGAGCAGGCGCTCATTGGTCGTCGCGAGTCCGGTATTGGCCATGTTATCTGCAGCTTCCATTCGTTACCTGAAGTTTATCCGAACCCGCTAAACTCCCGCAAACTTCACAAAGAGAGCATCGGCCGCGATCTTTTTATTGAGATTCACATTTAGCGCCGCCCGTGTTTCTTCGATCGCCACGATCCAGCTCCCGGCCCGCAAAGCACCGGCCGTTGCGGCAAGCTCGCCGAGCTCGGCTCCGAGGTCGCGGTTCGTTACGAGTTCGCCGTCGCCCGCGGCGAGCACCATCACATCACGGGCCAGCGTTTCGAGAATATCGAGCGAGGCCTCGAAGTTCTCCTTGTTCTTCGCGTCGTTCATTTGTTCGCCGGCCGCGAGCAAGGCCGCGAGGTCGCTGGCGATCGCCGCATCATGCAGAACGCCGAGCATCGCCGAACGCTGCTCCCGAAATGCCGCCGTATCCATAACGGCCGCCGTGCCAAGACTGCCCTTTGCTGCGATCGCGGAAAGCCGCGCATCTTCAGTAGAGAATCCCCGTTCGCGTACCAGATATTCCTCGACCTCCGCCGTCGCCACCGGCCCAAACCGAACAGCTTGCGTCCGCGAGAGAATGGTCGGACGCAAGCGATCCGGCTGTGCGGTAACAAGAATGATATGCGACGTAGCCGGCGGCTCTTCCAGCGTCTTTAGCAGAGCATTCGCCGCTGGGTCATTCATCTTCTCAGCGTTGTCGATAATGAAGATCCGCGATTCCGCTTCATAGGGCCGGAAGTTCGCCTCGCGTTCAAGGTCGCGGATGGCATCGACGAGGATATTGCGCTTGTAAGGCACCACGGTCCCAACGTCCAGATGCTCGCTAAAGATAACGCGCTCAAAGTCGTCACGGTTTTCGTAAGTTGCGACCGGTATCACAAACCGGCCCGCTCGTTTACACACCGGACACTTGCCGCAGCCGCCCGCCGTGCAGATCAACTTGCGGGCCACCTCAAGTGCGAACTCGCGCTTGCCGACGCCCTCCGGCCCGGTGAAGAGCAACGCGTTGGGCAATCGGCCGACCTCGAACATCCGCTCGAGCCGCTTCTTCGCGTTTATGTTGCCGACAAGTCTGGTGAACATCCGTAGGTCGATTCTAGCAGAACAGCCCGCACCGCCTAAGACGGGAACAAATTCGGCGAAACGGTGTCTAAGCAAGTTACCGGAAACATCCGGGACGTCCGTTGGCACCGGCAGATCAAATTGGAGGAACCGAACTATGTTTGACGTACTTGTTGAAACGAATGGCTCCCGGGCCGATGCCCGCGGCCGCCGAAAATATTTTGCCGTCTCCGCACTTCTTGTTGGTGCCCTTTTTCTCTCTGCCGTGATCGTCAGCATCTATGCGGCCGACTTCGACATTGGCGGTGATATCGAAATGGCGAGGATGCTCGTCGCTCAGGTCGAGCCGGCCCAGCGTGTCATCGAGGAACCGCAGCCGAAGCAGCCCGCCGCCGCAAACACATCGAGCACCGATCGGCTTCCCTCCCGGACAGAGAGCATTGCCCGCATTGATGAGATGCAAAAAGCCCCGGACTCCGTCTCGACGGTGGTAAACACAATACCGCCGCGGCCGCTAGGCCCCTACGTGATCAATGACCGCAACTCTGGCCCGTTCTTTACCGGCGGCCGTCCCGATGGAACCTCGCGCAATTCGGGTAGTAGCGTTTCGAGTTCAAGCTCGGGCGAGATCAGCAGGCCCGTTCCCGAACGTGTCGAGAGCATACCGCCGCCGCCCGCGATAAAGAAGCCGACAGCACCGATCTCAAAAGGCGTTATAACTGGCGAGGCGATCTACCTGCCGAAGCCGCAATATCCCGCAACCGCGATGGCCGTCAACGCTCAGGGCAACGTAAGCGTCCAGGTGCTGATAGACGAAGACGGAAGGGTCGTTTCGGCAAAATCGGTCAGTGGGCATCCGCTTCTTCGTGCGGCCGCCATCGGTGCGGCACGAAGCGAAGTTCCGGCCAACGCTGCTTTCAAACCAGCCGGTGAAAGTGACCGGCGTGATCGTCTATAAATTCACGCGATAGGAACTTGTTCAGACAAAAGCCCGGCGATCTTCGCTGATCGCCGGGCTCTTTTTTTTTGCGTTGTCGCCTAGATCGTTCTTGAGAGAAATTCAAACAGGTCCTCGGCGATGATCGGGACCGGATAGGCGTGCTCAAGCTCGGCAAACTGCATCCCATCGATCAGCACCGGCTCGTCAGATTTGATTACCGAGGGCGGTATCATCACAAAGTCGCCTTCCACCTCGTCGCGAACGCGCATCAGGTCGCTGCCCGAAAGAAGCCCCGCAACCGAGACGTCGCCGCCGAAATATTCATTCTTTACCGCCATCACCCGCAACCGCGAGCCGTGGACCTCATTGAAGCGGGCGATCTGCTCGCCGAGCGTCGGGGCAAACATCTCGCCGGTCAGGATCGTGCCATTAAGCTCCGATGCCCGCAAGCCGCCGCGTGCGGGATTACGCCGCACGGCTGGCTCGGCCGGCACTCTCGCCGCCGGATGCGTCCGGGCATCGACGAAAAACTTCCGGGCAATGCCGACCGCTTCCGCTCGCTCGCCCTCGGGAGTCTTCTTTAGCAGTTTCTCAAACGAATTTACGAACGAACGGATCATCCCGACGCCGTCTTCGATCTGCGGGTAATTTCCGTAGTGCCGCCGCGATGGGATCTCGGCACCGGCCCTTATGTAGATCTCGTCGCCGAGGAATGCGAAGGTCGCGCCAAGCGTTCGCCGAAATTCTTTCTGCAGCCGCTCGACCTCGCGGATCGTCCGCCGGCAAAATTCGGGCGTTACGCGGGTCAGCCGCTCATCGGTGTTATAACGCGTCAGGGCAACCGGGACGATCGCCGTGCTCACCACCTTCGGGTAACTGGCGGCAAGGTCGCGGAGCGTCTTTTCGAGCACCGGCCCGTCGTTTATCTCCGGGCAAAGCACGACCTGGGCGTGGATCTCGATGTCGGCCGCGAGCAGCCGCTCGATCTTGCCGGAGATATCCGCCCGCTTTTCGTCAACGCCGAGCAGATACGCTCGCGTCTTGAGGTCGGTCGCGTGGACCGAGACGTATTGCGGCGAGAGCCGCTGCTCGATAACGCGGTTCATCTCGTCCTCGGTTATCGAGGATAGCGTCGTGTAGTTGCCGTAGAGAAATGAGAGCCGGATGTCCTCATCGCGGACAAAAAGCGAGGGCCGTGCGTCCTCGGGATTGCCCTTGCAAAAGCAAAACAGGCACTCGTTCGCACACTGCCGCGGAACGATCTGCTCAAACCCGAGCCCGAAGTCCTCGCCCTCTTCGCGGTCAAATTCTATCTCAAGCGTTTCGCCATTCGCTTTTTTTACACGCAGCGAAAGCTCGGTCTCGCCCGCCGTTTGGAAGCGAAAATCAAGATAGTCGCGAACCGTCCGCCCATTGACCTTGACGATGCGGTCGCCCGGACGCAGTTCCAACTCCTCGCCAAGACTGCCGGCCGTGATCTCAGTAATGATCACACCCTGCCTGCGAAGCTGCGTCACCGCCGGTGTTACCGCAAACTCGTACATAAATAAAGAGTGGCCAGTTGTTCGCGGCCGCCGGCCAGAGCGAACTTAACTGACCACTGACCACCGGCCACTGATAACTTCTTTCTAAGCCGCGGCCGTCTTGCCGCCATCGATGAGGCTTGAGAGCGGCGTGTATTCGATGTTCTGCGAGGTTGCTACGGCCTCGTAGGTGCACTTGCCGGCGTAGGTGTTAACGCCTTCCCAGAGCCCGGCGTCGTCGGCGATCGCCCGCTCAAAGCCCTTGTTTGCGAGCGAGAGAGCATAGGGCAGCGTCGCGTTGGTCAGAGCAAAGGTCGAGGTCCGCGGCACCGCACCCGGCATATTGGCCACGCAATAGTGAAGAACGCCTTCCTCGTAATAGGTCGGGTTCGAGTGCGTGGTCGCCCGCGTCGTTTCAAAACATCCGCCCTGGTCAACGGCAACGTCAACAAGCACCGCACCCTGCGGGATAAGGTGAAGCATATCGCGGGTAACGAGCTTCGGCGCCGCCGCACCGACAACGAGCACCGCGCCGATGACGAGATCGGCATGCGAGATGGCCTCTTCTATCTGGTAACGCGAGGAGGCAAGCGTCTGCACCTTTGAGAGAAATATGTCGTCAAGCTGCCGCAGGCGGTCGAGATTGCGGTCGATGATGGTGACCTTTGCACCGAGGCCGACGGCCATTTTCGCGGCTTCCGTACCGACGATGCCGCCGCCGATGATGACCACATTTGCTGCCGGAACTCCCGGAACGCCGCCGAGCAAAATGCCCTTGCCGCCGTTCATTTTCTCAAGATAGGTCGCACCGACCTGGACCGACATACGGCCCGCAACCTCTGACATCGGCGTCAGCAGCGGCAAACGGCCCTGCTTGTCCGTGATGGTCTCATAGGCGACGCCCGTCACGTTTCGCTCCATCATCTGCTTGGTCAGCTCAAATTCCGGAGCCAGATGCAGATAGGTGAAGAGCAGTTGGTTCTCCCGCATCCGCGGATATTCGGGTGCGATCGGCTCCTTGACCTTGACGATCATGTCGCCCTCAGCCCAGATCTCGTCGGCGGTCTCGAGCATCGTCGCTCCCGCACTTTCATACTGTTCATCCGTAAAGCCCGAGCCCTCGCCCGCACTCTTTTCCACATAGACCGTGTGTCCGGCACCCGCGAGCGCATGCACGCCCGCCGGCGTCAACCCGACCCGATATTCATTGTCCTTTATCTCTTTTGGCAGTCCGATCTTCATCTAAAATTCTCCGGTTTTTATGGGCTATACCCGATATCGTTTTTAAATTACCGCAATCCAATAAAATATCATTATGGCCACCTGAAAACAACGAACCGGAATTCCAAATTTCAAATTCCAAATTCCAGATTCCAGATCTTAAATTGCGCATTGAAGTGTTTCTTGCGGCCTGTTAAGGCGCGTTTAGCGTCCCGGCCGCACGTGCGCCATTTTTCCGTCGCCATTTGGGAAATTTCGGGGCCGATGCTCCGTTTTTCAAAACTCTGACGCGTAATGAATCGGGAGACTCATGGACAATCGTCGAACCTGAGGTTTGTTATTGATCTTTCTGAGTACGAGGTAAGAGAAAGCGACCCGTCCAAAAGAAGAAAAAAGGAATAAAGCAATGAGAAAATTATTGGTCAATGGTTTTGCAGTCATTTTTGTTGCACTCGCCCTCGCGGCAGTGGGCAGTATCACTACCAAAGGGCAAACGGCGTCGGATGGTTTCATGCCTACGCTAAATGGCACTACATTCGGCGTACTGCATGCCCAGGGGCGATGGACCTATGCGTACGGAACTTTCGGGACCGTCAATGGTACTCCGCGAAACTACTTGGCCCGATTTCAGAACAGCGGTGCCCTGGATATGGGTTACAACCCCGCAGCGAATGGATTTATCCAGGACATGATCGTTGATGGCGACAATATGATCGTGGTCGGATCATTCACTACGATCGGCGGCGCGGCAAGTTCCGGCCTGGCAAGGCTGAATATAAATGGAGTGAATGACGGCTCGATCACCACGACGATCGGTGGCGGCGCAGGCTCGCTTGCCCGCCAGCCCGATGGAAAGATACTAGTTGGCGGCCATTTCACAACCGTAGGCGGGACCTCGCGTTCATATCTCGTCCGGCTCAATCCGAATGGCACGGTCGATACCTCTTTCAATCCGAATCTGAATCAAGCTGTTTTTGGCATCACGGTATTGTCCACCGGAAAGATACTTATCAAAGGACAGTTCACCGAAGTTGATGGACAACCGCGTCCGAACTTTGCCCGCTTGAATGCCGATGGATCGCTCGATACCGGCTTTATGGCAAACCAGCAACTGAAGGGCGCGAACTGGCACACCTTTGCCGCCGCAGAACAAACGGACGGAAAGATCGTGGTTGTCGGGCGCTTTACGCGAATCGGCGATCCGAATGTTGTCCGTAACCGAGTCGCCCGGTTGCTCCCAAATGGTGACGGGGATGCTTCGTTCAATGCGAATCTAGACGAATACGCCACCGATGTGAAGATCCAGCCTGACGGAAAGCTGATCGTTGCCGGATATTTCAACAACGCCAACGGAGTTCAGCGGGGCGGCCTGGTGAGGCTTAATATGGATGGCTCACTTGACACCTCCTTCGCCGGGAACACTACCGTCGCCGGAACGGGAGGCACTTTTGGGATCTCACAGATCGCGCTTTTGGATAGTGGGGCGATGTTCGCCGCAGGCAGCTTCACCCAAATAAACGGAACGACCGGCTACACGAACCTTGCCAGGCTCTATCCCGACGGCACTGTAGATGTGGATACAAACGTTGGATTTGCGAGCACACCCGCAGTCGCTCTAGTTTCCCTTCCGAACGGAAAAACACTTGCAGGCGGGTCGTTCACAACCATCGGGGGAGTAACCCGGAGAGGAATGGCGAGGCTCAATTGGAACGGAACAGTTGATCCGACATTTGCGGATCCGAACATGAACGGTTGGACCTATTCTCTGGCGGTCCAAAAGGACGGGAAATATATTGCGGGCGGCGATTTCTCGACCGTCGGCGGCACTTCGCGAGAGAGGTTGGCCCGAATCAATCCGAATGGCACCCTCGATACTTCATTCACACCGACATTCAGTGCGAATGCCTGGGTCAGTGAGGTTGTTGTTCAGGATGACGGAAAGATCCTTATCGTCGGCTCGTTCACTTCGGTCAACGGCACGGCACGCCCGAATATTGCCCGGCTCAACGCGAATGGCACGCTCGATACAGCATTTGCGCCATCGGCCAATTCCCCGGTCCTTGCCGCCGCGGTCGCCGCAGACGGGAAGATCGTGATCGGCGGGTACTTCACCACCGTTAACGGGACGGCCCGCACGGGCATTGCCCGGCTAAATGCCAATGGAACGCTCGACACGTCGTTTACCACATCACTCGGCGGAAATATTGAGCCCTACGCACATAGGATCATTTTCGACCGTTTTGGCAAGATACTTATTGGTGGCGCCTTTGGTACCGTAAATTCAGTAACAAGGACGTATATCGCCCGCCTGAACGGCGATGGCTCGCTCGATTCGGGCTTTGTTCCTCCAACGCTGGACAGCATTGTGTTTTCAATATACGTCGATCTGAATCGACGGGTGTTCGTCGCCGGTCGATGGTCGACCGTGAATTCAATACCTAGGACGGGCGTAATCGAACTTGGCGACAACGGGGCGTTCGCTAACCAGTTTGCCAGTTCCGGTGCGAACGATGTCCTCGCAACGACGCTCCGCAGTGACGGCAAGATGCTCTTCAGCGGCTACTTTACTTCAGTAAGCGGAGCCTCCCGCGCTCAGTTTGCCGCTGTCCGAACGGGGCATGGAACTGGAGTTCGAAGCTTCTTGACCGTGAATCCGGACTCGATCATCTGGAATCGCGGCTCATCTGAGATCGAAGTGAACCGGGTTGTTTTCGAGCATTCGACCGATGGTGTGAATTACACCTATCTCGGGGAAGGCGTTAGGCAGCTTTATAGTGATTGGGCCATTTCAGTTCCCGATGCAAACCGTACCGGATACATCAGGGCACGTGGGATAAATGGAGACTTCTCATTCCATCGCTCGATGTATGAGGTCGTGCGGTACGGTGTGAAGCCGGTTGGCAGCCGTGCTCCTTTTGACCTCGACGGCGACGGAAAAACGGACATTTCTGTGTTCAGGCCGGGGCCGGGCCAGTGGTGGTATCTCCGCTCTTCGGATGGCGGGAACCGGGCGTTTGCCTTTGGTTCTAGTACAGACACGGTCGTGCCTGCCGATTTTACGGGCGACGGGAAAGCGGACCCAGCCTTTTGGCGGCCCTCGACCGGCGAGTGGTTTGTTCTGAGAAGCGAGGATTCGACGTTCTTCGGGTTTCCGTTCGGGGCGACCGGAGATATCCCTTCGCCAGCGGATTTTGACGGTGATGGCCGGGCGGATGCGGCTGTGTTCAGGCCGTCGACATCGACGTGGTTCGTGAGAAGGTCATCAGATGGCCAGGTGACGATCACGCCGTTCGGGGTCGCGGGCGACAAGCCTGTTCCGGCCGATTATGACGGCGACGGTAAGACGGACATCGCCGTCTTTCGTCCGGGCTCAGGGCAGTGGTGGTATTTGCGAAGCTCGGACGGAGCGAATCGGGCCTTTGCCTTCGGCACTTCGACTGACTTGGCCGTACCGGGCGACTACACCGGCGACGGCAAGGCGGACATCGCTTATTTCAGGCCATCGACCGGTGAGTGGTATGTGCTGCGGTCCGAGGACTCGAGCTTCTATGCATTTCCCTGGGGAGCGAGCGGAGATCTTCCGGCACCGGGCGACTACGATGGTGATGGCAAGTTAGATGCGGCCGTCTTTCGCCCCTCGAGCTCGACATGGTTCATAAACCGGTCCACACAAGGGACGCTTATCGCCCCCTTTGGTACAACCGGCGACCGGCCCGTGCCGAATGCGTTCGTGAGATAGCCGAGGACGCTCTCAGCGATCTTCCTGAAAACTCTGTGGCCTCTGCGGCGGATCATACCCACCGCAGAGGCCGCAGCTCGCTTGCAGGGCGGATCTCGCGATGCGAAGGTCGCAATAGCGACGGTGAAGCTAAGTTACCTGAAACAGACAGGCGGAGTCTTGAGGCCACTAGTTAAATGGCCAGATGATGGGGATGAAGATGGTCGCGACGATCCAGAACATTACGTTGAGCGGAGTTCCGACCTTGATGAAGTCGATGAATTTGTATTGGCCGGGGCCGTAGATCATCGTGTTGGTCTGGTAGCCGACCGGTGTCATAAAGCTGGCCGAGGCGGCGAAGGTTATCGCCATCAGAAAAGGCGTCGGGTCGCCACCGAGCGATTTCGCTGTAACGATCGCGATCGGGGCAAGCAGGGCGGCGGTCGCGTTGTTTGACATCGTCTCGGTCAGGCTCGAGGTCAGCAGGTAAAATGCCGAGACGAGTGCGATCGGCCCCCAACCGCCGACGTATTTCAGCATATTCGCAGAGATCAGCGCCGCCGCACCGGATTGCTCAAGCGCGACGCCAAGCGAAAGCACACCCGCGAGCAGAAAGATGATCTTCCAGTCGATCGCCTCATAAGCCTCCTCGATCGAGATACAGCGGACGAGCACAAGCCCGACCGCCCCGAGGATCGCCGAAACGACGATCGGCGCCAGTTCGAAGGTCGCCGAAAGAACCACGGCTGCAACTATCGCCACCGCAAAGAGCGCTTTATCTCGCCGGAATTCGGTCGTCTCCATCTCGGAGGTGATGATGAACTCACCGCTCCGGCGAAAATTCGCGATCCGCGTCTTTTCTATCTCGATCAGCAGAACGTCGCCCGCACTCAGTTCCGTATCGGAAAGCTTTTCGCGGAGCACGCGGCCCTTACTTCGGATGGCGAGCACGGTCGCGCTGAACCTGCTCCGAAAGCCTGAGAGCTGCAGCGTGCTCCCGATCAGGTCCGAGGTCGGAAGCAAAACTGCCTCGATCAGGCGGTAATCGTCGTTTGATAGGCTATCGTCGCCCCACTTCGTTTGTGCCTTAAATTGCACGCCCTCGTGTTCCTGGAGCGTACGTATCTGGTCGATATCGCAGCGAACAAGCAGAACGTCGCCCTGCTTCAAGATCGTGTCCGGCCCGGGTATCTGAAAGAACGAGCCTTCGCGCTCGATCTTGAGGATCGTCAGCTCCATGTCCTTGACGAGCGGAGCGTCGCGGATCTTTTTCCCGGCCGAGATCGAGCCTTCCATAAGGACTATCTCGGTCAAGTAGTCGCTCATCGAGAATTCGTCCATCAGGTCGCCGCTGCCGCGCCGCTCCGGGATCATCCGGATGCCAAAGATCAGCAGATAAAGCGTACCGAGCACGAAAAAGATGATGCCGAGCGGCGTAAACTCAAACATCGAAAAAGGCCGTAGGCCGTTTGCCTCGGCGATCGAGCTTACGAGGATATTGGTCGAGGTGCCGATCAGCGTGCAGACGCCGCCGAACATCGAGGCGAACGAGACGGGGATCAGTATCTTTGAGGCCGAGATGTCGTTCTCGCGGGCGACGGCCAGCAGTATCGGCAAGAAAATGGCGACGACTGGCGTGTTGTTGATAAATGCCGAAAGCACGCCGACGATCAGCATCACGGTGATGATCCCGACCCAAAAGCCGCTCTTGAAAACACGCGTCGTGATGTCGGCGAGAAAGCTGACCGCGCCGGACTTAAAAAGCCCCGCACTCAAGACGAACATCGCCCCGACCGTCAGCGTTGCCGCGTTACTAAAACCTGCAAGGCCCTGCTCGGGCGAGATGATCCCGCTCAGCAGCAAAATACCCATCACCACAAGCGCGACCACATCGACGCGGAGCTTCTCCGTTACGAAAAGCAAGACCGCCAGAACGAGCACGGCAAGAACGATGAGGATTTCGAACATAAGTATCAGACGGGCCGGAACGTCCGTCTATAATAAGCGCTTAGGTCGGCTTAGACAATTGCATTTGATGCTCGGCGGCGAGTTGTGCAAAATTCTTAAAATGATCGAGAACATCATCCCGGCCCGCGAGGCGAGCATCGGCTCGATGGACGTCCGTCGCGTTCTGCCCTTCCGCGAGCGGCGAACCGTCGGCCCGTTCATCTTTGTCGATGACTTCGGCCCGGTCGAGGTGGTCAGCGGCACGGCGATGGACGTGCTCCCGCATCCGCACATCGGGCTTGCGACGGTGACCTATCTTTTCAGCGGCCGGATGAAGCACCGCGACAGCCTCGGCTCGGTGCAGGTGATCGAACCCGGTGCGGTCAATTGGATGACGGCAGGCCGCGGCATCGTCCACTCCGAGCGCGTTTCCGACGCCGGAAACGAAACGGGCAGCGGGCTCTTCGGCCTGCAAACGTGGGTCGCATTGCCGCAGCGGCTTGAGGATTGCGAGCCCGACTTTCGCCACACCGGCCGCGAAGAGCTTCCGGAAACCGAGGGCGAGGGGACTAGGCTCCGCGTGATTCTCGGGAGCGGCTTTGGCCTGCGGTCGCCGGTCGAAACCCACGGCGAGCCCTTCTACGCCGAGGCGGAGCTCGCGGCGGGGCGGACGCTCGCCATCCCACGCGAGATCGAAGAACGGTCGGTATATCTTCTAAAAGGGCGGCTCACCGCGGACGGCCGCGAGATAGAACCGGGCACGATGGCCGTCTTCCGCGAGGGCGTCGAGGCCGAGGTGCGCGCCGCCGAACATTCGCGGTTCATGATAATCGGCGGCGCCAGGCTCGACGGCAAGCGCCACATCTGGTGGAACTTCGTCTCCTCAAGCCGCGAAGCCATCGAGGATGCAAAGCTCCGCTGGCACCGCCAAGAATTCCCCGAGATCCCCAACGAATCCGGCCGCATCCCGCTCCCCGAAAAAAGCTTCCGAACCCCACCGCCCGCATCAGAGGCCCGCGCGTAAGCAAGGGCTTTCCTTAGCGAAGAGTGGCGAGTGATGAGAGGAGAATCTGGAATCTGGAATTTGGAATCCATAACCTGCAATGCGTAAGCCCGCACCTCAGTAAGGGCGGTTCATCCGACTTAATTTTCACCCGTCCCTTAACCGCAAAGGCGGAAACCCGACCCGTAGGGAGGGTGTCACACTGATCAAACAGAACTCGAACCGAACATTCACCCAACCAAGCCCACCCGCAAAACCCGACCGATTTTTCTTGCCCCCAACAACCTCCTCCTTCTATCATCGAGTAATGACCGGCGAAGGACCGATCCACCCTACTTTCGATACAGTTTGTTCCCGCCACGCAAAGGGATGTCGCGGCTGAAGATCTCAAAGATACGGAACCGGGCGGGATTTGGAAACGAATTCAGGCTGCCAAATGATGATCTACTACGGTGGAAGGTGTGGAGTTTCGCCATGGCCACTTGGTCGGGGCGCATGGGGAGGGGTGAAGGCTCTTGGGGATGGCCTGCCTAGTTCTGATCCTCTTCTTCGTCAATTGTGGGAGCTGTATGTTTAGAAGCGTTCTTATCGGTGTCTTGGGCTTCATTTTAAGCGGTATGCTTTTGGGCTTCGCAGGATGGTTGTTTTTTAACTTCTCTGGCGAGCGTGAGCTATTGCAGGCTCTCCACGCCGGCACCATCTCAAAAGAAGAATTTGCGGAAGCTTTTTTCGATGGAGCCGTTCGCAAGAGTCTCGTCACTGAGATTCTGGCATTACCGTTAGTAGCTATAATCACTGGCGGCTTCATTGGATTGTTGGCCCGGGAACGAGTATGGCTGCCAACTCTGGTGGGAATTTTCCCGGTTCTCTTTTTCGTTCTGGAGATAAGTGTTAAAGGAATGGTACTTTCGGCAATTTATTCACTTCTTGCCATTGCGTTTGCGACGGTAACTTACCGTTGGCGTTTAACAAAGTTCACCGATTCCGGAGAATCCGCAACCTAGGGAACCCGCAGAGTTTGTGTATGTTTAATGACGCTCTCGGCCGGCGGGTGCAGACCTACGGCGGACCGGCGGGTTCGGTCAAGTTCACCTACGACGGGCTTGATGTCGTTCGGGACGATTCATCCGTCTCGGGCATCACCGTATACCAGAACGGCCCGGGGATCGACAATAAACTGCAAAGCAAGGCCGGAACTGCGGTAAACTATTTTCTGGCAGATCATCTCGGCTCGACGAACGGGCTGGCGGACGCGACGGGTTCTTTGACAGCACAGACGGGCTACGATGCATTTGGGAACGCAACGAACCCCGCTTTCCCGACGCGGTACCAATTCACCGGCAGAGAATTCGATTCGTTCACCGGCCTGCAGTTCTCCCGTGCCCGCTTCTACGACCCCAGGCTCGGCCGCTTCATCTCCGAAGACCCCATCGGCTTCGCCGGCGGCGACATTAACCTTTACGGATACGTTTGGAACAATCCGTTGCAGTTTGTTGATCCCCTAGGCCGAAACGGATGGCGAAACTGGGTTGCGTGGGCCAATGAGAGAAATTGGCGGGCCGAACAAGCAATGCTAGAGTCACTCGAAGGACCGATATACTTTGCTGTTGGCTTTGGCGACTCCGCAAGCCTAGGACTCACGACTTACTTTCGTAGGTGGCAAGGTATCGAAAATGTCAATTGGAACTGCTCTGTTACCTACCAAGCTGGCGGCTGGGCGGCTGTAGCAACAACGACAGCGACGGGGGGACTTGGCCTATATCGCGGTGGACTATCGCTTGCGACCCGGGCTTCTGGTTCGCGGGTTTTTTGGTCCGGAGATCCAAGTGCGATGAAAGCAGCAGCCGATTTTGCGCGAGCGAATGGAGGGAGCACACTCGAAATGACCCTCGGTGGACGGGGAATGACTGCTGCTAATGCGGGGTTACCAAGGTGGGCATCAAACCCTCTTTGGCGAGACCTGTCCGCAAGTTTTGCGCGTGGAACGCGTGGCTCGGCAGACGCGTTTCTTTATTCAGGCGGCGTTCGGCCGACAAGCATCTGGTTACGAACTGAAATGCCAATACTTTTGCGTAACGGCGTCCAAATAACACTACACACTGTTCCTTGAGCTTCAAAAATGATTACGCTGGAAAAACTAAAGCTATTCGTTTATTACCGCGGAGACTTAGATATGTGGTCGAGGACCGGGAAAGAGTACGAGCGGAAATTCATGGCGTCAAGCGACTGGCACTTGATCGATTTACTATTGCAGGATGCGAATGTGATTGCTCGAGGGCTGGGATCTAAAGAGCGGACTGCGATAGCTTGGGACCGATTGAGGCAAAATTGCGAAAGTGAAGAAGTGATCGAAGAAATTTTTCGAGTGTCGGAATCAGGTATTTGATCGGGTTCTTTGACAGCACAGACGGGATACGATTCCTTTGGCAATGCGACGAATCCTTCCTTCCCAACTCGGCACCAATTCACCGGCAGAGAATTCGACTCGTTCACCGGACTCCAATTCTCCCGTGCCCGCTTCTACGACCCCCGCCTCGGCCGCTTCATCTCCGAAGACCCGATCGGCTTTCGCGGCGGCGACGTAAATCTTTACGGTTACGTCGGCAACCGGCCGCTCGCTCTCCGAGACCCGACTGGGCAAATCCCTTTGTTAGCGCCGGTAATTATTGGCGGAGGTATTTTGATCCTAGCATCACCAAGCTATGTGAACGCGCCTGGCCCAAACGATCCGGTTTTCGATTCGCGGAATGATCTGGTGGCTAATGGAGTAATGGGCTCCACGCTCGGCCTTGGTCTACGTGTGGCGGGTGGAGCGATCTTATCAAGATTCTGCCAGATCGGTAAACCAACTAACGTTACGGTCCCAGTTCAAACAGCTACCGATCTCGTACCTGAATTTCGACCTTTCACTTATAGAAATTTTCGACATAATCTGAGCCAGCAAACCGGCCAACTCCCACCAAACTCGCACGCGCACCATGTATTCCCAGATGAATTCGCCGACGATTTCGCAAGAGCTGGACTGAATCACAATGATCCTTCGTTCGGCGCTTGGTGGCAAAGCGGCAGCCACCTTCGTTATGCTGCTCAGTATAACCGGGAATGGCGGAACTTTCTCGCAACGGACCCAAGTCGG
The DNA here is from genome assembly GCA_016716435.1 of Acidobacteriota bacterium. NCBI lineage: Bacteria > Pseudomonadati > Acidobacteriota > Acidobacteriota bacterium. The sequence goes on along the minus strand of JADJWI010000003.1, from coordinate 705,454 downwards.
GACGATATTATTAACTTCGGAAGAGCGATAATGACAAGATATGGTATCTCAGTCGACTTCTAGCCTCTCAAAGGGCACACCGCCTTTTTGGGTTTTTCATACGAGGCTTTCGCCAAAAGCTGCTCGGGTTGAATTGAAGCGCTCAGGTACCCGCGAGGAGTGCGGTCTTGAGATTCCGGATCCACGTAAACTCTTGCGAGGGGAATTTGACTCGATACCGATGCCGGTTGAATTTGTACAACGATCTGGGAACGTTTTCGGAGATGTACTTGATACAAGCTCGGCGATACTTTTTCTGATCTCAGATCGTTTTGTTAATGCGTTAGAAAGCGAGGGGCTTTCAGGTTGGGGGCGGTTCAATGTAGAAATAACGAAGAAGAATGGTGAACACGTCAGCGGCTATCACGGCCTCTACGTAACTGGAAGAAGCGGGCCGATCGATCTTTCGAATAGCATCCGCGTGAAAAAGCGTGTTGTAAATGATGGCCCGATTAGCAACTACTACCTCGGATTGAATGTTCGACCCGATCAATGGGACGGTTCTGACTTTTTCTTGCCACAGGGGCACTTTGGGATTTTCATTAGCCAGCGTGCCGCTGAAGCTCTCAGCAATGGGAAGTTCTCTAACTTGTTCCTGCAAGACTCTACGAAAATTGAGATCGACGAAGTCGCTGCACAAGTTATAAATCGACGTTCTAATGCCTTTTCATGAAAGTCGGCGAGCGGTATCGCCTAATTTGTACTTGCTTTGAAATACAGTGATCCGTTTCTTTGCACGATTCCTTGGATTTTATAGTACGTTTACAGAAAGGGACGAAGGTGTTTGCTACGACAATATCGATCGGCTGACTTCGGTTCGGATGCGGTGAACGGGAACGAGAGCAATGCCTTCGCTTACGCGCAGGCTTCTTCATTCGTGCTCTCCCTCACGGCCGGGCCTCCGACTCGGGCCAACTAAAGCTGGAACTCCGAACGGCCGGCTGAAGCCGGGACTCAAAACTTCGAAACTCTGCAACTTCGCAACTCTCCAGAACTTTCATTTCATCCATATCTTCCATATCTCACGGACCCTCATTCGTTGTGGTTTCACGACCTAAGAAAATGGTTAACAGCAAAGGAGGGGATTCCTCGCCGTCTCCGCGCGAATGGAATTTATCAACGCAGAGATCGCAGGGACCGCAATGGCTTTTCGGCAGTGATCGGGTGTTTTAAGCGATTAGCTGTTAGCCATAAGCCGGAATAGAGGAACAATGACCGATGGTCAAGAGCAAGAAGCCAGAAGTCAGAAGTCAGAATTCAGAATTCAGAATGCGAAGATGCAAATGCCCAAGACCCAAAACCAAAGCCCAAAGCCCCAAGACCGGCCCGCGCGTTCCAGGCGTTTCACGCGTTTCAGGCGATTCATCTGTTTCATCCGTTTCATCCGTTTCATCCGTTTCAACCGTTTCAACCGTTTCAGAAACATATGGCCTCTGCAAAAAATGAAACGCGACCGGAGGGCGAGATATGAGTTTTGGAATGGCCGAGGGCACCTTTTCTGACAATCGCGAGTTTCCGCGTATAATCGGCATTTACCCAAAAGGAGCTTACCGCTTGCAGCACGAACTTATTGTTATCCTCGATTTTGGCTCGCAGTATACGCAGCTTATCGCGCGCCGCGTCCGCGAGCAGGGCGTTTATTGCGAGATACATCCCTTTCATCTGGCTGCCGAGGCGATCGCCGCGAAGCGGCCGAAGGGCGTCATCCTTTCGGGCGGGCCTTCGAGCGTGACGGACGAGGACGCGCCGCGGGTCGAAGACGGCTTTTTTGACCGGATCGCGGCTCCGATCCTCGGCATCTGCTACGGAATGCAGCTCGCCGCCATCGACCTCGGCGGGCGAAGCGAACCGGCCGCTCGCCGCGAATATGGCCACGCAAAGCTCAAGGTGCTGAGCGGTTCAACGCGGCTCTTTAACGAGCTGCCGTTCGAGCTCGACGTTTGGATGAGCCACGGTGACCACGTTACCGAGATCCCGCCCGGCTTTCACAAGACAGCGACGACCGGCGACGTCATCACGGCGATGGAATCCGACGAACGCGGCATCTACTGCGTGCAGTTTCACCCGGAGGTCTCGCACACGCCGCTCGGCAAGGAAGTGCTTCGCAATTTCCTCTTCAACATCTGCGGCTGCACCGGCGATTGGACCCCGGCGAGCTTTACCAAAGTAGAGATCGAGCGGATCCGTGAGACTGTCGGCCCGGACGACCGCGTCGTCTGCGGGCTCTCGGGTGGAGTCGATTCGACCGTTGCGGCGGCCCTCGTTCATGAGGCGATCGGCGACCGGCAGACATGCATTTTCGTCAACAACGGCCTGCTCCGCTATCGCGAATTTGAGGACACGCTAAAGGCCTATGAGGAAAATCTGCAGCTCAATGTGATCGGCGTTGATGCCTCGGCGGATTTCTACTCGGTGCTCGCGGGCATCAGCGACCCCGAGCAGAAACGCAAGGCGATCGGCGGCAAGTTCATCGACATTTTCGACGCCGAGGCGAACAAGATCGGCGATGTGAAGTGGCTCGTCCAGGGAACGCTCTACCCGGACGTGATCGAATCCGTCAGCCTTCGCGGGGCTTCGGTTACGATCAAGACGCACCACAACGTCGGCGGCCTGCCCGAGAAGATGAACCTCAAGCTGATCGAGCCGCTTCGGGAGCTTTTTAAGGATGAGGTCCGAAACATCGGCCGCGACCTCGGCATTCCGGAGATGATCCTAGAACGCCATCCGTTTCCCGGCCCGGGCCTCGGCGTCCGCATCCTCGGCGATATCACGCCCGAGAATGTCGAGCTACTGCAAAAGGCGGACAAGATCTTTATCGAGGAGCTGCACAACTTCGGGCTCTATCGCGAGGTCTGGCAGGCATTCGCGGTGCTGCTGCCGATCCAGTCGGTCGGCGTGATGGGCGACTTCCGCACCTACGAGAAGACTGTCGCGCTCCGCGCCGTTACCTCGACCGACGGGATGACCGCCGATTGGGCACGGCTCCCGCACGACTTTCTCGCCGCCGTCTCATCGCGAATAACCAGCGAGGTCCGCGGCATAAACCGCGTCGTCTATGACATCTCATCAAAACCGCCAAGCACGATCGAGTGGGAGTAGGTCCGCGACGCGGTCAAGGGATCCAATAATGTGAATGAAAGCAGTTCCATCGTCATTTTTAACGCCGTCAGTTACGAGATCGCGGGCGTGCGGATACTCGCCGAGATCGATCTCGCGGTCGCCCGCGGCGAGACACTTGTCCTGCTGGGCGAATCGGGTTGCGGAAAAACAACCACGCTGAAGCTGATCAACCGCCTGATCGAGCCGACCGAGGGCGAGGTTTTGGTAAATGGCCGCTCAACTCTCGCGGTCGATGCGGTCGAGCTTCGCCGCGGCATAGGCTACGTGCTGCAAGAAGGCGGTTTGTTTCCGCATATGACCGCCGCAGAGAATGTCGGGCTTCCCTTGCGGCTTGCAGGCCGCGACGCGGTCTCGATCGGAGCCCGGGTTGATGAAATGCTCACTCTCGTCGGGCTCGAGCCCGGGCGTTTTGCCGGCCGCTTCCCGCACGAACTTTCCGGCGGCCAGCGGCAGCGTCTCGGCGTTGCCCGGGCCCTTGCCTCCGATCCTGAAATTCTGTTGCTTGATGAGCCTTTCGGAGCTCTCGACGCCCTGACCCGAGCCGCACTTCAGCAGGAATTTGCGCGCATTGTCCGTGAACTTGGCAAGACCGCCGTTTTCGTTACACACGACCTTCACGAAGCGATGCTTCTCGGTTCTCGGATCGCTTTGATGGACAAGGGCTGTGTCGTTTTTCTCGGGACGCCGAATGAGTTTTCCGCATCCCCGCTGCCGCTTGCGAGGGCATATCTTGACACCGTTGCACTATGAGCTTTACCGATTTCATCACGGCAAATTGGCGGGAGCTGATAATGCTGACCCGCGAGCACATCGTTATTGTGATGCTCTCGACCGCGTTCGCCGTCGCGCTCGGATTGCCGCTCGGCGTTTTGCTGATGCGTGTCCGCTCGCTGCAGGTGCCGGTGCTTGGGTTTGCCAATGTGATGCAGACGGTGCCAAGCCTTGCTCTTTTTGGCCTTTTGATACCGCTGCCATTCATCGGCGGCATCGGTGCGCGGACGGCCGTTATCGCGCTTGCTCTTTACGCTCTATTGCCGGTGATTCGCAATACGGTGACGGGCATTCTCGGCATCGACTCCAAGATCCGCGAGGCCGCCGTCGCGATGGGAATGACCGACTCAGCGCGTCTTCGGCTCGTTGAGCTTCCGCTTGCGGCTCCGGTGATCCTGACCGGCATACGCGTCGCTGTCGTCATATCGGTCGGTGTCGCAACGGTCGCCGCCGCGGTTGGTGCGGGCGGTTTGGGCACTTATATCTTCCGCGGGCTTCGGCAAAATGATAACAATCTCCTGATCGCCGGTGCTGTCGCCTCGGCACTGCTCGCGTTGCTCTTCGACCTCGCACTCGGTCAGATAGAGCGGTCCTTCGCAATCGGTGAGAGGACACAGCGGACCCGCCGCCGGATCGTTGGCCTGGGAATTGTTGGAGCGTTGGCAGTTGTCGCTATCATCGGCGGTTTCGGGGGCTTTCAGTCCGCGGCAATCCGATCGGGCGAACTGCCCGCGAACGGTGAACTGATCGTCGTCGGATCAAAGGACTTCACCGAATCGATCATCCTCGCCGAGATACTTGCTCAAATGCTCGAGGCTGAAGGCTTTTCGGTCGAGCGGCAGTTCGAGCTCGGCGGAAACCTCCCGCACGATTCACTGCTCGCCAATGCGATCGACGTTTATCCCGAATATACCGGCACCGCCTTTACCGCCATTTTGAAACGCGAGCCGATCACCGACCCGCAAGAGGTTTACCGACAAACGGCCGGGGCATACGAAAGGGACCTCGGACTTATGCTGAGCCCGCCGCTCGGCTTTGCCAATGACTTTGCGATCCTGATCCGCGGCGACGTCGCTCGCGAGAAAGGTCTCGTTACGATCTCTGACGCCGTTCCCGTTTCCCGCGATTGGCAGGCCGGCTTTGGCCAGGACTTTATGTCGCGTGCCGATGGTTACAGTGGTTTTGCCCGGGCATACGGTTTTGCTTTTGCCCGGCAGCCGCGTGAAATGGACCTTTCGCTGACCTATCGTGCGCTTGCGGCTGGCGAGCTCGATATCATTGCCGGCAACTCGACCGATGGGCTGATATCGGCTTTGGACCTCTTTCAACTTGTGGACGACCGGCGGTTCTTTCCACCGTATGAAGCGGTTTTTATTGCACGAAAAGACAAAGCCGAGGTGCTTCGTCCAGCCTTCGAAAGGCTCCGGAATGCCATCTCGACCGAGGAGATGCGGATGTTGAATCTTGAGGTCGATGGCAATAAGCGGCAACCGCGGGAAGTGGCCGCCGAATGGCTGCGTGTTAATTAGCTTGCTTTTTCCCATTAATTAATGTAATTTCATAGTTTGATAATTCCTTCTCTCTTTTGTCGACGGTAATCCGTCCTTCGTTGTGAAGGCTGGAAAGGATATTGCGGGAGTTGGTTCGTTAGATAGAGTCAGAAGTTGTGCGGTGCGTCCGTACGCTCTCGCGTTGGTCATTCGCTGCAACCGTTACACCGAAAGTTTCAACCCACCGTAAGAAAGCTTCTTTACCAAACTTGGATCTGTTGCCCTGAGGATCGAATGGAAATATTCGCATCCGGGGCCGAAGGGGTCGCGTTTATGCGCTCCGGCGGACATTGTAGTTCCGCACGCTCGGATCCTGGTTTTCGATAGAGAGAAATAAAATTAAATGAGTTTTGTAGAACTAGGCTTGCGCGCCGATATTGCGGCGAAGTGCGAGCAAATTGGCTATACTGAGCCTACACCCATTCAGAAACAGGCCATCCCGATAATACTTCGGGGCGGCGACGTCATCGGAACAGCACAGACCGGAACCGGCAAAACCGCCGCGTTTCTTCTCCCGATCCTTCAACGGTTCGATAAAAAGGCCAGCCGCGGACTCCGCGTCCTTGTCCTTGCTCCGACCCGTGAGCTTGCCAACCAGATCGAGGTCGAATGCCGTAAGTTTGCCCCGAAGGGCATCACCTGTGCCGCCATTATCGGCGGTGCCGGTTACGGTAGACAGATCCAGTCGCTTGAACGCGGCGTCAATATTCTTATCGCCACGCCAGGCCGCCTGCTCGATTTTATGGAGCAGGGCATGGTCAACTTCAGCGGGCTGACAACGCTCGTGCTTGACGAAGCCGACCGGATGCTCGATATGGGCTTCCTCCCGGCCATCAAGCGGATCGTAAAAGCCGTGCCGAAGGATCGGCAAACGCTTTTCTTCTCGGCAACTATGTCGCCTGAGATGGAAGCAATTGCGATGCAGATCGTCCGCGACCCCGAGTTCATCTCGGTTGGTTCCCGCGGAAAGGCCGCTCACACCATTGAGCAGTTTGCATATCCGGTCGCACAGCAGCATAAAATGCCGCTTCTTCTCGAGCTTCTTTCAAAGGAATCGTTTGAACGCGTGCTTGTCTTTACCCGCACAAAGCGTGGAGCCGACAGGCTCGCGACCGTGCTTGAGAGATGGGACCACCGCTCGAACCGCATCCACGGCGACCGTTCGCAGTCGCAGCGTGAAGCGGCACTCAAGTCGTTCAAGTCCGGGCGGACGAACATCCTCGTCGCGACCGACGTTGCCGCACGCGGCATCGATATCGACTCGGTCTCGCATGTCATCAATTACGACATTCCCGAGGTTCCGGAGGATTACGTCCACCGTATCGGCCGAACCGGCCGTGCTGGCAACCTTGGCCGTGCGATCACGCTTGTGACCGCTGCGGATGAGATGTCGATGCGTGCCATCGAAAGGCTTACGGGCCAAGCGGTCGAACGCGTTCACCTGCCAAACTTCGGCGGTGAGGCGGTCAGGGCCGCGGCACCCGCAAAGAGCTACCGAACCTTTGGGCGAGGACGTCGAAGAAGGTAAAATAGAAGGTCGGAAAAAGTTATGATAAAAGCAGTAAAATACGAAGTCGGACAGGAAACGGAAATGCTCTGCTCGGATTGCGACAACGATACGATGCATGAAGTGGTCAGTGTTACAAAGCTTGGCAAAATAACCAAAGCATCTTGCACCGGCTGCGGCACAGAGAGCACCTTCGTTCGCGGGGTGAAGACCGCCGTTTCGGGCGGACGCAAAACATCCGCTGCTCCGTATGACCGCAATCGAAAGTACCGCAAGGGTCAGGCTATGATCCACGATACATTCGGCCGCGGCGAGGTCACCGCCGTGCACGAAAGTCAGAAGATCGACGTGCTTTTCGGCGATACGACCAGAAAGCTGATCCATAGCCAACAATAAGAAAAAAAGGCCGCCCGGATTTTTAACCAGGCGGCCTTTTTCTTTTTTCGAACCCTCAAAACTCTCGGCTACTTTCGCTTTAGCAGCCAGCCGACGACCAATCCGACCGCACCCGCGATAAGAAGAGCCTGTCCAGGCTTCTGGCGTGCAAAGTCCTTCGCATCTTCCAAGATCTCCTTCGGATCCTTGTTCTGCAATTCCTTGAACTTATCGCCTGCGTACTGAAAGCTTTCGGTCGCATAATCCTTCGCTCGCGAAGCTGCGTCCTGAAACTTCTGTCCGTATTCCTGTGCCTGCATCTTCAATTCTCCCAAATACTCATCGTCTCCGGCCGCGGCCGTGCCGTCCGTGCCTATGTGAACGAGCCCCTGCTCGAGTTCCTTTTCCGCTTTCTTTGTTTCGGCCTCAAATTCCGTCATTTTTCGTCTTCCTCCTTGATGATGTTTGAATCTCGCAGCAAAATACGCACGAAACCCATTTTCACCGAACGCCGAGTGTGATGAACCGTTTGTCTTTAAGGTTGTTACGATTTTTTGACGGAATTTGTTCCGAACGTGATACGTTTCGCTGCCCAGCAACGCGTTATTTGGAAAGCGATCCGGCCAAAAGCCGGAACCGAACATTGAAAATTTCGTTCAACAGGCTTGACAGAAATATTCCGGAATTGCGATTCTAGCTTTTCGCAAGTAAGTAAGGACTTACTTAAGTTTTTGTTAACGGAGAGATTTTGCAAAAGATCCTGGAAAATTGCGACCACAAAAGCCGCATGAGCGGCGACGAGCGGCGGGACCAGATCCTGCACACCGCGATGGAACTTTTCTCGCGGCGAGGCTTCAGCGGTACGACGACGAAAATGATCGCCGAGGCTTCGGGCGTTTCAGAAGCGATGGTCTTTCGCCACTTTGCTACCAAGGATGAGCTTTACGGAGCGATCATTTTTCATCAGGCATGCGGCGCAGGTGAGGGCGAGGGCTTCCCTTGGGAGCAGTGCCCGGAATTGATGGAAGCATGGAAGAACGGCGATGACTTCGCGTTCTTTTACAACATGGCCCGGATGGCGATGACAAAGCACCGGGAAGACGTTGCATTCATGCGACTGCTGATGTACTCGGCACTCGAAGAGCACGAACTCGCTGACCGATTTTTCAGCGAGTTCGTGTCCTCAGGCTACGACTTTATCGGCGGCTACATCGAACGTCGGCAGAAAGAAGGAGCATTTCGCGAGGTTAATCCGCGGATCGTTGTTAGGGCATTCATGGGAATGCTGATCCATCATTCATTAAACGACATTTTGTGGGATCGAAAGCGGGCGCTTTTGGACGCCGATAATGAGGAAGTGGCCCGCGAGTTCGCAAATATTTTGATAGACGGTATCAGAAACTAGATTTTTTGAGGCAGGAGCAATAGCTGATCCTGCAAGAGGCTATATGCAAAGAAATGGTTCTATCATTCCGGCAATTCTTGCTGCCGCGATCGGGCTGACAGCAACCGGATGCGGTTCCGGTTCAGACGCGGCTTCCGCGTCGAACGCGAACGCGAACGCGCAGGCGGAATCGGTCGAGGTAACGACGGCCAAAGCCGTGATCCAGGCGATTCCCTCTTATATCGAGGCGACCGGTAACCTGACCAGCGACGCGAACTCGGACGTCGCTGCGGCCATTCCTGGTAAGGTTGTCGAGGTCAATTTCGACATCGGGAGCTACGTAAACCAAGGCGATGTGCTCATTCGTCTCGACGCCCGCGACGCGCAAATCAGGCTTGACCAAGCACGAGCACAACTAGAACAGCAGCGTCGTGCCGTTCAGCAGGCCGATGCGAACGTCGAGCAAGCGATCGCCAGTCTTCGCCAGACTCAGGCACGGCTCGGCGTCTCGGACGGCGAGACCTTTCAGATCAAGGACTTCTCACAGGTAAAATCCGTTACCGCCAATCTACAACTCGCCGAGACGGAACTCCGCAGGGCCGAGCGTTTGCTTGAGACCGGCGATATTTCGCGTGCGATCTACGACCAGCGAAAGGCTCAACGTGATGCATTGCTCGGCCAACTCGACGAGGCCCGCTCGAACGCCGCTGTCGCGATCCGTGCGATCAACACTGCTCAATCCGCGGTTGAAAGTGCCCGGGCGGCTGCCAATAGTGCCCGGGCCGGAGTCGGCGCGGTCGAGGCTCAGGTGCGGCAGGCGGAAAAGGCCGTCGCCGACAATACCGTTCGTGCACCGATCAGCGGCTTCGTCGCCGAACGATCCATCGAGGTCGGCGAATACATCTCGCCGAATGTGCCCAATTCAAAGATCGCCACGATAATGCGGACCTCGACGCTCCGGCTTCGCATCGACATCCCCGAACAGAACGTCGGCCGCGTCTCGAGCGGGCAGGGCGTCTCGCTTCAGACCTCGGCCTATCCGGACCGAAGCTTTGCCGGACGCATCGTCCGCATCTCGCCGGGGCTTAACCAACAGGCGAGAACGCTGACGGTCGAGGCCGAAGTGCAAAATGTTGACGGGCTCTTGAAGCCCGGCCAGTTCGCGACGGTCCGCATCACTCAAGCGACTCCCGAACCTGCGGTGATGATTCCCGCTGCGGCAGTGCGTGCCGACGGCGACATCAACCGCGTTTACGTTATCCGCGACGGTGCCGCCCGCGAACAGATGGTCCAGCTTGGACTGCTCGAGGGCAACATGATCCAGATCAAGAGCGGAGTTGTCGAAGGCGAGACGGTTGCGACCAGCAATCTGAATCTCTTGACCGACGGAATTTTTGTAAGGCAATAGCCTTGGACTGACGGCCCGGTCGTGTTCAGCCGGGCAGACGAGTAGCGTTCATATGCAGTGGTTAGCAGAAGTTTGTGTTAAGCGGCCGGTTTTTGCCACGATGCTTATTCTTTCGCTCGTGGTGGTCGGAATGTTTTCGTTCTTCAGCCTTGGGGTTGACCTTTTTCCGAAGATCGACTTCCCGACCCTTACGATCACCGTCGTAAACCCCGGTGCCTCGCCCGAGGAGATCGAGACCGAGATCACGGAACTCGTTGAGGAATCCGTAAACACCATCAGCGGCATCGATGAACTTCGTTCGTCGTCGATCGAAGGCATCTCGCGCGTCTTCGTTCAATTTGTACTTGAAAAGGACGTTGAGGTCGCCTTTAACGAGGTACAGCAGAAGGTCCAGAACGTCATTCCGCGACTTCCGACCACGGCCGAGCAACCGACCGTACTCAAGCTCGATACCGACGCCGCCCCGATCCTCCGAGTCACGCTGAGCGGCAACGACTCGGTTCGCGACGTTACCGAGGTTGCGAAAAAGAGCATCAAGGAACGCATCGAATCGATCAGCGGCGTCGGCCAGGTAACGCTCGTTGGCGGGCAGGAACGCCAGATCAATGTTTGGATCGATCCGGACAAGATGCGGTCCTACAACATCACGCCGGCCGAGGTGACGAATGCCCTTCGCATCCAGAACATTGAGTTTCCGAGCGGCCGGCTTGACGAAGGACAGACCGAAACAAGCATCCGAACGCTCGGGAAGGTACAGCGGGCCGAGGACTTTAACGAGGTCGTTGTCGCGGCCCGTGGCGAGTATTCGGTCAAGGTCAAAGATATTGGCTATGTCGAGGACGGAGCCGAGGAACTTCGCTCCGAATCGCGGCTTAACGGGCGGCCTGCCGTAACCCTCATCGTCGCAAAGCAGTCCGGCCAAAACACCGTCGCCGTTGCCCGCGAGATAAAGGAGCGGCTTGCGGAGATAGAACAAGGCCTTCCGCAGGGTTACGAGATGCGGATCATCGGCGACAACTCGATCTTTATCGAGAACGCCGTCTCAGCTCTCACCGAACACCTCATCCTCGGCTCGGTCTTCGCCTGTATCGTCATTTTCTTTTTCCTCTGGAGTTTCCGCTCGACCTTTATCGCGTCGCTCGCCATTCCGACCTCGATCATTGCGACGTTCGGCCTGATGCTCGCGATGGGCTATACGCTCAATTCGATCACGATGCTTGCGCTCACGCTGATGGTCGGCATCGTCGTTGACGACGCGATCATCGTGCTTGAGAACATCTATCGCTTTGTCGAAGAAAAGGAATGGACCCCTTTGAGGCGGCGATCGAGGGCACCCGAGATATCGGGCTCGCCGTGCTTGCGACCACACTCTCGCTAATGGCGGTCTTTGTTCCGATCGGCTTTATGCAGGGCATCGTCGGCCGTTTTATGTCGAGCTTTGGCCTGACGTCGTCCTTCGCAGTGGGCGTCTCGCTGATCGTTTCATTCTCGCTGACGCCGATGCTTGCCGCACGGCTGATCAAGCGTAAGCACGTCAAGAAAAAGCGTGACGAGGCGTTTCTTGCAGATGTTAAGGTCGAAGGCTCACTAGGCAAAAATACCGAACCTAAGGAAGAGCACAGCTCAAAGGAATCACGCTGGTTTTCATGGATCCTCGATCGTTATACGGGCTTGCTGCGATTTGCGATGGGCCATCGCTGGCTTATCGTAACGCTGTGCGTGCTGGTCTTTGTCTCGATCTTCCCACTCTTTTACTTCGTCGGGAAAAACTTTCTCCCCGTCGATGACCAATCGCAGTTTGAGATCTCGTTCCGTGCCCCGGAAGGCTACAGCCTCGGTGCGACTTCGCTGGCAATGGAGCGGATCGCTTCGGAAATACGGCAAATGCCGGGCGTTACCGATACGCTTTCAACTGCCGGCGGCGGACAGGATCAGGTCGTAAACAGCGGCTCGATCTACGTTAAGTTGAGCGACATCGGTGACCGGGAGAGATCGCAGGAAGACCTGATGAGCGCGACGCGCGACCTGCTCGGGAAGTATCCCGATCTCCGCACCGGAGTACAGCAGGTGCAGGCGTTCTCGGGCGGCGGGTTCCGCAACGCGAACGTCCAGTTCCTGATCGCCGGGCCAGATCTGAAGAAGCTAGAGGAATACTCGGCACTGATCCTTGAGCGGATGCGGAGCGTTCCCGATGCGGTTGATGTTGATTCGACGCTGATCTCCGGCAAACCCGAGGTGCAGCTTGAGATCAACCGCCAATTGGCGGCCGACCTCGGCGTCCGCATCGGCGATATCTCGCAGGCGCTTAACACGCTCGTCGCCGGGCAAGACGCGACGACCTTTAACATCGGGACGGACCAGTACGACGTAGTTGTCCGCTCGGTCCAGAAATACCGGACCGATATCGAAGGGCTCTCGCGAATGATCGTGCCCTCGTCCAAGGTCGGATGGGTAACGCTCGACCGCTTAGTAACTCCAAGAGAAGGTACCGGCCCGAGCTCGATCGAACGCACGAACCGCCAACGACAGGTCACAATGCTTGCCAATACGCGGCCGGGCGGCTCGGCGACGAGCATCACCTCGGCCATTGACCAGTACGTCCGCGAGCTCAATCTCCCCGCTGCCTACACGACCGGCTACGTCGGCCAATCAAAGGAAATGGGTAAGGCCGGTTTCTACTTCCTGCTCGCGTTCGTTCTTTCGTTCGTTTTTATGTACATCGTGCTGGCAGCTCAGTTCGAATCGTTCATCCATCCGGTGACGATCCTGCTGACGCTACCGCTGGCGGTGCCGTTCGGTATTCTGAGCCTTCTGATAGCCGGCCAAACGGTGAACATTTTCTCCGGCCTCGGCCTTCTGTTGCTGTTCGGTATCGTCAAGAAAAATGCGATCCTCCAGATCGACCACACGAACAATTTGCGGGCCGCGGGAATGAGCCGCTATGACGCGATCATTCAGGCGAACCGCGACCGGCTACGGCCGATCCTGATGACGACGCTCGCGCTCGTCGCGGGCATGATCCCGCTCGTGTTTTCGACCGGTGCAGGTTCAGGCACGAACCGCTCGATCGGCGTGCTCGTTGTCGGCGGCCAGACGCTGTGTTTGTTGCTTACGCTTCTTGCGGTGCCGGTCTTTTATTCGATATTTGACGACCTTGCCGAGCTACATATATTCCAACGGGTCGGCCGTTTCTCCGAGTGGCTCTTCGGCGGTTTTCGTCGTCGCATTGCCGGAGCGACGAGTTCAATAATGGGCAAGTAATGATGCTCTGTTTTTATATTTGCGGCGATTGCCGTGGAGATTCGATATGAGATCTCGCTTTATACCTGCGATCATATTTACTTTTGCGGCGGCCTTCGGCTCGGCGTATGGTCAGGACCCTACGCCTTCGCCGACGCCTTTTGCCACCGACAAGCAAGGCGTTGCTCCGGATAAGATCAATACTGTTCCGCCGATCGCTCCGGGTTTTGAATCCGATAGCCGCGACCTCCCCGACCTCGGGCGTGTCGGTGTCGAGATGACCTCGCAGCGGCCGATGTCGGTCCGCGAGGCGATAGCACTTGCGCTTGAGAACAACCGTGACATTGAGGTCACGCGAAAGAATGTGCAGATCGCCGAGTTTGACCTCAAGGCGGCCCGCGGTTTTTACGAACCGCGTTTTATTGCGCAGACATTTTACGAGCGGGCGACAACGCCAAACGTCAGCATTTTTAGCAACAACCGCGAGACAACGCAGGGTGCATTGGTTGGGAATGCCGACGTCCGCATTCCGCTGCCAAACTACGGGACGATCTTTGCCGCGACGTTCAATAACCAGCGTGTGACGACCAACAACCCGATCTCGATCTTGAGCCCCCAAGCCAATGCGAACTTTGGCATTACGCTTACGCAGCCGCTGCTCCGCGGGAGGGCAATGGACCAGCCGCGGCGGACGATCGAGATCGCAAAGCGGAACCTCTCTCTCAGCGATGCCCAGTTTCGGCAGCGGTCGATCGAGATAATTACGAACGTCCAGCGTGCTTATTGGGATCTGACCTTTGCGCTCAGGAACCTGCAGGTCCAACGTGATGCCGTTCGCGATGCGAAGGACCAGCTTGAGCACAATCGCCGCCTGGTCGAGGAAGGCCAGCTTGCGCCGATCGACATCGTCGCGGCCGAAACGCAGGTCGCAAACTTTGAACAGGCCGTTTACGATGCTCTCAATATAGTTACGCAGGCCGAGAATGGGCTCAAGAATCTGATCTCGCCGAATCGCTACAACGCCGTCTGGAACGAGGCAATAGTCCCGACGGACTCGGTCGAACTTCGCGTCCCCGGAACCACGCTCAACGACGCGATAACAGCTGCGATGGAGAACCGGCCCGAACTAGAGCTCAATAACGTCCAAAAGGCGATCAACGAGATCGACCGGCGCTACTATCGCGACCAGAGCCGGCCCCAGATCGACCTCGTTGCCGGTTATACATCGAGCGGCATCGGCGGAACTCAAAACCCGAATTTCAGCAGCCCGTTCGATGTTCCTTGCGACCCGAACGACCCCGGCTATGATGCCTGTCTCGCCCGCCAAGCGCAGCAGCGTGCACAGCTCGAGTCGCTGCTCGGCTCGCTCGGCAGCTCGGGCTCGGCGTATTCAGACATCTTCACCAATCGCTACCCGACCTATCGCGTCGGCGTAACGATCAACCTGCCTCTCTTCGGTGACCGGACCGCGCGTGCACAATATGGCCGCTCGTTGGTCGAAGGCGAACGGATCTCGGCACAGCGTGAGCAGGTCGAGCAACTCATTCAGGTCGAGGTTCGAAATGCGTTGCAGGCGGTCCGAACCGCCGAGGCACGGCTTCGCTCGGCCGCCATCTCACGCGAAAATTCCGTTCGGCAATATGAATCGGAACAGCGAAAGCTCGATGCCGGCCAATCGGACATTTACAATGTGCTCGAACGCCAAACAGCATTGACGAACGCCCGAAGCGCCGAGCTACGCGCCCAGACCGAGCTGAACAAGGCTCTCGCCGATCTTCAGCGGGCGACCGGCAATGCGCTCAAGGATAACGATGTCGTAACGATGCTTAGGAAGTAAAAATGCGGGCGGTTTACATCAGCGAATTTGGCGGGCCGGAGTTTCTGGAGATCCGCGAGGTGCCCGAGCCCGACGTTCGGCCCGGGACGATCAAGGTTCGCGTCTCGCATGCCGGAGTTAATCGCGCTGACATTCTTCAGCGACGAGGGCTTTATCCCGGCCCCGAGGGTTACGACCCGCATCGGCCGGGGCTTGAGTTTTGCGGTGAGGTCGTGGAGATCGGAGAGGGCGTCTCGCGTTTCAATGTTGGCGACCCTGTTTTCGGCATCACATCGGGCGAGGCACAGGCGGAGTTCGTCGTCGTCGATGAGCGTCTTGCCGCTGAGGTGCCAGAGGGCATTTCGACGGAAGTGGCGGCCGCAGTTCCCGAGGCTTATGTCACGGCACATGACGCACTCATCTCGCAAGCCGGACTTCGTGAGGGCGAAAGTGTTCTGATCCACGCGGCGGCATCGGGCGTCGGCATCGCCGCTTGCCAGATGGCGAAGAGCCGAGGGGTAGCCGTCATTGCGACTTCACGAACAGCCGAAAAGCTTGATGAGCTCGCGGCAGTTTTCGACCAGGCAATTGTCACCGATTCCGGGCCCTTTTTTGCCGAACGTGTAATGGAAATGACCGGCGGCCGCGGAGTCGATGTCGTGCTCGACCTTGTCGGCGGTGCTTACTTTCCCGAAAATCTTAAGAGCCTTGCGGTCAAAGGGCGGATGATGCTTGTCGGGCTGACCGCCGGCCGACGTGCCGAGTTTGATATGGGCATCGCTCTTGCAAAGCGACTGACGATCAAGGGCACGGTCCTCCGCTCACGAAGCACTGAGGATAAAGGCGAGGCCGTTGCCGCGTTTGCCCGCGACGTGGTTCCGGGGCTTGTCCGCGAGTTCATGCCGATCATCGATGCGGTCTTCCCTGCGGAGGCGGTTCGCGAGGCGCACGAGCGGGTCGAATCGAACAAGACCATCGGTAAGGTTATACTAAGCTTTTGAAGTTGCGGCGAGCCGGCTTCCGACATCGTCGGTGACGACACATAGGCCCGCGACGCCTTCCCGGTCAAGGCGCTCGAGCAGTTCAGCCGCCGCGGCGTAGGTAAGGCCCGAGCCCTCGATGCGGTCAAACGAGATGACCGACCAAACGGGCGAGAAGAGTTCTGACTCCGACGCGTGGCCGTTATTTGCTGGTTCCGGTGTGTTCATCGGCTATAAGGCAAATTTACCATACGTTTTCCACATGTGGAAAACTTTCCGAACCGAGATCGATGGCTTTTTCGCGGACAATTTTTATTACCGGCTTTCCCGGCTTCATCGCAGGCCGCTTGGTCGCGGCTCTTGCACGGCCTGATGTCCAGTTTTTTCTGTTAGTTGAGCCACATTTTGTCGAGACGGCCGCTCGCCTTGCTGAGCGGATCGCCGCCGATATGGCCGTCCCGCCCGAGAATTTCGCATTGATCGAAGGCGACATAACCAAGCCCGGCCTCGGTATGTCGACCGACGACCTCGCCGTCGTCCGCCGCGAGACGACAGATGTTCACCACCTTGCCGCGATCTACGATCTTGCGGTCGAACGCGAACCGGCGTTTGCGGTAAACGTCGAGGGCACGCGGAATGTCAATGAGCTCTGCCGTAGCTTGGCGAACCTGCGGCGTTACAACTACGTCTCGACCTGCTACGTTTCTGGCAAACGCGAAGGCAGGATCCTCGAGGCCGAGCTTGAGCACGACGCCGGTTTCCGCAATTCTTACGAAGAGACGAAGTACCTCGCCGAGATGGAGGTCGAGCGGCTGAAAGCTGACCTACCGGTGACGGTCTTTCGGCCATCGGTCGTCGTCGGCGATTCGGAAACCGGCGAGACCGTGAAATACGACGGGATCTATTACCTGATCAAGTATGTGCTTCGGGCGCCGTCGCTGCTGCGGCTGATCAACGTCGGGAATAATGAGGTCACGCTCAATCTGGTCCCGGTCGATTTCGTAGTTGAGAGCATCGCAGCTCTTTGTTATGACGAGGCTGCAGTTGGGCGCACGGTTGCTCTTGCCGACCCGCGTCCGCTGACGACCGCCGGGCTCTTTGATGCGATCGCCCGTTCGCTGACCGGAAAGGCGTCCATTTGGACACCGCCTAAATCACTGAGCGAATGGAGCTTATACCTGCCTACGACACCTGCCTTGACCGGCCTGCCGCATGCGGGCGTGCCCTATTTTTTCGTTACGCAGGAGTACGACACGGCGGCGGCCGAGGAGCTTCTCGCTCCCCATGGCGTACGTTGCCCGGGCTTTGCCGAGTATGTTGGGCGACTCATCGAGTTCGTAAAGCGTAATCCGCGGCTCTGAACCCGAGGTGCAAAGTTTAGCCTTGTCCCGGCATCTCATCCACTATGGTCAACGGTTTCTTCAGGTCGATAGCGTTCGTGGCGGTAATTTTGTTTCTCAACGCCGCTGGCTTTGCGCAGAGTGGCCGCGTGAAGCCGACGCCCACGCCTGAAGAAGAGCCGGTGCGGATCGTTACCGAAGAGGTGAAGGTCAGCTTTCTCGCCCGCGATGAGGGCGGCCGCTTTGTCCCGGACGTGAAGGCCGAAGATCTTGTCATACTTGAAAACGACCTACTGCATCAGGCGACGAGCGTCCGCCGGCTTCCGGCCTATGTGCTTATAGTTTTAGACACCGGCGGTGAACTGCGGGCGGTAAAAACGCTCGACCAGACCCGCAAGACTGCCGCGGCCGTTATCGCCTCGCTCCGGCCCGAGGATCAGGTTGCCGTAATGCAATACGCCGATAAGGCGGAGATCGTCTCGGAATGGACGGACATTAAAGGAGAGAGCCTTGTCGCTGTAAATCGCGCCAAGTTCGGCCGACGTTCGTCCTTTACCAAGGCGCTCGACCTTGCCCGCGAATTCATGATGCAGGAAGGCATCGAAAATCGGCACCTCGTGCTGATAACCGACGGCACCGATAGCTTTGCCCGCAGCGACAAGATCCGAGAAACGATGCGGAAACTCCTCGGCACAGACATCAGCGTCCACATTATCAGCTATACGCGTATGGAGACGATGGATATCGCACCGCGAGCGAGCGGCATTTCTAACTCGCCGCCGCCAAAGGCTCTGCCCGACGAGATCGCGGCCCAGCTTCCGCCCGGTGCCCGCGATGTTGCACAGGCTCCGAAGATCGGCCCGACCATCATCGTTGACCGCAAGCATCTACGCCTGATGCGCGAACGGAAGAAAGAGCTCGAGACTGCCGAGGACGACCTGCTAACGCTTGCCGAAGATACCAATGGAACGATCATTATTCCCGATACGCTCGATGAGATGGTCGAAAAGGCCCGGCTCATCGGCCAGACCATCGGTTCAAGCTATTTGCTCACCTACACACCGCGAGTTCCCTTTGCCGAACGCACCGGGACGCGGACCGTAAGCATCACATCGAAACGTTCCGGGCTTGTTGTCGAGGCCCGCCGAAAGCTCATTCCCGGTGCTGCAAAGTAAGCCGCCCGCATTGCTTGACCCCATCGAGGGCGGCACGTATATTTAAGGTTTCCACTGCCGGAGTGGCGAAATTGGTATACGCACCAGACTCAAAATCTGGCGGGAGCAATCCCATGTCGGTTCGAGTCCGACCTCCGGCACCAGAATCAAAAAAAGAGCGACGCCCGAACCGGACGCCGCTCTTTTTATTTGCTTTCAACTATCCGTTATCGGCGATAGTTGATGACCTCGCCTGTGTCGTTGCGGCGGGTGCTGATGCCGCCGTTGCGGAGCCTCGCTACTGAAGCAACAGCACCATCGATATTGATCATATTGCCGTTCATCCAGTAACCGTACGAGATACCGCCACCGATGTTGGCCGTGATCGAGCCGTTGTTTTGGATAGAAAGCGTTATCCGCTCACCGCCCGGGCCGGTTCCGTAGAAGGTGCCGCGTGCCCATGAAGGCGGAGTCGCCTGGTTGCCGCCGCCCCAACCGCCGCCGCCCGTACGGGTGTATGCGATGCGCTCGCCCGTGTCGTTTCGCTGGGTCAGGATTCCGTTGCCCTGGCGGGTAACGCGTGCGACCGCACCATTGATGTTCAGATAATTGCCGCTGGTATAGCGTCCATAGGACATTCCACCGCCGATGTTCGCCGAAACGCTGCCGTTCGGGTTGATCGTAAGCGTTATCTGTTCTCCGGTCGGAGCCGATCCGTAGAAGGTGCCTTGTGCCCAGTTCGGCGGAGTAACGGTCTGGCCGCTGCCCCAGCCACCGCCGCCACCGCCGCCCCAGCCGCCGCCACCGGTCCAACCGCCGCCGGCGATGCCGGGCAGGTCGTAGGTATCGGCCACGGTGTTGACCTCGTTACGAAGCCGATTCCACTGCCGCTCAATGTTGCGGCGGAATGCAATGACCCGCATCGTATTGTTCAGCGGTTGAGCATCGGAAATCATTCTCTGTACCTGATTTCGGCTCTGCCACCAATCGTTGTTCCTGTCGAAGTCGCTTCGCAGGCGGTCCGTCGCATTTTCAAAGTTATCGACCTGTCGTCGATAGGTTCGCTTCTGCGTGTTGTTAAGGTTGCTACGGTCCAGCGCGTTGCGGAAATCACGGCGAAATTCGTCTGCCGCATCTTCCATTGAACGAATGATCTGATTGACCCTTGCCTTTGAATACTGCCCGACATACCGTCCCTGGGCATTCGCATCGGCGGCCGAAAAGACCGTAAAGAGAACGGCGACCAAGCCGATCATAAAAATTGATACCAAGTTTCGTTTCATCATAGGTTCCCCCTAAGTTCGTTCCGCTATCCGGATCCATCTACAGCTAGCGAGGTCGAAGTCCGGGCTTTCGCCCACGGCTCAAACACCCTTTTGCCAATACGTCCGGCGGGTGAGATTAGTAGTTACTGCGCCTCAGATTATATTTCATAACGAATTTCAATACAATTGATTTTTCGATGAAGAATCTCTCGGACTACGACTTCCTATTGCCCGATCAACAGATCGCAGAGCGGCCGGCAGTGGTGCGTTCGGCATCGCGGATGATGCTCGTTCACCGTTCTGCCGTATCTTATGATGACGCCATGTTTGAAAGGTTGCCGGAGTTCTTGCGGCCCGGCGATCTGCTGGTCGTAAACAACACCCGTGTCTTCCCGGCTCGGCTGATAGGCAGAACCGAAAGCGGTGCGGCGGTCGAGTTATTGCTCGAAAGCAGCCTTGATAATGGAGAGTGGCGGGCGCTTGCCCGGCCTGCACGGCGGCTCAAACCGGGCAGGCGGATCATTTTTGATGAGCGGCTCTCGGCCGAGTTTGTCGCTCGCGGCGAGGGCGGAATTGTGACGGTCCGTTTCATCGGCGAAGGCGATCTATTTGAACATTTTGACCGCGTCGGGCGGACTCCGCTCCCGCCCTACATCAAACGTGGCCTTGCCTCGCCCGATGAAGACCGAGAGCGGTACCAGACTGTCTATGCCGAGAAGCGTGGTGCGATCGCCGCACCGACCGCCGGGCTTCATTTCACTGACGAAGTGCTCGATCGGCTTCGGGCCGCAGGCGTCCTCACCTGTGAGGTCACGCTCCACGTTGGCTACGGTACGTTCGAGCCCGTCCGAAGCGAGGACCTTTCGGACCATGCTGTCTTGCCGGAACATTATGAGGTAGGTGAGAAAGCGGCCCAAATGCTCGCCGCCGCTAAAAGCGAAGGCCGGCGGATCATCGCCGTCGGGACGACCACGACCCGCACGCTTGAGAATATGATTGCCGAGTTTGGCGAGTTTCGCCCCGAGAGCGGCGAGGCCCGGCTGACGATACTTCCCGGCCACGAATTTAAAGCCATTGACGGACTTTTGACGAATTTCCATTTACCGAAGAGTTCGCTCCTCGTGCTCGTTTCCGCATTCGGCGGGCACGAACTTATAATGGAGGCTTATCGGCATGCGGTTTCGGCGGGCTATCGATTCTATAGTTACGGCGATTGTATGCTGATCATCTAGTGTTTTCGGGTATGGCGGTTCTTCAATCTATTCGTGACCTTTTCATCCCGTCCGCACCGCGGCGGGCAGTGGTTTTGCCTGCGCCGCTGACGACTTACGAGATAAAGCCGCTGACCACCGAGCAGCTTCGCGAGGTCGCAAAGCTCAATCTCCGGTGCTTTGCCCGCGGCGAAAATTACAGCCGCCATACATTCACTTACCTACTCGAGAATCCCGAAACGCTCAGCTATCGAGCCGTAACACCTGCGGGAGAGATGACGGGTTTTATCTTTGCGATGATGAACCCCGACGGTGCGGCACACATAACCACCATCGGCGTCGCCCCGGAGCATCGCCGCCGCGACCTCGCCTCTCGCCTCCTTGCCCATTTGGAAGCGGCACTTCAGGCAAAGGGCATTTCGACCGTTGTACTTGAGGTCCGCGTCAGCAATCTCGTCGCCCACGAATTCTACAAACGCCGCGGCTACGCTAGCGTCCAGTTACTTAAAAAGTATTACAATAACGGCGAGGACGGCTACCTGATGACCAAATCGCTGGTCTGAACTCCGATGAATCGAAGCCTCAAATTGCCGCGTATTTATCCCGTCACAGACCGGGAGCTTTCCGGCCTTTCCCATGCCGAACAGGTGCGGCGATTGGCCGATGCAGGGGCAACACTCATCCAGCTCCGCGAGAAATCGCTTGCTGCCCGCGAGTTCTACTTAGAAGCGTGCGAGGCCGTTGCCGCCGCTCGCGAGGTCGGTATCACGCTTCTGATAAACGATCGAGTCGATATCGCCCTAATGACCGGAGCGGACGGCGTCCATCTCGGCCAGACAGATCTTCCGCCCGCCGCTGCCCGACGTCTGCTCGGCGATGATGCCATTATCGGTTTTTCGACCCACAGCCTGGCTGAGGCTATTGCCGCTGCCGAGGAACCCATCGATTACATCGCTTTTGGCCCGATCTTCCCGACGGCTACGAAAACCGACACCGAACCTGTCGTCGGTCTCGCTCAACTCACGGAGATCAGAAAAGCCCTGCCAAACATCCCGCTCGTCGCTATCGGCGGCATAAATGTGAGCAATATCGCGGACGTCATCCGTGCGGGAGCCGATTCGGCCGCCGTTATCAGTTCTGCGGTCGCCGTTGGGGAAAATATCGTCCGAAATTTCTCATCGCTAACCGCTGCTATCGATGTTTCGGGAACGTTGTATGTAAAATAATGTACAACATCATTAAATAATGCTTGCACCGTGGCCCGTAATCGGGTAATAATGTTTATGGCGTTTCGCGGTCCCGATATTGACCCGCACGATCTTCCCGGCTTATCCCCCTTTTCTTCCCGGATCTCTTCAGGAGTAACCCCTTCAAATGAGTTTGCTGGATATAGCACCCATTATCGAGCAGATGCTGCTCGTTTCCGAGAATGTAAGCGACCTTAATTTCTCATGCGGACAAAAGCCGCAGATCGAGATAAACGGCACGCTTTATTCCGCTACGCCGATGGGCCTCGGACGGCTCTCCGCCTTTCAGACCGAGCAGATCGCTCTTGCCCTTCTTCGCGACAACCCGGAAGCGGCCGCTAATCTTGCCCGATTTCGAACGGCTGACCTGAGCTACGCCCTGCCCGGCAAGTGCCGTTTTCGCGTCAACATTTTCCAACAGCGGAACTCGTATTCGATCGTGATGCGTGTCATCCCGCACGACATCCCGAGCTTTGAGCAGCTCAATCTGCCGCCGCAGCTTTCGGAGATCTGCGAACTTCGCAATGGCGTTGTCCTCCTGACCGGCCCGACCGGTTCGGGAAAGAGCTCGACCCTCGCCGCAATCATCGACCAGATAAACGAGACGAAGAGCTATCACATCGTCACGATCGAAGACCCGATCGAGTTCCTTCACAACCACAAGAAATCGACCATCAACCAACGCGAGGTCGGCCACGACACGAAGGATTTTGCCTCTGCACTTCGTGCCGCACTCCGACAGGCCCCAAAGGTCATCCTCGTCGGCGAGATGCGCGACCTTGAAACGACCGAGATCGCCCTTGAAGCAGCAGAAACGGGCCACCTTGTGCTCTCGACCCTGCACACCATCGATGCCTCGAAGACCATCGATCGCATCATCGGCCTTTATCCGAAGAACGAAGAGCGCGTCATCCGCACACGCCTGGCACAGACCTTCCGCTACATTGTTTCACAGCGGTTGATCCCGCGAGCCGACGGCAAGGGCCGAATCGCCGCGGTCGAGGTGATGAGATCAAACCCGCGAACGCGTGAGTATATTGAGAAAGGTGAGAGCGAAGGCAAAACACTTCTCGATGCCATCCGCGATGGCGAAATAGACGGAATGCAGGACTTCGATTCGGTCATTCGCAAGATGATCGAGGACAAGATCATCACGCTCGAGGACGGCATCTCATATGCCACCAACCAAAACAATCTACTTCTCCAGCTCAAGGGGCTTTCCTCGACCGAGGACTACCTCTCGCAATCAAGCAACAACGGCGGTCTCAACGGCTCGACGAGTGCCAAGATGCCGGCAGTTGACCCGATCGCTCCGCCGCCGACGGCAGCTCCCCCAGCCGCCTCGGTCCTCGATATGCTCGAATAAGCCGCCCGATAGCCGACATGAAAGCACTTTGCTTCACTCACTAAAGTTATGATCATCCGCTGCGACAATTGCTCAGTTTCACTTCAGGTGGACGAAACGAAGATCCCGACTACGATCTTCACCGTTCGCTGCCCGCGGTGCTCGAATATGCTCCGGGCGAATAAGGACTCGGCTGCAGCCGCTTCGGCGGCAAGCCAACTTGAGGCGAGCAAGCCTGCTCCGCCCGCCGCCAATAGCCCTGCCGAGTTTGAGGAAAAAGAATCCGAGCAGGAAATAAATCAGGCCCTGCGGTCGCTGCTTTCGGCACTTAAGCACGGCGGCACGGCGCTCGATAAGGACGACGAGGTCGGCAAAAAGGCCCGACGCGTCCTTCTCTGCCTCGGTGAAAAGCGTGATGAAGTGGCTTCCGTCCTGACCGGAGCGGGTTATAAGGTCTATATCGCCGAGACGCCGGCCCAAGCCAATGAAAGGCTTCGCGAGGGTAAGACGGGTGTGATGATTTTCTCGCCGGATTTTGCCGCTGAGCTTGGTGGTGCCGCGATCATTCAGCAAAAGGCAAACGCTATGTACTCGTCCGAACGCCGCAAGCTGTACCTCATCTCGCTCGAGGACGCCGGCACGACAATGAACGCCCACGAAGCCTTCCTGCGCAACTTGAATCTCATCATAAACACGCGCGACATCAAGCAATTGCCGCTTATCCTCAATCGGGCGTTGGTCGACTACAACGACCTCTATCACTACTTCAGCGAAGCTCTCGGCAATCAGCCGATCTAACAATTCTGTGGCCGCCAGCCTCCCAGCGGCCCGCACAAGTTTGTAGGGGCAGGGCTTGTCCCGGTCCGTCCTCCTTTCCCAGGTGACGTTCCCCAAGGTCAGCCGAAATGCTGCCCCTACAACCCTTTTTTAGTATTACAATTCGGCAAGCTCGCAGACCAGCATTTCGATCTGCATTTGTGAGCCGGCCTTTCCACCGCCGCCGACCGACGTCTTAATGGCAAGGTCCGCGGCGGCCATTTTGTTTATGGAGGTGGCGAGCCGGGCACGGTCGGTCCGCCGAGCGGCAGCAAAAACCTCATCCGCGGCGGGTCCGAAGATCTTCGCCCGCCTTGCGACAGTGCCGCGGTCAACGCCGCGGTCCATCAGTTCTTTTGCAACAAGCAAACTTCGGTAACGCGAGGCGATCAGCCCGAGCAGCATAAGCGGTTCGGCTTCATCGTCGAGGAGTTTTCTGAGGATCTTGATCGCCTTGTCTTTGCGGCCGGCGATCAGGTTATCGGTCAGGTCGAAGTTCGAAAGTTCCCGCGAATGCGGCACGACCGCCTCGATCATATCGACCGTTACGCGGCCCTCGGGCATAGCGGACGCCGCGAGCTTCTTCACCTCGTTGGAAAGCCGCCGTAGTTCCGAACCCGCAGTCGCGATCAGGAACCGAATGGCAGCGTCGTCCGCTTCGGCACCGAGCTCGCGAAACTGTCGCCGGACCCATTCCTCAAGCTCGCGGCCGGCAAGCTGAGCAAACTCGATCGTCGCAGCATACTGCTTGAGCAGCTTCGTCGCTTTGCGGTTGCCGTTAAGCTCATCGGCGATCAGGATCAGAAGCGTGCTCGGGGACGGATCTGCAAGGTATTTCTCGAGCCGAGGAAGAGCGTCTTCTTTCAGCGTGTCGCGGTTACCCGTCGCCGCAACCCGCACGTCCGAAACGCGTATCACGCGCCGGGCCGCCATCATCGGAAGTTGCTCGGCAGCGGCGAGAGCCCGAACGATGTCGTCAGGGTCAGTGAGGCTGAAGCGGTCGTCATTGAATTCGCGAAGCTCGCCCTCGCCAAATGCCCGGTCGGCGATCGTCTTCGCGGCAATATCGCGGAGATATGCCTCATTGCCGAAAAGCAAATAGACCGGAGCGAAGCTGCCGGTCTTGATGTGGTTGCGAAGTTGTTCCTTTGAGAGCTCTGGCATCTGATTTGTCGGCTACTTCTTCTCTTCGCGAACTCCGATGCCGTTGACGAAAGCCGAAACGGCCGACTCGGCAAAGGCTCGGGCGATGCGTTCAACCGCCGGGTCTTCTTCGTTGAAAAACGACCGCGGGTCTTCCGAAAACTCAAAAGAATCACGAAACACGAAGTTCTGGTTGTCGTAGATGATCTTCTCTTCCTTCAGGTCGCGAATGGTGACCGCCGAAACGATCGTCACCTCATAAACTCGGGCACGGCCCGCGCGGTCGAGAAGAACGCCGGTGAACGTGAAATCGCGGATCGTGCCTTCGATAACGGCATCAGCCCCCTGCAGCGTGCCCTGCACCTTTAGCCCATTGCCGCGGCGGATTATCTCGCGGCTGACGGCCTCAGTAAACCTCGATTCGACCCGATAGCGTAGCCCCTTCGCCTCGGCCTGAAATGCCGGAACTGCCACCGTCTTTATGTGGTTTGGCAATCCGGAGTTCGTCACCGGCTTATAGCAATCGGTGAAACCTGCGGCCGTGAAGGCGAGCGAGACAATTGCTGCGAGGCGTAAAAACTTCATCGTTGCTCCAATATTGCTGCCGCGAGCCGGACCGCTTGAACGGTTTCGCGGACGTCATGTGCCCTAATGATCTGAGCACCGTTCATCACCGCGACCGCAGCGGCGGCAAGGCTTGCCGGAAGCCGCGCTTCGGGCGGCATATCGCCGAGCGTCTTTGCGATGAAAGACTTTCGCGAAGCGCCGACAAGCAGCGGAAAACCCGGAAGCGAGGACGACAGTTTATCAAGTTTGGCGAGCAATTCTAAGTTCTGCCGCGGAGTCTTGCCAAAGCCGATGCCGATATCGAGCACGATCTGTTCGTTCATGACACCGCGTTCATTTGCCGCAGCTATCGAACGGCGCAAGCCTGCAGCGACCTCTTCGATAACGTCCGCAACCGGCGGCTCGCTGTGCATCGTCTCAAACTCGCCGCGAGAGTGCATCAGCACAAGGCCCGCTCCGCTCGCCGCTGCGACGGCAGCGATCTCGGCATCCCATCGCAACCCGGCGATGTCATTGATGATCTCTGCACCCGCTTCTGTCGCAGCCCGTGCGACCTGGGCCTTGCTAGTATCGATCGAGACCGGTACGTCAAAGCGCTTTGCGATCGCCGCGATCACCGGAATTACACGCTCGCATTCGTCTTCCGCTGAGACCCTTTGGCTGCCCGGCCGCGTCGATTCGCCGCCGATGTCGATGATGTCAGCACCTTCCGCAACTATCTCTTCAACCCGCCGAAGCGCGTCATCGAGCAAAGCGAATCGGCCGCCGTCGGAAAAGCTATCCGGCGTCACATTCAGTATCGCCATCACCAACGGCCGCTCAAGCGAGAGCGTTCTGCGTGCGATTTTCCAGTGCATTTCGATTGGACTAGCAAAAAGACACGAAAAAGGGGAAAAGCACTATCACTTTCCCCCTTTTTCTACTTTTTCACTTTTTCACGTCTCATGCCGTTGCCGGCGTTATCGGCGGCAGGATCGGCTTTTTGAATCGCTCGGCCTTTTCCTCGACCTCAGGCGAACCGTTGTCGTCATTGGTTGACGGTGCCGGTTCTGTGCCTTCGAGCGGAAGCCCTGCAACGACGCGTCTTATCTGTACGCTGTCGAGCGTTTCGAGTTCAAGCAATGCCTCGGAGAGCCGCACCATCGCGTCGGCGTTATCGACAATTATCGTGCGAGCATAATCGTACTGCTGAGTGACAAGCTTCTTGACCTCTTGGTCGATCTTGATCGCCGTGTCCTCAGAGTAATCGCGGTGCTGGTTGATCTCGCGGCCGAGGAAGATCTGCTCTTCCTTCTTACCGAAGGTCAGCGGCCCAAGATCGGACATTCCATATTCGCAAACCATTGCCCGGGCAAGCTCGGTCGCCCGCTCGATATCGTTAGAGGCCCCCGTTGTTACTTGGTCCGCTCCGAAGTAGATCTCTTCGGCAAGCCGTCCGCCCATCAGGATCGCGATCTGGCTCATCATGTATTCGCGGGTATAGCTGTGGCGGTCAGCTTCCGGAAGCTGTTGGGTCACACCAAGGGCCATTCCGCGCGGAATGATCGTTACCTTATGGACCGGATCGGCCGAAGGCACCTTGAGGCCGACGAGCGTATGCCCGGCTTCATGAAAAGCCGTCAGCCGCTTCTCGGCATCCGAGAGCACCATACTCTTGCGTTCGGCACCCATGATCACCTTGTCCTTGGCGATCTCGAAGTCGCTCATCCCGACGACCTTCTTGTTGAACCGGGCGGCATTGAGCGCCGCTTCGTTTACGATATTGGCAAGGTCGGCACCGGTAAATCCGGGCGTTCCGCGGGCGATAACATTGATGTCCACGCCTTCATCGAGCGGTATCTTCCGCGTGTGTACCTTGAGAATGCCCTCGCGGCCGCGAACGTCCGGCCGGCCAACAACAACGCGGCGGTCAAAACGGCCGGGCCTTAAGAGGGCCGGGTCGAGCACATCAGGCCGGTTGGTCGAGGCAACGAGAATGACACCATCGTTCGATTCAAAGCCATCCATTTCGACCAGAAGCTGATTGAGCGTCTGTTCGCGTTCATCGTGGCCGCCGCCGAGGCCTGCTCCGCGATGACGTCCAACAGCGTCGATCTCATCAATGAAGATGATGCACGGTGCATTCTTCTTACCCTGTTCAAAGAGGTCGCGAACGCGGCTTGCTCCAACGCCGACAAACATTTCGACGAAATCGGAACCCGAGATCGAAAAGAAAGGAACATTGGCCTCGCCGGCGATCGCCTTAGCGAGCAAAGTCTTACCGGTTCCGGGAGGGCCGACCATCAGGACGCCCTTCGGGATCTTGCCGCCGAGCTTCTGAAACTTTTGCGGGTCCTTTAGAAATTCGATGATCTCCTGGAGCTCTTCCTTCGCCTCTTCAACACCGGCGACGTCCTTAAACGTAACACGCTTCTGTTGATTGTTGAGTAGCTTTGCCTTTGACTTACCAAAGCTCAGGGCCTTGTTACCGCCCGCCTGCATTTGCCGCAGGGTAAATGCGAGAAAACCGACGAGAAGAAGGAACGGAAGCAGATTGATCAAAAGCAGCCAGCCGATGCCGCTCGAGGATTGCTCGAGGTTGACCTTCGTATCCGTACCGGCGACCGCCGCGTAGATCTGGTCGCGGGTCGCATCGCTCGCATCGAGCTTTGCGCTCAGCTTTTCGTCCGCCATATTGACGAGCTCAAGCGTATCGGACTTCATCGTCACCTCTTTGATGTCCTTGTTCCTGATCTGCGTCAGGGCAGCATCAAAAGAGAGTTCCTGTGCCGGCTTTGTTTGTTGGCCCTGAAGGTACCAAACAAACAGCAAAGCACTGGAAATGATCATCAACCACAGAAAAACTTGTCTTGCCTTTGAATTCAATTTACAGCCTCCTGATCCTGCCCAAAAAGCCCGGATCATCTTTAATATGGCTTAGATGTAACAGCCTGTCGCCCCGTTGTCATCGAAGCGACAGGCCAACATCACAAGCCAACCTATGATTGTAGGCGCGCACTGCCCTTTTTTCAACCTATTTCGGCTCATAGAAGAGCTTGCCGGAGCCCTTGCGGACAACCGTTCCCGTAGGAAGCTCCGCAGTTTTTCCGCTTTTTTCACTTCTAACAAGCCGCTCAACGCCCTCGACATGCCGATGCGTTATTCCTCTCAAGCTTCCGCGGTTTGCCTTTATCCATTGCCGGAGCGTGTTCCGCAATCCGGGTTTGTCCATTTTGCGAAGCAATGCGAGCTTGAGCTCCAAAACAACGTTTTCGCCCGCCGCGGCGTTTGCGGATTCGCTTTCTGGGGTCGGCATTAGCCCCGCCGTCCGGGCGAGTTGTTCGACGATCTTCGGGTTAAAGGTCTTCAAAAGCGGCAGCAGTTCGGTCCTGATCCGAACTCGCGTAAAGCGCGGGTCGCGGTTCATCGTATCGGTCCTGAAATTAACTCCGCGTGCGAGGCAAAACTCCTCCGTTTCTTCGCGTTTCGCCCAGTGGAGCATCGGCCGGATAAGCCTCGCCTCGGTGCCCTCGAGCGGGCGAATCGGCCGCATCGCCGCCAGGCCCTCGGGCCCGCTTCCGCGGATGAGGTTCAACAAGAAAGTCTCGGCTTGGTCATTAAGCGTGTGCGCAGTCAGAACGGCAAAGGCCTTGTGCCGTTCAGCTGTTTTCGCAAGAAATGTGTAGCGGGCAAGCCGGGCATTCTGTTCGAGATTCCCTTTCTTCGCGATCCGCCCGCGGCCGAGCTCAAATTCGTATCCTAACGAACCGGCAAGTTCGCGGACGAACTCTGCATCCGCGAGGCTCTCTTCACCGCGGAGGCCATGGTCAAAGTGAGCAACGATTAGCTCGTTGGTGATCTTCCGCCGCCGCGCGAGCTCGCTGAGCACAAGCAGGAGCGAGACCGAATCCGCCCCGCCCGAAACGGCAACGACAGCCCGATCGCCCTTGAAGGGCAGCTCGAGCTTTCGCCATTCGGTCACGAACTCTCTCGGGAATCGGTCCATTTCGGCTATTCGGGAAATGCCGGACGCTTCTGCAGCAAAACCGAGCAGCGGCCGGTGAAAATGTGCTTGCCTTTTTCGTTGGTGATGTCGATCTGCCAGATGCTCATCGTCCGCCCCGGAAATATAGGCTTTGCCTCGATGGTCAACTCGCCCTTGCTTACGGCTCGGAGATGGTTGCCGTTTATCTCAATGCCAACGGGCGTAACTTTCGTCAGGTCCGCGTTTCCGACAACGCCGATCGATGCAGCCGTTTCCGCGAGGTAAAGAGAGACCCCGCCGTTCATTATCCCGACGTATTGATGCACCCGCGGCGTGACCTCCATCGTCATGACGACCCGGTCGGGCTCCGCCGAGACGATCTTGACGCCGAGAAACTGCATCAGCTCATTCTCAGCAGTGCGTTTTATCAGTTCGGCCTTATCCATTCAAATATTCCCTCGCCGCTGCCAATGCCTCGGCGACCCGAGTCGGCGACGTGCCGCCCGCAGCGGACTTGCTCGCGAGCGTGCTCTCAAGCGTCAGCTTTTCAAAAACGCTTTCATCAAGCTGCGGCACGACCGAACGCATTTCATCCAGGCGAAGCTCATTCAATTCGCGCTTCTCTTTCAGCCCAAGTAAAACGAGCCGGCCGACCGCCTCATGAGCAGTCCGAAAGGGCATCCCGGCTTTTACCAGATGATCGGCAAGCTCGGTTGCATTCAGATATCCGGAGGTTGCAGCGTCACGGCCGCGTTCTTCATCAACGACGGTGTTTTCAACGACGATCGCCGCGACGCGGAGAGTCATCTTGACCGTATCGACCGTATCAAAGACCGCCTCCTTGTCCTCCTGCATGTCCTTGTTATAGGCAAGCGGCAGCCCCTTTATCAGCGAGAGCAATGCGGCATGGTGGCCGAAAACGCGCGCTGCCTTTCCGCGGATAAGCTCAAGCGCGTCCGGGTTTTTCTTCTGCGGCATCAGGCTCGAGCCCGATGAGACGTTGTCACCGAGCCGCAGGAAGCCGAACTCGCTCGTGCAGTAAATGATCATGTCCTCGGCGAGCCGCGAGAGATGCGCCATCAGGAGTGCGGCGGCGCCAACGAACTCGATTGCAAAATCGCGGTCGGAGACTGCGTCAAGGCTGTTTGCCGAAACGGAATCAAATCCGAGTTCGGCGGCAATTGCCTCGCGGTCGATCGGGAATGAACTGCCAGCAAGTGCAGCCGAGCCCAGCGACAGAACATTTATTCTCGTCCGCACATCGGCCAGCCGTTCGCGGTCGCGGCGAAGCATCTCGAAATAGGCCAGGCACCAATGGGCAAAAAGCACGGGCTGTGCCCGCTGCAGATGCGTATAGCCCGGGATCACGGCCTCATGAAACCCTTCGGCAATATCAACCAATGCCGCCTGCAGGTCGCGGGCAAGCACGTCGATCTCATCCGCCTCCTCGCGAAGCCAAAGCCGAAAAGCGGTCGCGACCTGGTCGTTGCGGCTGCGGCCGGTGTGGAGCTTGCGGCCTGTATCGCCAATCGCTTCGACGAGCTTTGCCTCGATGAAAGAGTGAACATCTTCAGCGCCCGAGCGCTCAAAATAATCCGCGTGGAGCGTGGCATCGGTCGCTAGCTGCGTCAATCCGCCGACGATCGCATCTGCATCTTCCCGCGAGATCACCCCCGCACGCTCAAGTCCGAGAGTATGTGCAATGCTCCCGCGTACATCAGCCGCAAAAAGCCGACGGTCGAACCGAAACGAATCGTTGAACTCGGTAAAGACCTCGTGCGGCTTTTCAGTAAACCGCCCGCCCCAGAGATTTTCAGATTTGCTCATATTTCCGTGTGTGTAAAAATGATTGTAGTGCGTTGATCGTGTTTTGCGGAAACGAGCTTACGGCTAAGAGCTAATAGCTTAGAGCTTTACCCGAACCAAAAGTAATGAGAGAGAAAATCAATAAAGTTGTGCTTGCCTATTCGGGCGGGCTTGATACCTCGGCGATGCTGCTTTGGATAAAGGAAACCTACGGCTGCGAGGTCATCTGCTATTGCGCCGATGTTGGGCAGGGCGAGGAGCTTGATGGCCTCGAGGAAAAAGCCATCGCGACCGGTGCGTCGAAGCTTTACGTCGAGGATCTTCGCGAGGAATTCGTCAAGGATTTCGTCTGGACGGCGGTCAAGGCAAACGCACTTTATGAGGGCGTTTACCTGCTTGGGACGTCGCTCGCCCGGCCCGTTATCGCCAAGCGGCAGATCGAGATCGCCCAAAAGGAAGGAGCCGACGCCGTCGCCCACGGCGCGACCGGCAAGGGCAATGATCAGGTGCGGTTTGAGCTGACTTATTACGCGCTTCAGCCCGATATCAAGGTCATAGCCCCCTGGCGGCATTGGGACTTCAAGGGCCGTGCGGACCTTATGGCCTATTGCGAAAAGCACGGAATTCCCGTAACAGCCTCGGCCGAGAAGCCCTATTCGATGGACCGAAATCTGATGCACATCAGCTACGAGGGCGGAATACTCGAAGACCCATGGGCCGCTCCGCCGGAGGACATTTTTCTATTGACCAAGTCGCCCGAAAACGCCGCCGACAAACCGCAAGAGATTACGCTTACGTTTGAAAAAGGCGAGCCGGTGGCGATAGACGGCGAAAAATACGGAGCGGTGGATCTGCTTACAAAGCTCAATCACCTCGGCGGCGAGCACGGCATTGGCCGCGTCGATCTGGTCGAGAACCGTTTTGTTGGAATGAAATCGCGGGGTGTTTATGAAACTCCGGGCGTGACCATCTTGATGGCAGCCCACCGGGCGCTCGAATCAATAACGATGGACCGCGAGGTGATGCGTCTCCGCGACAGCCTCGGGACAAAATTTTCCGAGTCTGTCTACTACGGCTTCTGGTTCGCCCCGGAGTTCGAGATACTCCGCTCGATGATCGACCAAACTCAAGAGACCGTCACCGGCGACGTCCGCCTAAAGCTCTACAAAGGCAACACCATCGTCACCGGCCGCCGCTCGCCAAACTCGCTCTACCGCGAACGCGTAGTCACCTTCGAAGACGACGCCGGAGCCTACGACCAACACGACGCCGAAGGATTCATCAAACTCCAGGCGTTGCGTCTGCGGCTGAGGAATATGGAGTAGACTTAGCAGGATGTTAGCGATTCATTGGGCCAAGCAAAATACGACGACGCCAATTCTGGCGAACGGGATTCGTCCGTCGTTTAGACGCAGGCATGGCGAACAGAAGAGTTCGAAAGGTGTTTATGTTTACCCATTTTCCCGTAACGCGACCTTATCCGGGAACTGGCGTCGAAATCTCAAGACCTGGGACCGGAATCTAGGCAACTACAACGGCTTCGTCTTCCGGCTACAAGAAGACGATTTTCCGTTGATTGCCGGGTATTGGTTCCTCAATCGTTCAAGTTACGAAGATACCTCGATACGGACGATCGAAGAACTTTACGAGAAGTTTGGAGACTTTTTTTCGGGTGCGATACTCGAACCAAGTCCGGAAGGGTTCGAGTACAATTGGGAGGATTTTGAGATCATCGTTCCAAGACGGATCGAACCGAAACGGATATTGAAGGTCATTCGAGATCGAGAGCCGAAACGGCGCATTTTTCGCAAAACGCTTAAAGATCCGGACTTGCTGATCTGAAATGTTTAGCATGCTTAGCTCAGCGCGGGTCACGAGAACTTTGCTTGGAGATAAGGAATGGGGAAATTTGTTCATGTTAGATCAAAAAAGTTCGCGATACTTCCCGGTGAAGAAGACGAGATCATAAACGAAGGGATGTACGGAAAGGCCCTTGCCGAGTATTTGCAACGCGAACTTGCGGAGCGAGGATACAAAGTTCCTTTTGTCTGCGCGGAAGATTGGGGTTGGTGGGTCGAGCTAAACCTAGATTCGATGCGATCAGGTGTCTTGATCCATGCAGTTCCGGAGACGAGCGACCCGATGGAATACCTCTGTACGGACGGATTCAAGAAAGATAGACAGTGGAGTTGGTCAAAGCTACGATTTATAGACACGTGTTCGTTAGCGGATACATTGGTGAACGATCTGCAGGCGATATTTGAGCGGGATAGCGAAGTAGAGATTCTAGGAGTGCTGGACGAAGTCCCTTATTAGTTTGGGGGAGCGTATGGGAAAAAAGGCAGTTGAGGAATGGCACAAAATCGTCAGCACGCGAGATGTGGGGTTGCTTGATGAGTTGCTCGCAGAGGACGTTGTTTTCTACTCGCCGGTGGTGCACACGCCGCAGGTCGGGAAGCCGATAACGGCAATGTACCTCACCGCGGCGATGCATGTTTTCGGCAATGAAAGTTTTCGGTACGTGCGTGAGGTCGTGGGCGAGAGCGATGCGGTGCTTGAGTTTGAGACCGAGATCGATGGCATCACGGTGAATGGTGTCGATATGATCAAGTGGAACGCCGAAGGCCGCATCACCGAATTCAAAGTAATGGTTCGCCCGCTCAAGGCCATCAACCTAATCCATGAACTAATGGGCCGGATGCTCCGGCCGAAATAAGCCTCGCTGTGTTATTGTTTACCGATCGTGAACGACGAATTCTCATACGACCGGCTGCCCTATCCGAGCAAGTTCTTTGTCCAGACCTTTCCCGGCAGGCTGGCGACGCAGGCCGTGCTTTTTGGGATGGAGCCCGCGGCCCCGGAGGCGAGCACGGTTCTCGAACTCGGCTGCGGCAATGGGAGCAACTTGATCGCGCAGGCCTACCTGATGCCGCAGGCCAGATTCACCGGCATCGACCTCGCAAAGGTGCACATCGATGATGCGCAGGCAGCCGCCGACGAACTCGATCTCCGTAATGTCGAGTTTCGCCAGGCGGATATCATGGATATGACGGCCGAGGACCTTGGCCGCTTTGATTACGTGGTCGCCCACGGCCTTTTGTCCTGGGTTCCGGGCGAGGTCCGAAACCGCGTGCTTGGGCTTTTTAGCCAACTGCTGAACCCGAACGGCGTCGGCTACATCAGCTACAGCACATTTCCCGGCGCCCACGAGCGGCAGATCACGCAGCAGGCGATGCGGTTCGCAAGCCGCGGCGTCGCGGAGCCTGCCGAAAAGGTCGAGCGTGCTCTCGGCTTCCTCAAGTTTGCCGCCGAGCAAAGCTCGAACCGCGGCACTTACGGCCAGATTTTCGTCCAAGAACTACGCCGCCACGATACACGTGAGCCCGGCGATATATTTCACGACGACCTAGCCGAGCAGAACACGCCCTTTTACTTCCACGAATTTGCCGGAATGCTTTCCGCACATGGGCTTCAATTTCTCGCCGAGGCCGAGCTCCACGCGATGGGCACCGCCGACCTTACGCCCGCGGCCCGCGACTTTATCACCGAGATCGACGACGTTATCGAACGAGAGCAATATCTCGACATCTTTCGCGGGCGTGCCTTTCGCCGAAGTCTGGTAGTCCATGCCGAAGCGGAGGTAAACCGTGATCTGACGCCCGATATGCTCGATCGGCTTCTTGTTAGTTCGTCGCTTCGCCCGGCAGGTAAATCGCCGGATCTTGCCGGCAATGGCCGCGTGAGATTTGCCGGAAACAGCGGGCAGAGTATTGAGATCGACATGCCGCTTGCCAAGTTCGGCCTCGCTCATCTCGGCTCGCTCTGGCCGCGGGCTGTCGCTTTTAGCGAGCTTGCAGCCGCAGCGCGCAAACGTGTCAGCGGAATCAGCGACGATGAGGCAGCTAAGCAGGCCGAGGCCTTTCGCGATATGCTTTTTCAGATCGCGACGGCGACCGACCTCGTTGAGCTGCACACATTTCAGCCCTCTGCATCTACCGAACTCTCAGAAAGACCGAGGCTCAGCCGGCTTGCCCGATGGCAGATGGGCTCGGCCCGCAACGTCATCTCCGGTTTCGGCGTCGATATGGAGATCGCTGATCCGGTCTCCCGCCGCCTGCTCGAATTGCTTGATGGCTCGCGGAAGCGCTCGGCCGTGCTCGATGAGCTCGGGAAGTTCATCCGCTCATCGCACGAGATCGAAGGCAAAAAGGAACTGCTCGCGACGCTGCCGGAATGGCTGGATGAAAGTCTCGCTCACCTCGCCCGGCTCGGAATGCTCGAAGGCTAGGTTTGCTCGCCGCACTCAAGCACAAGCCGAAACGGAAAGCTTCGCTTGACGCTGCCCATCGCGGCAAGCCCGGCCAATTCCTCCGGCCGAAATCCTCGCAAAACCGAAAGCGAACCGTCCTCCGTAACAAGCCGCGAGATCCTGAAGGCCTTGCAGTAGAGCCGATAGAGCCGATACGCGACCGGGTGGCGATGAAGATCGATCACGAAAACCCCTCGTCGAGCGACCCGCCGCATCTCGCCCAGAGCCTGCGGGATCTGTTCATCGGTGAGGTGGTGAAAAAAGAGCGAGGAGATGGCGTAATCAAATTCACCATCGGCAAAGGGCAATTGAAAAGCATCGCCTTGCGTAACCGCGATCTCCGGAAAGTCGAGTGTGCTCTTGGCCGAAATTCTCGCCGAGATCGGGTTAAGATCGAGCCCCGCAAGCCTAGCGTTAATGCCCTTCGCTCTCGCGAACTCCGCCGCGTATCGAAGCAATTCACCCGAGCCGCAGCCGACATCTAGCAGGCTGAGCTCCGCGAGCCCTCGCCTCTCGACCTCGGCAAAAAGCGACCGCCTGAGCGCCCGCCGGTCACCGAGAAAGCGGTTGATAAACGCTATCTCCCTGAGAAATCGGTCGTACTCGGCCGCGGTGTAGTCGCCGGTGTCGATCCGTTCAAGTTCTTTCGATCGGCGATCAAGATCTGGCATCCTATTTGTCCGAGAATTTGTGCTTCGTACGCATCCTATGGTAGTAAAGAGCTCACTCGAACAAAAACAATGGAGACCGATTAAATGGAAGATCAAGGAAAACAGCACTTAGCACCATCTGCATCGAAGGTCGGAAAGACCGACGGAGCACCGCTTCCCGCCCCGTTGAAGCACGAATTCGAGGCGTCTTTTGGCTCTGACCTTTCTCAGGTGCGGGTCCACGAAAGTCACGCCCCGACGCACTTAGGGGCAAAGTCCTTTACCCACGGCACTGACATTTTCTTCGCTCCCGGTGAATATCAGCCGCATACCGACGCCGGAAGGAACCTACTTTCCCATGAGTTGACGCACGTTATCCAACAGCGCGGCGGGTCCGGGCCGGCGGACCATCAAAGCGAATAGGCGGTTCGGTCGACGAAGTATAAATTGAAAAACAGCCACGCTTTTAACGGCGTGGCTGCTCCATAACACTTGGTCCGATCATCAGGCCGATGCCCGCGGCGTTAGCTCAGGAAACCCAATGGCCCGGCCGCATTCGCATCAAACTTCGGAAATAGGGTATCCGGACGCTTGCTTCCAAGATGCCTCGTAGCGACCTCTGTGAAGACCGTTCGGAAATCGGTCGTGATCGCCAGGTCGCGGCCCTCGTTTAGCTGGTCGGGTTTGAGGCCCTTCCACTCGCCAAAAACCTTCCCGCCTTTCACCGAATTGCCGAGCACGAGCATCGCATTTCCGTGGCCGTGATCGGTGCCGAGCGATCCGTTCTCACGAGCCGTCCGGCCGAACTCGGACATCGTCAGAACGACGACGTCGTCCATTTGCTTGCCAAGATCGGTGGCAAATGCCGCG
Source organism: Acidobacteriota bacterium (assembly GCA_016716435.1). Taxonomy (NCBI): domain Bacteria; kingdom Pseudomonadati; phylum Acidobacteriota; species Acidobacteriota bacterium. The sequence continues at coordinate 667,577 of JADJWI010000003.1, read as the reverse complement.
ATCGAATTCGCAAAGTCCCTTAGCAAATTCGCGAGCTGCCCGCGGGCACCGCCCTGCCGCACGTGCGTGTCCCAGCCGCCCGATTCCGCAAATGCAACCTCGAGCCCGACGCCGGCCTTGATGAGCTGGGCGATCTGCTGCAGCGAACGCCCGAGCTGGCTGTTCGGATATTGAGCTCCATTCTCGGGCTGAAATTTCGACGGGTTCGCGGTCTTTAGAAAGTTAACCGCCTCGAAAGTCTCTTTGCCCGTTTCGCCGAGCGTGTCTTTCACATTCTGCTGATAAACGCCCTCAAAGCCGCCCTTAAGATCCGCCGTGTAAAGCCCCGCCTTGATCGAGAAATCCGCGAGGCTCGTCATCGCGATCGACGGCGAGCGGCCATAGAGCGAACGCGGAAGCTGCTGCGTAATCGCAACGGCACGGAAGGGCGAATCGTCCTTGCCGGCGGTCGCCTGTAGCGTTCGGTTGAGCCAGCCGTCGCGGGTCGATTTAACACCCGGCGTGCCCGATTCCATGTAGTCCTGAGCGTCGAAGTGTGAACGCGTGTTGTCCGGCGAGCCGCATGAATTGATAACGGCAAGCTGCTTTGCGCTCCAAAAAGGCTGGAGCGATGCCATCGCCGGATGAAGCCCAAAAAACCCGTCAAGGTCGAGCGCACCGTCCGTTTGCCTCGGCCGTGCGATCGCGGTCCCGCGGCGGAGGTTGTAATACTCGCCCTCGCCGTGCGGTACGATCATGCTTAAGCCATCGACCGCTCCTCGCTGAAAAATGGTGACCAGCACCTTCTGCTTCCCGCCGCTTCCCGTCGCCTGTGCCGCTGCAAACTGATGCAAAAAGTCCGGGGCCGTCGCCATCAGGCCAAAGCTCGCCAGTCCGATCCCGCTTGTCTTAAGAAAATACCGCCTGTCCATAAAAACTCCGCGAACAACAAATATCGTCCTGAGGTTAGACGCTCGGCAGCGTGATTTGGTCAACTTCTTTTCGGCCAATGCATGCGCAAGCCCGCACGTAAGTAAGGGCGGTTCATCCAATGCTATCGCGATCGTCCAATTCAAATTGAACATCCCCTTGGCCGTAAAGAACATACTCGACCGCAGCCTCCACATGTTGAGGCTTCCACAGATATCTTCGGCTACGCCCTCGTGACCATACTCGCCCGTCGGGAGCTATCAACCCGTTTTCTTTCAACCGACGGGTCGAATACGCCTTCAGTGAATCGGCCAATCGCTCCGGACTGGACTGAGCACTGATCACAGAATGAGCATGGTTTGACCTTACGTTCACGGCATGCAACAGGTGCTTTCGCACCTCGCATACCTCGCGAATCGCACTGTCAACGACCTTTCGCTGCAGCGGATCTAGTAAAACAGGGTGCGAGAGCATTCCGGCCTCCATTTTCTCTTTAAGCGGAATATTAATGTCGATATGCTTCGAGCCTCGATCAGATTTTCGGTTCCTTCGGATCGAACCTCGTTCATCACCGTGAAGCCAGGTTCCGAATGTGCGAAACGTGATCAAGTATGCAATAGGGAACTCATTATCCTCGTAGAGTTCGAAACCGTAGTCGTCGAGCATAATGTTCAGTTTGAGAAACCGCCCTTACTTACGTGCGGGCTTGCGCATCATCTGATTAACACTTCATCAACAAATATCCATGGGTCGCCGCCGGCTCCGGGGTGCCAGGCGGGGATGGGGCCGATATTGAGCGCACGAACGCGGATGTAGCGGGTAGTGACCGGGGCCGCGAGCTTGTTCAAAAACTCCTTGACCTGCGGCAATTCATCGGTCAGCGGGACGTCGGTCTTGATCTCTGCCAAGTTTGTAAAGTTCACACCGTCGCCCGACGCTTCAAACTCGATCCGCGAGGGCATCCAGATCCACGACCGCGTTGTCTGCAGGAAAGAGCCGCCGACCTCCATGACCCGCCGCTGCTCCTTAAGGTCGATAACGGCCTCAAGCACCTTGCCCTGATAACCCTGCCACTCGCCGCTCGCAAAGTTGCGCGTCCCGCGAAGCCCATCGACCATCGCATCATCACCGCCGCCCGTGTACTGCGTGCTGAAAGGCGAAGCGAGCGTGACCGTCCAATCATTCGTGCGTTTTAGAACCGAGGCCTCGACCGGAAAGCTTTGAACTCGATTACTGATCGCTATCGCCCTGATGGTCGAAGTTTCGCTCAGCGTAAACGGGGAGGTGTACAGCGTCGATCGAGCCGAAGGCTCGGTGCCGTCGAGAGTGTAGTAGATCTTCGCTCCGGCGGTGATAGTGCTCATCGTGACGGTCGTTTGATCGCGAAAGACGCGGTCAGCGGTAATGTTCGGTACGGCTACGATCTCAGGGGAACGATGCTGCAGCGATTGGGGAAAGAGTCCGGTTTTTGGTTTCGGGCCCATTTCGAATTCCAACGTGCCGCCCGCAAGTAGGTCCGAGTGTGCCAGAAACGCCTGCCGAAGAGGCTTGCCATTTAGCGTGACGGCCTGCACATAAACGTTCGCCGGTGAACTGTTCTTCGCAGTTATCGTGAAGGTCTTTCCGTTTTCGAGGTTGAACTTCATCTGCGGAAATAGCGGCGAGCCGATGTCGTAGTGCGGGGCCCCCGGAGCGACGGGGTAGAATCCCGCAGCTGAGAGAATGTACCACGCCGACATCTGGCCTGCGTCCTCATTGCCGATCAGGCCATCGGGCGCATTCTTGTAAAACTCGTCCATTATTCGGCGGACGTAGGCCTGCGTCTTCCACGGCTGGCCGGCGTAGTTGTAAAGGTACGGAATGTGATGCGACGGTTCGTTGCCGTGGGCGTACTGCCCGATCAGGCCGGTGATGTCCGGCTGGAAGCGGCCGGCTAGTTTTTGGTCGGTGGTGAAAAGCTCATCGAGCTTGGCCGCAAACTTTTCGCGGCCGCCCATTAGTTCCATAAGCCGCGGAACGTCGTGTGGCACGAAGAACGAGTACTGCCACGAATTGCCCTCGGTAAAGTGAAACGTAACCTCGTTCGGCGCAAACGGCTCGATAAATCCGCCGTTGCGTTTCGGGCGCATGAAGCCGGTCTCGCGATCGAATAAGTTCTCGAAGTAGCGGGCTCGTCGAAAAAACTGCGGATCGGTAAACTGCCGCGGAATATCAGTAAACTTGCCTTGAGCATTGAGTGCATGTTGCATCTGAAGAATGCACCAATCGTTATAGGCGTACTCCAGAGTCTTTGAGACCGATTCGTTATCATCCTCGGCGGAGATGTAGCCGCGGCGTTTGTAGGCGGCGAGGCCGTGGTGGTCCAGGTTGGCGGAGTGCTTGGCGGCTTCGTACGCTTTTTCGTAATCGAAGCCCTTAATGCCCTTTGCCATCGCGTCGGCGATGACCGAGACCGAGTGGTAGCCGATCATCGTATCCGTCTCTTCGCCCCAAAGCTCCCAAACCGGCAGCCGCCCGCCTTGTTCATAAATGCGGATGAACGAATTGATGTAATCGACCGTCCGCCGCTCGTCAATGATCGTATAAAGCGGATGCGTCGCCCGAAACGTATCCCAAAGTGAGAAGACCGTGTAGTGATCAGACGGAGCGCGGACACTCTTGTCCGCATCGCCGGTTCCTCCGGCGAGAGATCTGCTGCCCGTCGACGACTTCGAATCATTCACACTTGTTCGCGTCGAGGCGACGCTCATGCGGACAGGAGTGTCCGCGCTCCGTAGCTGATGCACCTTCCCGTCGTGGCCCTTGTACCGGCCGTCAACGTCATTGAAGACGTTCGGGTGGATCATTGTGTGATAGAGAGCGGTGTAGAAATTCGTCGTCTGCTCGTCCGTCCCGCCCGAGACCTCTATCTTCGACAGTTCCTTGTTCCACGCCGCCTTTGCATCCGCCCGCACCTTATCAAAATCCCAATGCGGCAGCTCGGCTTCGAGATTCTTCCGCGCACCTTCGATCGAGACGTAGGAGATCGCGACCTTGATGAGAATCTGCTTCTTGTCCTCGCGGAACGAAAAGGCCGCTTTGACATCCTTTCCGACTGAAGAATGGAACTCTCCACCATACTTCCAATCTTTGATAGGTCCGTCCGCATCTTGGATATGAGCCGTAACTAAGGGATCCGCGAACTCCGCAACAAAATAAGTGGTTTGATTTTTTGCCCAGGATTCTGATCGGCGAAATCCCTCTAAGCGATTTCTGCCGACAATTCGCAATTCCGAACCAAGCACCTTATCGCGCCATTTCAGATCGAGAATCAGATTTCCCGACCCACTGGATTCCGTGAACGTATATCTATGAAATCCAACCCGCTTCGTAGCCGTCAACTCCGCGAGAATACCATCGTCATCCAACTTAACTGAGTAGTATCCCGGCTCCGCCTTTTCATTCCCATGTGAGAATTTCGATGCGTAGCCATTGACCGATTTATCGCCTTCCTTCGCAAAGAACTGAGGTTCACCGACCGTCGGCATGAACAAGATATCAGCTCCATCAGGAATGCCCGTTCCGCTCAGGTGCGTGTGTGAGAAGCCGTAGATGATGTCGTCGGAGTAGTGGTAGCCCGATGAGCCATCCCAGTTGTCGATGCGCGTGTCGGGCGAGAGCTGGACCATGCCGAAGGGCATCGTCGCCCCGGGAAAAGTATGCCCGTGGCCGCCGGTGCCGATAAACGGATTGACCCAGCGGGTGTAGTCGCGCGTTTGGGCCGTGGCCGTGAGCAGTAAGCCGTGAGCGGCGAGCAGTGTCAGAACCGCCAGCGTAAGCAGGCGGCCAGTTCGTTTCAAGTCCAAAAACCTTGCGCTCTCCGAGCATCTGCATTTTCTCATTAAACTACTCCTGATTCTGGCTTCTGACTTCTGACTTCTGGCTTCTTTCCTAATGCACGAACTCCCCGCCCCAGGCTTGTGTCAGGCCGCGGCCTTTTATGCCCCAGCGGAAGCGGAACGACGAATCGCCGCCGCGGTGGTTGTAGCGTATCGACATCTTATGCAGCCCGGCCTTGAGCGGAACGATCGCCGAGCGGATCTTGCGGTCGCGTGTTCCGGCATCGTCGATGATCTTGCCATCGCCGAGCACAACGGTCGCGTCCCATGTGGAATCGACCTGAAACTCATAAACGCCGTCCTCAGGCACGCGGAAATAGCCCTCATAGGTCAGAGTGAAGGGCTTCTTGAGGTCTGCACTCTGAGCGAACTGGTTTAGTGCGGTCGAACGCGTCTCGCCGCTTTGAGAGAAGCTCTTGAACTCAGGGTTTTCATTCGGCACCAGCAGGCTGTAGTTCAGTCCCGGCTTTGCCGCCGTGGTCACATCTGGCTCGCGCATCTTCCCGCGGACGATGGTCGCGGCATAGACGACACTCTTGCGGCCGGCGGCGTTGACGACGATGGTCCTCAGCGTTTTCACCTCGCCCTCGCCGAGCCGGACCTCGATCGGCCGCGAATAAACCGCCGAGCGTTCGTCGGGCGTCGTGCCGTCCGTGGTGTAATGCACTCGAGTTCCGGCCGCGGGCTGTAGCTCGATCGAAACACGCTCGCTTTCCGTAACGACATTCCGCAAGCCGCCGGGTTCCGGGATGCGGTAATTCACGCCTTGTTTATCAAGCCGCGGCAAGATCGCATTTAGCCGACGCTGAAAATCGGCGAAGTCGCGGTCCTCTTTTTTTGACCAAAGCACCTCGCTCAACGCGAGCATTCGCGGGAACGCCATGTATTCGACGTGCGACTCCGTTTTCATATACTCGGTCCAGATGTTCGCCTGTCCGCCGATTACGTATTTTGCCTCTTCCGAGGTGAGTTCAGGCGGCACCGGTTCGAAGCTGTAAACCTTTGAAAGCGGAACGTAGCTGCCGATGTTGAGCGGTTCGTATGCGGGGTCGCCCTGGCCGTAATCGAAATAAACGAAATCGGTCGGCGTCATTATCACATCGTGTTTCGACTTCGCCGCCTCGATGCCGCCGCGCATTCCGCGCCAGCTCATCACGGTCGCGTTCGGTGCCAGGCCGCCTTCGAGTATCTCGTCCCAGCCGATCATCTTCTTGCCGCGTTTGCTTAGGTGACGTTCGATGCGGCGGATGAAATAGCTCTGCACCTCGTTTTCGTCTTTCAGGTTTTCGCGTTTCTTGAGCTCCTGAACGAACGCCGACTCCTTCCAATGATCCTTCAGCACTTCGTCGCCGCCGATGTGGATGTAGGGCGAATCGGGGAACAGGGCGATGGTCTCGTCGAGCACGTCCTCGAGAAACTTGAACGTCTCTTCGGTCGGGCAAAAGACCTCCTTAAAAATGCCCCAGGTCGTCTGCACCTTGTATTCGTAATCGGTCTTGCAGCCAAACTGCGGATACGCCGCCAGCGCCGCCGAGGCATGGCCGGGGAGTTCGATCTCCGGGATGACGGTGATGTGCCGCTCCTTGGCGTAGGCGACCACCTCCCTGATCTGCTCCTGCGTGTAAAAGCCGCCGTGCGGTTTGCCGTCGCCGATGTAGGGCGAGAAGTTGCGGTCGACCATCGTCTCCGGCCGCCGCGAGCCAACCTCGGTCAGCCGCGGATATTTCTTGATCTCGATCCGCCAACCCTGATCCTCCGTCAAATGCCAGTGAAAATAATTGAACTTATACTGCGCCATCTGGTCGATGAACTTTTTAACAAACTCCACCGGCTGAAAATGCCGCGCAACATCAAGATGCATCCCGCGGTAGCGGAAGCGGGGCGCGTCGTATATTAATGCTGCCTGAATTTTTGCGCTGTTATCCGCTTCGGGAGATATAAGTTGGAGCAGTGTCTGCATTCCATAAAACTGGCCTTCAGGCCCCCCAAGCACTTTTATTGCTTTGGGTTCGATGTCCAAATGGTATTCGCCTTTTTCTCTGAGTGCTGCGTAACCCTGCCCGACAAGATCGAATAGAATAAAGTCCCGTTTCTGCCGTTTAGTTGTTATCCTAAGTTTGAATCCGTAACGACGAAAAATCTCATCACGAAGTACCTTGGCGTTCTGCTCAAACCTCGGCCGCGTAATAACGATCTTAGTCTGACGACTCAACACGAAAGTTCCATCTTTCTGCTCATAATCGGCAGGACGAGGAATGATACTGACCTCATCCGACTGAGCCATAGCAAACGGCACACATAACACCAGAAAACCAACAGCAACAAAGAAGCGTTTCATAATTTATTAATCACCTCACTGACTGGACCGCACGCGTCCCCGCGTGCAAAGGCCGTGATAACGGCCTAGTTCCCTCAACGCTGACGGGCGGTAGCGTCCTTTTGACGCTGGCAGGCGCAGACGCCTGCGGTCCAGTCGTGACATTGTTCCAATCACAACACTGATCTACTCAAAGCAACAGCCCAGCACTATCTGGTCAAAAACTACTCTTACGAAAATAGGCACTGCTGAATTTCCAGTCTTCGGGCCTTTGGCACAATCGAGCCTTGACCGGATTTTCTTCAATATAACGCACGGTCGCTTGAAAGTGGCGCCCGTCGCGGATGTAGCGGTCAAA